>JAGGYC010000055.1 GCA_021162745.1 Desulfuromonas sp. | reverse complement strand
CGTAAAAATCAACGTGGAGCAGATCTTCAAGCTCATGTCGCCTCATACTGAGGTGAAGACGATATGAGCAAGAAACCACGAATAAACTCAGATGGGCACGGATTGATAAAGCCGGATGGAGACAGTTTATTTGACCGGGTGGTTTCTATTTTGGAACAGGCGCGGGGCAATGTGGTGCGTTCGGTCAATTCCAATATGGTACTTGCTTATGGGTTGATTGGGCGTGAAATTGTGCAGGAGCTACAGGGCGGTGATGAACGAGCGGAATATGGGAAGCGGGTGATTGATGGTCTATCTGCAAAATTGTCTGAACAGTTTGGAAGAGGGTTTTCATCCCCGACATTATGGAACTATCGGCAGTTTTATCAGGTCTATTCGGATCGCTTCGAAATTCTCTCCCCGTCAGGAAGAGAATTGAATCATAAAAAACTCTCCCATCCGGGGAGAGAATCACAGCTTCCAGAGAGTCATTCCCCGATGGGTGAAAAATCCTTTTCATCTCAGTTAACCTGGTCCCATTATCGTGCCCTGATGCGTGTTAACGATGAAAAAGTTCGCCTTTTCTATGAACAGGAAGCGATCGAGTGCGGTTGGAACAAGGTTCAGTTAGAGCGGCAGATTCAGTCATCTTATTACCAACGAATAATTGCTAACTGCGGGGAAGAGGGACTTGTTGCAAGTGACCGGGAGCATTTGCCCGGCAAACCTTTACTTGCCGAAACAATCATCAAATCGCCCTATGTGCTGGAATTCCTTGGCCTCCCCGATGCGGTAACTCTTCATGAAAACAATCTGGAACAGTCTATTATCGACAATTTACAAACCTTCCTGCTGGAACTTGGCAAAGGGTTCTCCTTTGTTGCCCGGCAAAAGCATATCCGTTTTGACGATGACGATTTTTATATCGATCTGGTTTTTTACAATTTCATGCTCAAGTGCTTCCTGCTCATTGACCTGAAAATCGGCAAACTGACCCATCGGGATGTGGGGCAGATGGATGGCTATGTCCGTTTGTTTGAGGATAAGTTCAAGGTGGCGGGAGACAACCCAACCATCGGTCTTATTCTCTGTTCAGACAAAAGCGAAGCCGTTGCAAAATACTCTGTGCTCAACGAGAACAAACAGATTTTCGCTTCCAAGTATCTACAGTTTCTCCCCAGTGAGCGGGAATTGAAGCTGGAGATAGAAAAAGAACGCAAACTAATTGAAGCAACCATAGAAGAGCATAAGGGGGGCAAATCATGATTGGTGGCTTTTTTCAGTTTGTAAATATCAGTGCTTATCCGTGCCCATCTGTGGTTAACAGTGCAGGAGGCCACCAGTGAAACTCAAATTTAAAAAGCAGGCGTACCAGACTCGTGCCGTCGATGCAGTACTGAATTGCTTCAAAGGGCAGCCGAATACAGCAGGTCATGGTTACAGGATTGACCCCGGCGTGACAAAAGCCACTCAACCGAAATTATTTGCAGAGTCGGGCTTCAAAAACGCTGACATCCTCCTGACCCAACAGCAGATTTTAGAGAATATCCAAGTGGTTCAGCGCAATCAAAATTTGCCGCAGAGCCAGTCTGTCAGTGAATTTAAAACCATAAAAAAAGATGCTTTTGTGGTCGATAAGCCTTACACCAAAAAAGCGTTGGCAATTGCGCCATACCACCTTGATGTGGAAATGGAGACCGGTACCGGTAAAACCTACTGCTACATCAAAACCATTTTTGAGATGAAGAAGCAGTTCGGCTGGAGCAAATTCATTATTGTGGTTCCCAGTATTGCTATTCGTGAAGGTGTCTACAAATCACTGGAAATCACAGCCGATCACTTTCAGGAAAGTTACAACAAAAAGATCAAGTTTTTTATTTACAATTCCAAGTCACTCCACGAACTCGAAAGCTTTTCCTCGGATGCCGGAATCAATGTCATGGTGA
The DNA here is from genome assembly GCA_021162745.1 of Desulfuromonas sp. Lineage (GTDB taxonomy): Bacteria > Desulfobacterota > Desulfuromonadia > Desulfuromonadales > Desulfuromonadaceae > Desulfuromonas. The sequence goes on along the minus strand of JAGGYC010000055.1, from coordinate 39,416 downwards.
TCAATGTCCAGGCGTTCAATGCTACGGGCAAAGATAATCGACGTATATATGAAGAGCTGGACGATTTTCAAAGCCGCCGTCCCATTGACGTGATCAAGGCAAACAGACCAATCCTGATTCTTGACGAACCACAAAAGATGGAGGGCAAAAAAACGCTGGATTCTCTCAAGGAATTCAACCCACTGTTTATCCTGCGCTATTCGGCTACACATAAAACTCAGCACAATAAAGTTCACCGGCTTGATGCTCTGGATGCCTATAACCAGAAGCTGGTAAAAAAGATCGCAGTGCGCGGAATCTCCGTTAAAGGCTTGTCTGGAACCAATGCCTATCTCTATCTCGAATCAATTGAGGTTTCCAGGAAGGCACCGGTTGCCCGGATCGAACTTGAGGTTAAGCAGAGTAGCGGTATCAAGCGGATGATTCGCAAGCTGAAAAAAGGCGACAACCTCTATGATCTTTCCGGTGAACTGGATCAGTACAAAGGAGTTGTGATTGCTGACATTAATGCCGTGACCGACATCGTTGAATTTACGAATGGGGATCAGTTGCAGGCTGGTGAAGCAACCGGTGATGTCAACGATAAGGCATTGAGGCGTATTCAGATTCGTGAAGCAATCAAATCACACTTTGAAAAGGAACAGGTGCTTTTTCATCAGGGAATCAAGGTTCTCACCCTCTTCTTTATTGATGAGGTAGCAAAATACCGTATTTACACTGATGCCGGAAAAGAGGGTGGCGAATATGCAAAAATATTCGAGGAAGAATATAGTGCTGCATTGAATGAGCTAAAACAAGACCTGTTTATGCACGAGGGCTATAAAAAACACTTGGACAATATTCCGGTTGATTGTACCCACAACGGCTATTTTTCCATTGATAAAAAAGGAAAAATGGTTGATGCGGTAAAGTCGACAAGAAGCGAAAGGGTCGAAAGTACAGACCAAAGTGCATACGATCTGATCCTGAAAGACAAGGAGCGATTGCTTTCTTTTGCTGAGCCGACGCGCTTTATTTTCTCCCACTCAGCACTGCGTGAAGGCTGGGACAATCCGAATGTTTTTGTTATCTGCACGTTAAAGCACAGTGACAACACTATCTCTCGCAGACAGGAAGTTGGTCGGGGGCTGCGCATTTCTGTCAATCAGCTTGGTGAAAGACAGGACAATCAGGCAACTGTCCATCAGACCAATGTTTTGACCGTTGTTGCCAGTGAAAGTTATAAGGATTTTGTCACTGCGTTGCAGAACGATATCAGCGAATCACTTTCGGAAAGACCACGGATTGCCGATGTTAAATATTTTACCGGGAAAATTTTGCAGACAACATCTGGAAACATCGAAGTCACCCAGGACATGGCAGAAGGGATTGAATTTTATTTGATTCAGAATGGCTATGTGGACAGAAAGAAAAACATTGCTCAGAGGTATCATGATGCTGTGAAGAATGAAGAGTTGGCTGAGTTGCCTGATGATCTTCAACCTTACAAGGCTGACATTTTTCAATTGATTAACAGTGTTTACAGCGATGCCAGTTTGCCTCAAATTCAAAATGATCGTGGTGCTAAAACCAATCCCTTGAATGCCAACTTTGAGAAAAAAGAGTTTAAGGAGCTCTGGAACAGAATAAATCGTAAAGCAGTCTACAGTGTTCATTTTGACAGCTCTGAATTAGTTGAAAAATGTGTTCACACTCTAAATTCTGAACTACGGGTTACTCCTCTTCAATACACCGTTCAGCGAGGCGAACAATCCAATGATATCAGCTACGATCAGATGAAATCAGGTGATGGTTTTCAGGTTCAAGATACCTCAATCGAGTACAACACCCATTCCATCCATTCTGCTGTCAAATATGACCTGACCGGAAAAATTGCGGAGAACACACAGCTGACCAGAAAGACTGTTACAGACATTCTGAGTCAAATCGAAAAAACGGTATTCTCACAGTTCAAGACCAACCCTGAAAATTTTATCACCGAAGCGGCACGACTGATCCAAGAGCAGAAAGCAACGGTTATTGTCGAACACCTAAGCTACAACTCCATTACCGAAACTCACGATACCGACATATTTACAGATGAGCAAAGTAAGCAGGATTTCAGTAAAGCTGGCGCAGCTCTAAAACGTCATATCTACGATTATGTCATTACCGATTCAAAGACTGAACGTACCTTCGTAAACGAGCTGGATACCAGCTCTGAAGTTGTCGTCTATGCAAAGCTACCCAGAGGCTTTTCCATCCCTACACCGGTTGGAAACTACAACCCAGATTGGGCTATTTCATTTAAACAAGGGGTTGTTAAGCACGTTTATTTCGTCGCTGAAACCAAGGGTTCTATGTCGAGCATGGAGCTAAGGGAAATCGAAAAGACCAAAATAAAATGCGCCCGGAAGTTTTTTGATGAAATCAACCGCAAGATCAACCCGGATCATGTGAAATATGATGTTGTAAACAGCTATGGCAAATTGATGGAGATCGTCGGAACCGGGGTCGATCCAGATACGAGAGTCATTTCAATTGATGGAGCAGGTTCTGGCAGAAATAGTGAAAAGAATCAACTGAGATAGTTTAGGCAATCAGTCTCTGACAGGACAAGCATGAACCATAAAATCAATCGCAGCCAGCATATCTCTAAAAATTGCCTGGTCTGTGGCACCGAAAACAAACTGGGGTTACAAACGCGCTTTTATCAAACAGAGGAGAAAGAGGTGATCGGTCTGTTTACGGCGCGGCATGAACATCAAAGTTACCCCGGCATCACCCATGGCGGTATTTCCGCAGCGTTGCTCGACGAGGTGATCGGTCGGGCCATCATGGCGTTTTATGATCAAAATACCTTCGGTGTCACCATTGACCTACAGTTGCGCTACCATAAACCGGTGCCGTTGAATGTGGAGCTGAAATCCATTGGCCGCATTACCAAGGATAAGGGACGCATTTTCGAGGGGAGCGGTGAACTGTTATTGCCCAATGGCGATGTGGCTGTTTCGGCGACGGGTAAGTATATGAAACGAAATCTGAGTCAGATCGGTGCCGACGATTTTGTTGCAGAGGAGTGGTTTCCTCCTGCGGACAATGCACCACAAGAGATTTCAATGTAATGAATAATGCAGTACCTGAAATCACCCTGCCGGAAACACCCCTCCCCGGCATCAGTGCCGCGATTCTGGCCGGGGGCAAGAGTACCCGCATGGGCTGCGATAAGGCCCTTTTGCCCTTTGGTGAGCAACGGCTGATCGACCATGTCTACCAGCGGCTGGCGTCGCTGTTTGCCGAAGTGATCATTGTGACCAACAGCCCGAAATCCTATGCCGACATCCCCTGCCGCAAGGTGGTGGATTGCCACCCCGGCATGGGGGTGCTGTCGGGAATCCATTCCGCGTTGTGTCATGCTACTGAGGACAGGGTGTTCATTGTCGGTTGCGATATGCCCTTTATCTCCGCGCCGCTTATTCGGCATATCTGTTCTTTCGCCGACCAGGGCGAGGTCATATTGCCCTACAGCGCCGGGGGGCATGAACCCCTGCATGCCCTGTATGCGAAGAGTTGTTTGCCTGCTGTTGAACGGTTATTGAATCAGAAACAGCGCCGGGTGGGGGCACTGTTTGAGCAGGTGGAAACCCTTAGGCTGACCGCTGAAGATATCGTTCATCTCGATCCCCAAGGCAAGAGCTTCAGAAACATCAATACGCCGCAGGATTATCGTTTGATTGGAGAGGGTGTAGAATAGCGGCCCAAGTCCTTCGGGCGAATTTTCATCGAGTAACGGTACAGAACCGACACCGGGAAACATCATGATGTTGACAGTGTTCGATATGAAATGAGCGGCATCGAAATCCGGTGGGCCGTAAGGGATCAGGCCCGCCCTCGCAGTTCGGGTGGTTCCGCAATTAGCACACTGAAACAGTTGACTCGGCGGATGGTTTCTTTGGTTCTAAAAGCCATTTTTGCTTACTTTTTGGGGCATGGCAAAAAGGACGTCGCCTGCGGGGCGAGACCCGCGAACTTGATCTTGGTTTACTGACTATGGAACGGCGGTAGTTTGCGCCGCAAAAGCCTGGGACAGACCCCTCTAAAACCTCAAAAGCGCGGGGACAGTCCCATTTTTGCTAGTTCTGGATCAATGATAAACTCAATAGTTACGAGATGTTTCCCTCTTGTAAAATTGTTTAGTAGTAGTTTTCCGTTTGACAACGAATCAATATTGATTAAACCTTGAAATTCGTAAAGACAAGTTCGCGGGTTTCGTCCCGCAGCCGACGTACTTTCTTAGAATCGGCCCCAAAGAAAGTAAGCAAAGAAATGGCCTTTAAAATCGAAACAAAAGTAACCAACTGTGGCGTGTAACTGTTTCAGGGTGCGGATTGCGTAGCTAGCCGAACTGCGGGGCGGGCCTGATCTCTTGCGGCCCGCACGTATTTGATTGATGATATTTCATCCTGAACAGCAGTGCCTGTTGCTTGATGGTGGACAGTGCCCACATTTACTGTTGATCTACACGAAAATTAACTCGTAAAACGCCGTACCAACTCCTCGCATACCGCCACCATGCCGATCCCCGTCGGGCAGGCGCGGTCACAGCGACCGCACAGCACGCAGCTGATTTCTCCCCAGCGCTTGGGATCATCCACCAGTTTATGATGAATCCGGCGTCGGGTGCGCAACAGCTCCGTGCCCAGGGGGTTGTGGCCGCTGGCTTCACGCATGAAGGCGTCCAGCTGGCAGGAATCCCAGATGCGGCTGCGCTGTGTCCCTGCTGTTGTGGTGCGATCCTGAACGCAAAAACAGGTGCAAGTAGGGCAGACAAAGTTGCAGCCGCCGCAACGGATGCAGCGAGAGGAGATCTCCTGCCAGAAGCTGTCCGGCACCTGATCGGCCTGTAGCAGACGGCTTGCCTGTTGTAACAGCTCCTGTTGCTGATGGCCCATGGTGACGGATTTGTGGCGCAGCAGCTCCAGCCGTTGTGGTGAACCGGCGGCGAATCCGCTTAGCCACTGCTCTCCGACAGCATTGTAAACCACGGCCAGCCACTGTTTTTCCTGCTCTTTTTTTTCTTCATTCGGCTCTTCGGCAATCAATTCTATATCGCACAGCCCCTGAGCTAACGGTAGAAAGTGGTCACCATGACTACCATCTCCACAGTGCCCGCTCAGTCCGATGAGCAATGCGCCGGAGCGTTTGGCCAGATACACATCGTCCGCTGGTTCAGCACTGAAAAAGCGGTCGACAAAGGCCACGGCTGCCAGGTCTTCGCGGTTCAGTCCGCATAGGGCCAACGGCTTGTCCGGCGGCTGCGGCACACTGACCGTGCCGTCGGGCTTGAGGAACACCAGCGGATCGGTCTGGGGGAAAAAGTGACTGGTCGGCTTGCGCTGGATCGGCTCCCCCGCCATGGATGGGATGATGCCATCTATGGCGGCTGCTTTGCTTCCCGGCCATGGCATCAGCTCGCGGCTGCCATCGGTCAGGAGGGTCGGCATCAGTAAATGATACTGTTCGGCCAGCCGGTCGAAGAGCTCAAACAGGTCCTGTTGTGTCAGTTGTTTCAGCATGGCTCCACCCTCACGGCACAGACTTTAAATTCCGGGATGCCCGATTCGGGGTCCAGGGCATTGTTGGTCAGCACATTGGCTGCACCCTCGGCAAAATGGAAGGGGATGAAGATCTGCCCCGCCGGAACCCGCTCCGTCAGCCGGGCCTTGAGCTGGATACTACCGCGGCGACTGCTGACCCGGATCAACTGCCGGTCGCAGATTTGGAGTTGTCCGGCATCCTGCGGATTGACTTCGGCAAAGGCGTGCGGTTCTTCACGGTGCAGCAGATGGCTGCGCCGGGTCATGGTGCCGGTGTGCCAATGGACAGCGGTGCGTCCGGTGTTGAGCAGCAACGGATACTTTTCATCCGGCAGCTCTTTGGGCGGGCGGTAGCGGGTCGGGCTGAAACGCCCCTTACCCCGCGTACACTGCTCCTGATGGAGAATCGGCGTGCCGGGATGATCTGCATCGGGGCAGGGCCATTGCAAGCCATGGCCGCCCTCCAGCCGCTGGTAGCTGATGCCGCCATAGCTGGGGGTCAGGGTGGTGATTTCATCCATAATCTGTGCCGGTGATTCGTAATTCGCTTTAATGCCGCAGCGTTGCAGCAGATCACACAGAATTCTCCAGTCGGCGCGGGCATCTCCCGGCGTTTCGACGGCCTGGCGACCGCGCTGCACCCGCCGCTCCGTCGAGGTATAAGTGCCGTCGCGTTCGGCATAACAGGCCGCCGGCAGAACCACATCCGCCAGTTGTGCAGTCTCCGTTGGAAAAATATCAATGACCGCCAGAAAATCAAGATTCTCCAGCGCCTTGCGTACCAGTGTCTGGTTGGGTTCCGACAACATGGGGTTTTCACCCATGATGAGCATGCCGCGCACGCTGCCTGCCGCTGCGGCTTCAATGGCATGGGTGGCCATCAAGCCGGGGGTTTCCGGCAATTCCTTGCCCCAGGCGGTGGAAAACTTCAGCCGCGCCTGTGGATCGGCTACCTGCTGGTAGCCGGTGTAAACATTGGGTAGCGCTCCCATGTCGCAGGCCCCTTGGACATTGTTTTGGCCGCGCAAGGGATTAATGCCGGTTCCGGGTCGTCCCAGGTTGCCCGTCATCAGCGCCAGATTGGAGAGGGCACGCACATTATCCACGCCGTGGCTGTGCTGGGTAATGCCCATGGCAAAGACGATCATGGCGTTGTCCGCCCCGGCATAGAGCCGGGTCGCATCAATAATCTGCTGTGGCTCAAGGCCGGTGATGGCGGCCACGTACTCAGGCGTGAACGGCTCAAGTGAGTCGCGCAGGGCATCGAAGTTTTCGGTGCGGCGGGCGATGAAGTCTCGATCCTCCAGGCCATCGACCAAAATTTGGCGCATCATACCGTTAATCAGCGCCACGTCGCTGCCGTTGTGATGGCGCAGGTGGATATTTGCATGCTGGGCCAGCCGGATTTTGCGGCTGTCGGCCACCAGCAATTTTGTGTCGTGGCGCAGGGCTTGAAGAATCCGGCCACCGATCAGGGGATGCTGCTCCGTGGTGTTGGAACCGATGACAAATACCAGATCCGTATGGTCAAAGCAGTCCAGGGTGTTGGTCATGGCACCGGAACCGAGGGTTTCAGCCAGCCCGACCACCGTGGATGAGTGGCACAGCCTAGCGCAATGATCGACATTGTTGGTGCTGAAACCGGCGCGGGCCAGTTTCATCATCAGGTAATTTTCCTCGTTGCTGACCTTGGCCGAAGAGAAGAACATCAGACTGTCCGGGCCGTGCCTGTCGGCAATGGCTTGCAGCCGCTGATGCACCGTTGCCAGCGCCGTGTCCCAGTCGCAGTCTTGCAATGCTCCATCCCGTTTAAGCTGGGGTGTGCTCAAACGGTCGGGATGGTGGACAAAGGCATGGGCGTTCCAGCCTTTCATGCACAGTCGCCCCTTGCTGACAATATGTTTTGCCGCCGGTTCAACACCGCTCAGGCGGCCATCGCTGCCACTGAGCAGATAAAAATTACAGCCTGTGCCGCAGTAGGGACAGGTGGTCAGGGTCGCGTTCATTTCACTCGGCTTGTTTCCATTCATAGGGCTCCCCGCAAGGTTTCAACCTCTTCCAACCAGAATACTGGGCCATCGGTGCAGCAGTACAGATGTTCAATGGTGCAGTGGCCGCATTTGCCGATGCCGCAGCGCATTTTCCGTTCGAGGGACAACATGATCTGCCTGGGGGCGGTAAAGCCGTAACGGCGCAGTTCCTCAATTACCGGGCGGTACATGGCCGGTGGGCCGACAATCACAGCGCAGCTATTTTCCGCCGTAAAGATGCAGCGCTCAAATAAATGTTCAAACAGGTCGGTGATCAAACCCTGTTCACCATCGTAAGGGGTGTCATGGTCGCAATCCGGCACAGCCTGATCAACGGTGTAGCAGCAACTCAGGTGGGGGCTGTTTTGCCACGCTTTCAGCTCCTCTTTGAATAGCAGGCAGTGAGATGTTCGTGCGCCGTAGATGATCTGCACCGAGGCAAATTCCTGGGGGCGATCCTCGCAGTATTGAATCAGGGAACGCAGCGGCGCCAGACCACAGCCTCCGGCAATCAACACCAGATGTTTGCCTTGTAGTGCCGCGAGGTCAAAGGGGCGGCCAAAGGGCCCGCGAATGCCGACCTTGGCTCCGACCTGAAGCTGATGCAGCGCCCCGGTCAGGGTGCCGACGTTGCGCACCGCCAGCTCGAATTGCGGCCCGCGGGTGGGAGAGCCGGCAATGGAGATCGGTGCTTCCGTCAGTCCGGCAATGGATAGCTGGACAAATTGTCCCGGCTGATGCCCCAGAGCAGAACCATCATCCAGCACAAAGCGGAACAGCTTTTCCTGCGGTGTCAGCTCTTCAACATGCAACAGGGTGCATCCTCGCGGGGAATAGATAGACTGTGCTGGTTTGTTGCTAAAACTCTGCATCCTCAGCTCCGAAAATTAAGGCATAACTTTAAAAACAATTATGGCACAAGGCCCCCGTTCATTCCAGTATCGGGATGCCTGGTGGCACAAAAAAAGCCCCCGGTGTTGACCGGGGGCTTTTTTATCATATCTATCTGCTGTGATCTTTATTCCACCGTTACCTCGGCTTTTTGAATGATCACATCATACTTGTAGCCGTAACCGAAATCCTGATTCAGATCGAGGATACCCTTTACCACGACCGTGTCGCCTACCGCTGCCTGGCCGTCGGTTGTGATGGTTAGGTCGTGGGTGCCGGCCTCACCGCTGCCATCCTGGAGGTGGATCCAGTTGGTTTTCATGATCTTGGGGCTGAACTTGACCACTTTGGCACGCAGGGTTACTTCCTTGGTCGCCAGAGCGTCCTTCTGGGCAAAAATTTCCGCTATGGTGTAGCCTTTTTCCGCCTTGGTCAGGTTTGAAAAGTCAATCTCCACTACGGCTGCCGCCGGTTTCTGATGACCCATCGCTGCGTCAGCCATGTCGCCCATCTTCCCCATATCAACGTGGCCATCTTCAGGGCTGTGCAAATTCATATCCGCACCGACAACCAGTACGTCGCCGACAAAGTAGACCAAGTCGAAGTCGCGGTTGAGGGTATTGCTGTGATAGTTGGGCATCGGCATCCCTTCGGGGATCATGACCGAAGCACCCACTGTGACCGGGAACTGCGGTGCGGCGGCCCATACTTCGGCGTCGGCAGTTTTAACTTTGATATAGGTGTAACCGGCGGTATCCATGGTTTCAAGCACGGTGCCGGACATCTGCTGAATGGGTTGCAGAGCATCGGCATGAGCAGGTGCTTCGCTGGTAGCGGGGTGGGCTGCCGGGGCTGCTGCCTGATTATCGTTGGTGTCTTTGCATGCGCCAAGACCGCTGGCGAGAAGAGCAATTAAAATCAAATGGGTGAATTTCACGGGATAACCCTCCGGTGTTGTTTAACGTTGATGGTTAGTTGAGATCAACAATAATAGATAGTTGAGTGGTTTTGTCAACATTCTTTTAGTGATGGTTGATTAACGGCGCAAGGTGGCAATGAGTCGCGCCGGTTTGAGTAACAGCTCAAGGGCGTCGCAACAATGGTTGCAGACAATATCGGCATTGAGCAGGCTGGCAACCGCGCCTCCCTCCCGTTGGATAAGGGCAATGCCGAGGGCCGCATCCTTGAGCATTTGTTGGTCGTTGTAACCATTGCCGATGGCTACGCAGTGTTCGGTGCCGAGTTGGTGGACGAACTGTTGCTTGGCCGCAATCTGATCGTTTTGAGCGATGATCTCCAGTCGGCAGGGTAACGCAGCCAGTTGCTTGGCGGCGCTACCGTGGGTGTCGGCGGTGATAACGTGGATCATCAAGCTGTCGGCCAGTTGCTGTAGCGGCGCAATCAGTTCGGGAAGCAGTTGGCCATCACACGCCAGGGTGCCGTTGTAGTCGAGAACCAAATGATGCAGTTGCAGCGAATCAGCACCGGGAATATCAATGTTAAGCATCTTGTTGATCCTTTTTGCGGCCAATGACCAACGGCAGAATGGTGTCGATGTTAAAGAACACCAGATAACGATCTTCATTACAAACCAGCTTGTGTTTGCTGTCGCTGAGCAACTGTTCAATGCGTTCAGTATTCAATTCCTCGCGCAGTTTCGTTAACTTGAGGCGGATGCCGCGATAGCCGTCGCCGCGCTCCAGGAACAGATAGGCCGCGTGCGGGTTGGACTGTAGATTGTGATGGTTGAGACGGTCGAGCATGATAAAGGCGATGGTGCCGTCATCGAAAAAACGGGGTTTGGCGTACACGGCCGAATTGACCTGACCATCGCTGTCGGCAGTGGAGAGAATTCCGCTACCGTCGCTGGTCGTAAAGTAGCCGGGAAGCTGTGTTGAATCCATTTGAATCTCCGCTGGGGGTTTGTTAGTTTGTTCATCTTAAATTGTTTGGTCGGGCTCCTCGGTGGTAGCGATTGAAGTGAGGGAACCCGTAGGGCAAGACATTTGGGGTCATGTTTTGCCTACTTTTGGATGATTCTAAAAGTAGGGCGCCGCCCGGGGGCGCAACCCCGGTTTAGTTCAGCCGATGACACCGTTTGGCGACGGAATAATATTGATCCGGTACCACGGGCGGCTAAACAAAACCCCTAAAAACAAAATCGAGTTCGCGGGTTTCGTCCCGCAGCCGACACACTTTCTTTGCAAAGCCCCAAAGAAAGTGTGCAAAGAAATGGCTTTAAAACCGGCCCTCCGGGGGTCGCAAACCCACCGACGATGAGTCGTTTTCCGTCTTGCTTCACCTTGGCGGCAAGTCGCCCTTTAGGTCGACTGAGTTTTCTCTTTTTCTGAGATACGGCATTGAGTAATGTGTTAGTTTATCGCTCTCTACTTTTTCCGTGGTACCGTTATGCAGAACCCTGTTGGTGTGACACCATTGTTTGTCTATTCATCTAATCATGATTCAGCAGTGGCTATATACAATACCTATTTCCGGGACAGAGTTGACTCGAACGTTCTATCCTACAGGAGATCTTTTTGAAATTGTACAATGTTTTAAGATTCAGCCTTTTGAACAGTGTGTGTCTGTTGTTGTGTGCGGGTAGTGCCATGGCTCAACCCGTGGCATTACCTGCTCAGCCGTTTTCAGATCAGGTGACGACACCGGTGGCGCAGACGTTGAAAGTGCGTCAGCAGGCGCAACGTGAGGCCGATGCCTGGCAGGCCGAGCGCTTGAAGCTCAGCGCTGAGCTGGAACGGCTGGAGTTGGAGCAGCAACAGCTCAGCTGTCTGTGCGATGATCTACAGCAGCACTTGGATGAGCGCACGCTAGCCATCGCAGCATTGCAACGGGCAATTGCCGAGTCGAAACGGTTGACTGATGAGATGCTGCCGTTTTTGCAGCAGAGTGTCGATCAGCTGCGCCAGCAGGTGGCTGAAGATCTGCCGTTTCTCGTCCATGAACGGCAACTGCGTTTGCAGCGCCTGCAACAGGCGCTGGACGATGACACGGTGGCGATCGGCGAGAAATTCCGTCGTACCATGGAGGCGTTGCGGGTCGAGACCGAGTATGGCCGCAGTGTTGAGGTGATCCAGGCGACACTGACGGTGGACGGACGTTCGGCGCTGATGAATCAGTTGCGGGTCGGCCGTCTGGCGTTGTTTGCTCAGTCCCTCGATGGCCAGCGCAGTGCTATTTATGATCCGGTCAGTGAGCAGTGGCAGCTGTTGGCTGGTGATGTCAATGGCGAGTTACAGCGTGCCATCGACATGGGCAGTAAGCATCGACCGGTGGATCTGCTCAGCCTGCCGTTAGGAAAGGTGGTGGCGCAATGAAAGCGATGATCATCACCTTGATCCTTGTGGTCTTAACCACACTGCCCGCTCTGGGGCAAGATCAACGCCAGCGGGCCCAGGCCCTGCAGCAACAACAACAACAGGTGGTTGCCGCCGCCGAACAGGAGCAGCTGCGGGCTGAAACACTGGCGACCAAGCAGCGTCAGCAGTTGCTGGCGGATCGCACAGCTCTACGGCAGGCGGTGAAAACGCTACGTGGCGATGTCGCTGATCTTAAACAGCAGACCCGCTCGTTGAAAAAACAGCTCAGCCGCTTGACGGTGCAGCAGACTGCGCTGCAAACGGAACAGCAGCAGCGCAGCGTCCGCTTGCAGGAGCTGTTGGGTTTTATCCGTGTCAGTGCCAAAGAGAGCGATGCCCTGTTGCAACATAGCCAGATCAATGCCCTGCGTCCCGGGCGCACCGAGGTGTTGAACGTACTACAGCAGCAGGAGCGTTTTCCCGGCATGGATGATGTGCGCGCTCTTAGTGCTCTGTTGCTTGACGAGATGACCGCTACCGCAGAGGTGCAGATTGTCCGCCAGACCATTCTCGACCGTCAGGGTGAGCAGCGCGCTGCCGATGTGTTGATGCTCGGTGATTTCAGTGCTGCCTATCGCACCGTTGATGAGAGCGGTTTTCTGCTCTATTCGCCGCCAAGTGGTCGCTTGTTTGCGTTGTCGCAGTTGCCGGGGCGGCGCTGGCAGAAACAGATTGAACGTTATCTCGATGGTGAAAGCGCCAGTGCACCCATCGATATCGGTCGTGGCGCGTCATTGCGTCAGCTTAATTATCGCACCGGCCTGACCGACCAGTTGGGGCAGGGTGGTTTTATCGTCTGGCCGATTGTATTGATCGGTGCTGTGGCACTGGTGCTGATCGTTGAGCGCAGCTGGTTTTTGCGGCGCAACCGCTTTGACGCCGATGCCCTGTTCAACACCATCGAACCGTTGGTGGCTGACGGTGACTGGAGTGGCTGCGAGAGTGCCTGTCAGCACAGTGCCGACAAACCGCTGCCGCGGGTGTTGAGCGCGGGGTTACGCTATCGAACCATGGGCCGGGAAGATCTGGAAAATGCCCTGCAAGAGGCGATTCTCGGCGAGATACCGCGTCTGGAACGTTTTCTCTCCACTTTGGCAGTGCTGGCCTCCATTGCGCCGCTGCTCGGACTGCTCGGCACTGTTACCGGTATGATCAACACCTTCCAGGTGATCACCTTCCACGGCACCGGTGATCCGCGACTGATGTCGAGCGGCATCTCTGAAGCGCTGATCACCACCATGCTCGGTCTTGGCGTGGCGATTCCGATCATGCTCTGCCATAGCCTGCTCAGTCGGCGGGTGGAAACGCTGATCGCCCAGCTGGAGGAAAAATCGATCCGCTTTGTCAATGTAGTGTGCAAGGCGCGTTTCGGTGGTGGAGAGTCGTCGTCATGATGGCATCATGGCGTACGATCGAAGATTACCTGAGCACCGGCGGCATTATCATGTGGCCGCTGGTGGCGGTGTCACTGCTGATGTGGGCGCTGATTATTCAGCGGCTGTTATGTCTGAAGGGGTTGTACGATCACAACATGGCCGAGGCTCAAGCCATCGATTACGCCCGCCGTGGTGTGTTGCCACCGGCTGAGTATGCCGGTATTACTTCGCGGCTGGTCAGCGAATTCGTTAGTCGTAAAAGTGGCTATCCGCAACTGGATGGCCATGTGGTCGATGAAGCATTGTTGACGGTTGCGGCACGTCTGGAGCGGGGGCTGACGCTGATCGGCGTGTTGGCGGCCATTGCGCCGCTGCTCGGCTTGCTCGGCACCGTGGTGGGGATGATCACCACCTTTGACAGTATCGCCCTGTTTGGCACCGGCAATGCTCGGGCTATGGCCGGTGGTATCTCCGAAGCGCTGGTCACCACCCAGACTGGTCTGTTGATTGCCATTCCGGGTCTGTATATGCGCAATTTCCTTCAGCGACGCGCCGAAAATCTCAAGCAGCGCCTCAGCTCACTGGGGTTGTGCCTGAAACGGGAGTTGTCGCGAGAATTGTCGGGGGAGAGCGTACTATGATTAATGTTACCTCCAGCCGCCGCGCCAAACGGCAAACCCTGGAACTGAATATTGCACCGTTGATCGACATGGTGTTTATTCTGCTGATCTTCTTTCTGGTCACCACCAGTTTTGTCCGTGAAACCGGCATTGATGTGCAGCGCCCCACCGCCGCCACGGCGGTGAGTAAAGAACACGCCACCATCCTGATTGCCGTTACCGCCGATGACCAGATCTACGTCGAGCGTCGTCCGATTGATATACGTGCGGTGCGGATCCACGTTGAACGGGCACTGGCTGAAAATCCCGAAGGCAGCGTGGTGATTGTCGCCGATCGCGGCAGTCGCACCGGTACAGCTATTGAGGTGATGGATGCCTGTCGTCAGGCCGGGGCCCAAGATGTGGCGCTGGCCGCCGGTGTTGCTGGAGAGTAGTGTCCTGTATGGCTTAAATTGTTAGGCTGGCAGAATTGTCTTGTAGTGGCATCCCCGTTTGGTGCTGGAGCAATATTGATCAAACCCCTAAAATCCATAAGATCAAGTTCGCGGGATTCGCCCCGCAGGCGACACTCTTTCTTTGTAAAGCCCCAAAGAAAGGGTGCAAAGAAATGGCTTTGTAAACCAAAGTAACAACCTGTGCAATGCAACGATTTCAGTGTGCCAACCGCGTATCTACCCGAGCTGCGAAAGGCGGGCCTGATCCCTTGCGGCCCGCGTAATTTGATCAATGATATTTCATCATGAACGGGAAAATCCGTAGCGGCAGATCGGGTTAACGCAGCGGACTCCGACAACTCATTTTTTTGCACATCGCTGATTAGCTCCTCTCCCTGACTAGGGAGATGACGTGAAAATGATCACTCGAAAATATAACCGATGACAGGACACTAAGCGTGGCACGACGATTTTGGCTACAAAATTCAACTGTTCAACTCGGTCTGGCCGTGGTCGCCACGCTCGCGATCAATCTGCTGTTGTTCTGGTTGATGCCGCAGTTGATCGGCCAACAACAGCCGCGACGTGATGAGCTGCCGGCTGTTTCCGTATCGGTGGTGCGGGTGTCTCCACCATCACCATCGCCACGTCAGCAAGCGGCTCAAAAGCCTCCTGAACAACAGGTAGTCAAGCAGCGCATCGCTCAGCGCACGCCAAAACCTCAGGTTCAACGGTTGAAACTTAATCTCCAGTTGCAGCCGGAAATCCCCAGCAGCCTGGGTGGGGTGGCGATGCCTGAGGTGCAGTTGACCCGGTTGGAGCCGGTGCCGAGTGTGTTTGACAGTGCGGCCCTGGATCGGCCGTTGACGCCACTGGCACAATCGCCGTTTATCTATCCGCTGCGCGCCAAGCGTCTGGGGATCGAGGGTTGGGTGCGGGTGAAGATGCTGATCTCGACCACGGGCGATGTCGAACAGGTGCAGATCCTTGAAGCGCAGCCCAAAGATATGTTTGAGAGCACCGTCGAGCGCGGAGTGCGCGGCTGGCGCTTCACCCCCGGCACCATTGATGGCGAAGCGGTGCGTAGTTGGGTGGTCACCACCATCCGTTTTGAGTTGGAGTCGTAGCCGATGATGCAGCGGTGGATAAAAATAATCCTCCTCAGTGTTGTTATGCTGCTGGGGGTACAGTTGGTGGTGGCGGTCGCGGCACAGAATATTCCGCTGGCGGTGCGCCGTAAGGTGGTCGAAGCACAGCAACTGCTTGAACAGCAGCGCTACGATCAGGCGCTCAAATTGCTGGGGATTGAGGCCAAGGATAGTGGACACTATCTTATCGATTTCTGTCGCGCCAATGCCTATCTGCTCTCCGAGCGCCCGGCCCTGGCGATTCCCTGGCTGCGCCGGGTGGTGGTCAAGCAGGCCGACTATGCGCCGGGCTGGCTCAATCTGGCTCAGGCATTGTATGTCAGTGATGACTATGCTGGTGCTGGGCAAGCCTTTGAACGCAGTTTTGCCCTGACCCGGCCTGAGCGTCTATCCTTGCTCTACAATGCCGCCCTCTCGTACCTGCAGGCCGAACAATCGCAGTCGGCGTTGACGGTGTTACGCCAACTGATTGATCGACCCGCAGAGCAGATTGATAATAGCTGGCGCGGGGCGTTGGTGCAGGTTTATCTGCAATTGGAGCAACCACGTCAGGCGCTGCCGCAATTGCAGTTTCTGGCTGAGCACACCCAGCATGAGCCGCAGCGTCGTTGGCGTGAATTGCTGGTGCAGCAATACATGGTGCTGGGGATGAGCGATCAGGCGTTGAACGCCCTGAATCGCTACACTGATGAGGATGGTTTACACTCGCGCTGGTGGACGTTGCTTACCCATCTCCATCTTGAAGCAGGACACTATGAACAGGGCTTGGTGGCGCTGAAAGTGGTGGGCTATCTGCAACCGCTCAGCACTGAACAAACCCGGCTGCTGGCCGATCTTCACCTCAGCCTCGGCGTGCCGCAGCAGGCGCAGCACTATTATCAGCAATTGCTGAAAACTCAGCCTCATGACCGTCAGGTGCTGACCCGCCTCGCCCACGCCAGCCTGAATCTGCATCAACCGCAGCAGGCATTGTATTGGACGCAGCAGCAGGGGGCACAGAGCGATCCAGAGCTGTTACAATTACAGGGGCAGCTGCTGTTCAGCCTTGAGCGTTATGCCGAGGCCAGTGAGTTGTTCGGGCGATTGGCAAAGCAGTCTGAGCAGCCGGGGCCGTTGTGGTTGATGACGGCCTATGCCGCCTGGAATGGTGAACTGTGGGCTGAGGCACGCCTGGCCCTTCGTCAGGCGCAAAGGTTTTCTGAACAACGACAACGGGCTAAGGAGTTGCTTCGTCAGTTGCAGGAACGGACACCATGACCTTTATACTGAGCATTATAAATGAAGCCTTGATCCGTTACTAACCATTGCCCGACCTCTGGCGGCGTTGTCTACCGCCATCGCTGCTGGGGTGGTGGAAAATCTGTTGCCTCAGCGCCAGGAGCGCCCTGAATCGTTGCTGTTGCCACAGCCCCTCAGTCGCCGTTCTTTGCGTGATGGCTTACGCTATGCCTTTACCCCAGTGTGGGCGGATATGGCGGGCTGGTTCTTCATTGGTTTGTTGCTGGCCGGGTTGATCACCACCCTGGTTCCGCAAGAATTGATGCAGCGCTGGTTGGGCGGAGGCTTGCCGTCGATGCTGATCATGCTGGCGGTGGGGATCCCCATCTATATCTGTGCCAGTGCCTCGACCCCCATTGCTGCGGCGCTGATTATGCAGGGGGGTAAGTCCCGGTGCGGCACGGGTGTTTCTCCTCGCCGGTCCTGCCACCAATATCACCTCGTTGACGGTGCTGATCCATCTGCTGGGACGGCGGGCGACGCTGGTCTATCTGTTGATGGTGGCACTGGGGGCGGTGGTGTCCGGTTTGGTGGTCGACTGGCTGTATGTGGCCTTGGATCTACAGGTGCAGGCGCAGTTGGGCGTGGGTGCCGAGCTGATCAGTGAGCCGCTGCAACGATTGGCGGCGATCGCCTTACTCTGTCTGACCTTGCCGGTGGCGGTTAAATGGTTTCGTCGTCAGCTACCCTGTCATTAGCGGCATCAAGCAGGTAATGCCGGTAGAATGCGACCACTCGCCGCTCAAATTCTACCGGATGTTGCTGATGGAATTCAACATGGTCCAGCTCCGGTTCGTACCATAACTCGTTGGGTTCGCCAGCGGCCTGTTGCAGGGCAAAAATTCCTTCGGATGGCACCACCTGATCGCGGCCTCCCATCATCAGCATCACCGGGCGTGGGCTGATGTTTCCGATGTGTGTTAATGGCGCCACCTCATTGGTGTTGAAGTTGAGCTTGCGCTCGGCAAAATAGTTGATCAACGGTGCGAAGGGAAAGGGTGGCAGGTTGGTAAAACGGCTGACACTCTTGTTGATGGTGTGGGCGATGGAGGCATAGGGCGATTGAGCGATCACAGCGGCAATGCGTGGCTCGCGCGCCGCATAATACAGTGCCAGAGCGCCGCCCATGGAGTTGCCGAACAGGCCGATACGGGCCGCGGGCTGTTGAGTGTGGATGAAATCGACGACCGCGTCCAAGTCCTGCCATTCATGATGACCAAAGCTGATCAGTTCGCCAGCGCTGCTGCCGTGGCTGCGCAGATCGGGTAGCAGCACCCCGTAACCGTGGCGTACCAGCATGGCGGCCATGGGGATCATCTCGCCGCAATCCATCTTGTAACCGTGGCAGAGGATCACCATGGCACCGTTCTGCGCCGGCCGATAGAGGGCGGCAAGGCTCAACCCGTCGGCGGTGGTCAGGCAGATACGGCTGGCGTCAAGGCGGTGTTCGACCAGTTGCTGCATGGGATGCAGATCGGGGCATTCGGCGTAACGTTGTTGTCGTTTGTTGTGCGGATGCTCGGTTAAACGCCGCGCCTCACGGTGGGCAATGACAATGATGCTCAGCACAATAACGGCTAACAGCAGGGTGACGGTAATCAAGACGGGATAAAAGAATGACATGCTCTGCAGTATAGAGCTATTGGCGAATTGATGCAAAGTTCGTACACTGCCGTACCTGTGAAATGGGATCTATAAAGAGCTGACGACCTTGTTGCGGCCATCTGTTTTAGCTTGATACAATGCACTGTCTGCTAATTTAATAAGAGTCTCTTCTGACATATCCTTAGAATATCTACAGACAACGCCTATACTTGTGGTGAGCTTAAATTCATTTCCACCTATGTCAAATAAAGTATCTTCAATAGCAGCGCGAGTCCGTTCCGCCATAGCCATGGCACCATCAATGTCCGTTTCTGGAAGCAGTATTGCAAACTCCTCGCCGCCAAGGCGGGAAACTGTATCGATGTTGCGAACAGATTGACAACATATCTCGACAAATGTGCAAAGAGCAGTATCCCCTGTAGGATGACCATATTTGTCGTTGATCCTCTTGAAATGGTCAATATCCAGCGACATCAGTGAAAAATTGTGGTCAAAACGGTCACTGCGGACAATCTCCTGTCTGAGCAAGCCCATGAAATGCCGTCTGTTGCTGGCTCCGGTGAGAGCATCAGTATTGGATGCA
The DNA here is from genome assembly GCA_021162745.1 of Desulfuromonas sp. Classification (GTDB taxonomy): domain Bacteria; phylum Desulfobacterota; class Desulfuromonadia; order Desulfuromonadales; family Desulfuromonadaceae; genus Desulfuromonas. The sequence goes on along the minus strand of JAGGYC010000055.1, from coordinate 20,498 downwards.
CGTTCCAGCGCTACTTCTGTCTTATGCTTCTGCATATCACTTTGAGCAAGAACAAGCTGCACCATCATCGCCGTAAATGCTCCCGGCCATATAAAAACGGCATAATAGCCATGCATAAAACCATCTACTCCCCCGGCTAAGGCCAGCAGATGCGGAAATGCTACGGTAAAAAATGTAAGGGAAAAGTTAACCCGTAGAGAAAAACAGCGCAGAACCAAAGAAGAGAGAAACATCCAGAATAAAAATCCACCTGTACCGTACACGAAACCATTTTCCAGCCGTTCCAATATCTTCAGAAATATTGTTTCACCAATAACAACGGCAAACACAATGTATGTGAGCATTAAAACATGTTTATTTTTGGCGAATTTATATATCAGGGAGAGAAAAGCACAGAAAAGGAAACTACATCTGAGGGCGACAGTGTTTTCAGCGCCAACAGGGTCAACAACATAATCCCAGAGCCAGAGTATAACGGCCGTAGCTACAAAGATTGCAAATATTACACCTGATGAAAAACGGTGTTCCTCCAGTTTCTTGTCAAGATACTCTGGAGATTCTGAAAAGAGATTTCTTATGTGATCGGCAATTCTCAACATAAACAAAAACTCTCCAAGCTCGACTGGAGTCTATTGGTGATCCAGTCAATTTTTGGTCAAAGCAGCAGACAAAAAAGGAACAATTCAATAAAATCTACGTGTTGCAGCGAGAACAGCAGTATCTCATCATCTTTAAACAATTGCTCGCCGTGTTTGGCCGCCTGACTCACAACAGAGCTAGAATATCTAAACTTTTCAGCTGCTTCAACCTGTAATCGTAGACGTGTCATTCTGTCTCAGATAAGCTATTGGCGGATGGCGACAAAGTCCGTACAATGCCGTGGATGTGAAATGATGAGAATGGTTGGTTGTGGACACCTGTAAATCAAGATCAAGTTCGCGGGGGTTCGTCCCCGCTCGATGACATACTTTCTTTGCAAACCCCCAAAGAAAGTAGGCAAAGAAATGGGTTTAAAACCAAAGTAAGATACTGCCGCGTTAACTGATTACGGCGGTGCAGGTCAACACACAGCGTGACCTGCAATGTAGCCCTGATCCCTTACGGGTTGTCTATATTGATAGTAATGCATTTCATAGTTGGCAATATAGAACCGTTGTGATTGAGTTTGCCAGCTAAGAGAAAATATAAAGATTGAGTTAAACAGACCATAAACTGATCAGGAGATGACGTAAATGAGTGAAGATAGCAAAAAAATTATCTATAGCATGATGAAGGTCAGCAAGAGTTACAATAAACAGCCGGTGATCAAGGACATCTCCCTGTCCTATTTCTACGGTGCCAAGATCGGCGTTCTCGGTCTCAATGGTTCGGGTAAGAGTAGTCTGCTGCGGATCATGGCCGGGGTGGATAAGGACTTTAACGGCGAAGCGGTGCTGTCCGAAGGTTACAGCGTCGGCTACCTGGAGCAGGAACCGCAGCTCGATGATGCCAAGACCGTGCGTCAGGTGGTGGAAGAGGGCGTTCAGGAAACCGTTGATCTGCTCAAGGAGTTTGAAGAGATCAACATGGCCTTCGGCGAGGTAATGGATGATGACGCCATGGCCAAGCTGTGTGATCGTCAGGCCAAGGTGCAGGACAAGCTCGATGCGCTGGATGCCTGGGATCTCGATTCACGCCTTGATCTGGCCATGGACGCTTTACGTTGCCCACCGGCCGATGCCGAGGTCAAGGTGCTCTCCGGTGGCGAGCGTCGCCGCGTCGCGCTATGTCGCCTGCTGTTGCAGAAGCCGGATATCCTGCTGCTCGATGAGCCGACCAACCACCTTGATGCCGAAACCGTGGCCTGGCTGGAGCAGCACTTGCAACGCTATGCCGGTACCGTTATCGCTGTTACCCACGACCGTTACTTCCTCGACAATGTGGCCGGTTGGATTCTGGAGCTGGATCGCGGTCACGGTATTCCGTGGCAGGGCAACTACTCGTCGTGGCTGGATCAGAAGCAGAAGCGGCTACAGAACGAAGAGAAAGCCGAGTCGGCGCGTCAGCGCACCCTTAAGCACGAGCTGGAATGGATCAACATGTCGCCCAAGGGGCGTCATGCCAAGAGTAAGGCGCGGATCAGTTCTTATGACAAATTGCTCGGCGAAGGCAGTGAAAGCCAGAGTCGCGAACTGGAGATTTTTATCCCTTCCGGGCCGCGGCTGGGCGATATCGTTATCGAGGCCGATCATGTGCAGAAGGCGTTCGACGGTCGGCTGTTGATGGAAGATATGAACTTCAAGCTGCCGCGCGGCGGCATTGTCGGCGTGGTTGGTCCCAACGGTGCCGGTAAAACCACCCTGATGCGGATGTTCACCGGAGCCGAGCAACCGGACAGCGGCAGTATGACGTTAGGTAGTACCGTTAAGCTTGGTTATGTCGATCAGAGCCGCGATGTGCTTGATGGCGATAAGACCATTTGGGAAGAGATCAGCGGCGGTCAGGAGATGATGACCCTTGGTAGCCGTGAGGTTAATTCCCGCGCCTATGTCGGTCGTTTTAACTTTGGTGGTAGCGATCAACAGAAGAAGGTGGGTAATCTGTCCGGTGGCGAACGCAACCGCGTTCATCTGGCCAAGATCCTCACCGAGGGCGCCAATGTGCTGCTGCTGGATGAGCCGACCAACGATCTCGATGTCAACACCATGCGGGCGTTGGAAGAGGCGCTGGAAAACTTTGCCGGTTGCGCAGTGGTGATCAGTCATGACCGCTGGTTCCTCGACCGCATCGCTACCCACATCCTCGCTTTTGAGGGCGACAGCCAAGTGATGTGGTACGAGGGTAACTACAGTGAGTATGATGAGGATCGCCATAAACGGCTGGGACGCGATGCCGATCAACCCCATCGCATCCGCTACCGCGATTTGACCCGCGCTTAAGTCAGCTCAGTTATATGAAAAAAGCCCCGGCAAAGAATGTTGCCGGGGCTTTTTTTGTTTGAGTATTTGAACTGGGGAATTACGGACGGGAAGCCACTCCGGCATCAGCGCCTAACCAGGCGGTTGCTTCTGGGTACATAGCGGCATTGATGGCGATGGTGCCGTCAAGGACACCATCTTGCAGCCAGTTAATGGAGTCAAAAATCAATCGCTTGGCGTAGATGCGGTTGTGGGCATAGGCTCCCGGCTCATGGTGCAGGTAGTTGAAGTTATGGGCGGCACCAAAGGTGCCTTCGTCGATCCATCTTGCACCGGCAAAGTAGGGATAGCTGCCGGTGAAGGTCAGCTCTTTAACTAGCAATTCCGCTTGCAGCAGCGCCAAGGCATCGTGAAAGCCTTCCGCTTCCTCTTGCAGCAAGGCCGCCGCAGCGGCAGCGGTATGCAGGGTGCCGTCGATGGTAGTGTCCTCAACCACCAGGGCGGGACCATGTCCACCGTCATGACAGTTGATACAGACGGTCGAATTCAGGCCGGTGATGACGTCCCCGGTTTTTCCCACCACCTCGAAGCTGTGGCCTGTGGCGGTTTCCATGTGGCAAGCGACACAGGGACCACTGCCGCTTTCGGGAGCGTCGCTGTTGAGGGCGGTGACGTCATGGGCGAAGTAGGGCAGATCGGCGTAGCTCAGACCACCATACTGGTAACCGATGCGGGTTCGGGCCTGGAACAGGGTGGCGGCCGCCGCTGCATAGTGGGGTGCGGTGACGTTTTCAGTGTTGCCGACGAAACCGGGCAGATATGCGGACATGTCAGCGCTTGGATCACCGCTCAATGGCGCATCGCTGGCGCCGATCTGGTAGGAGTCCATATTGCCGCGAGCACCGTGGCAGTTGATACAGACATTGGAGTTGCCTTGGTCGGGCAGAATGACGGCAGCGCCATCGACGGTGTAGGGCTGGCTGATAGCGCCGGGATTGCGCAGGCCGCCGCTGTTGTCGCTGTGGCAGCCCCAGCAGTAGAGCAGTTCGTTCTGGCCGGATGAGGTGACCACGCCATCGGCGATAGACCAGCCGACGAGATGGGAGAAATCGTTGTCGGCGGCGTCATAGCCCGCCGGATCGTTCAGATAATTTTTGGCTCCGGTGGCCGTATGGCAATCCTGGCAGGACTGGCGATCTTGGGCATCCCAATCGTAATGGACCCAGGCATCGGCATCAGCTGAGGTGACACCTGCCTCTTTAATGGCAACGCTTTGTTCGGTGGTGAGGTTGAGAGCCATGTCATCATACTCTTCTGCTTTGGCCAGCTTGATGGTGCCGATAAAACCGCCATGGCCGGACATTGACCACTGGTCGTGAATCGTATTAGAGAAGCTGGCCGAGTCATCATCGGCACGGATTTCGACCACACTATGGACATCGTGACAGTCTCGGCAGGCGCGATCACTCTTCGGATTGATGACATAGCCTTCGATGATGTCCGTTGTTGCCGGATCATCGGAGTGGCTGTCGGTGATGATACGATAGTAGACATCCTGATGGTAGATCAGCTCGGTGTTATCCCAGTCGGTGCCGCCCATGCCGTCATCAGCCATCGTGGCATCCGCTGCCATGTGGCAGCTGACGCAAGTGGCATATTCCGCGCTTTCCACCAGCTCGCCGCCACTCTCCACTGACTCCAGCAGCAGTCCACCGGCATGGTGTGGGTTATGGCAGGTGCGGCACTGGATGGGATCATCCGTGGCAACGGGGAGCACTATTGCCAGCAATTGTTCGCGGCTGGTGACATCTTTATACTGTTTAGCCCCTTCGTCGCTATGACACTTGGAGCAGATCGCCTCAGTGATCACCGTGGTGGTAAAGTGACGCGAGGCGACAAACTTTGTGGCGATGAAGTTGGCTTCAGGGTGATAGCTCAGATGGCTGTCCGGCAGTTCATCGTGACAGGTGGCACAGACGGTGTAATCAGGTGTGGCCACCGGCATCGGCCCGACACCGTAGTGGTCACCGCCTGCACCGTGGCAGTTTTCACAACCGACGGCGGCTAGGCCTTCAGCAGGGACATTGGCTGGATCGATCAGAGTTTCAAGCTCGGCACTGTCGCCGATGGGATCATGACAATCGAGGCAGTCGTCAGCGGCATCGGCCTGGCTGATGTGGCTGCTGTGGACTACGTGCTTGCCTGCCAAATAGTCGGCCACCTCTTGTGCACTCCAACTGAAGTCTTCGTGGCAACCGATGCAGACGGCGGTGCCGACCAAAGCGATACCTGAATTATCATTGCCGAGATCATCGGCGAGGCTTGCTGTCTGATCACCGCCGGATCCGGAATTGCTGCCACAGGCTGCAAACAGCATGCTGCTGATCACTGCGAACAGTGAGAGCCATTGTTTAATCTTCATTTCGTCCTCCTGTGGTGGCGTTGTTAGTGACACTTGCGACAGCTGCGACCATTGCTGGCCCGTAGCATTCTCCCCTTGATATTATCCCAGTCTCTGGGGTGGGGATTAACGCCTAAGCCTGTGCGGGCACTGTGACACTTGATGCAGACATCACCGTCGGGGTGACAGGTCTGACAGGTGACCAGATTCTTGCGTGCTTCGCGGGCGTGAGCTGTTGTCCATTCATGGCTGGGTAAAATCGAACCGATATGGCAGAGCTGGCATTGTGCTTCGCTGAAATTTTCATGGGCCGGGCCATTAGGACCAACGGTCAGACTGCTGAAACTACGTTGATGTGACGCTCCGGCCAGCGAGCTGCGGCGAAAGTCGTTGTGGCAGTCCGAACAGTAGCCCGCTTCGTGACAGCTGCTGCACAATTGTGGATTGGTGCGGGCGGCAATGGGGTGACTGACATGGAAGTCGCTGCGGTGAACATTGCTCATGTTGTTGCTGAACTGGCCCATCTCGTCGCCGAGGCCGGCGCTGTGACATTCCAGACAATCACTCTGTTGGTGGCAGCTGGCGCAGTCGATGGTTTGATTTTTGGCGATCGCGCGGTGACTCAGCGCCCAGCTGGCGCCGTGAGTTTTCAGTCCCGGATAGGTGACCTCAGCCAGCATCTCTGCTTCGTGGCATTGCAGGCACATTGCCTGGTCAGGGCTGATGCTTTTACCGTCTTCAACGTGACAGGTGAGACAGGACTCCCCTTCCAGAACGCTCAAGTGGTCATCATGATCGAACGGTGTCGCCCAGACTGTGGATGTCACCAGCACGATCGCAGGCATGGCCAGAACGATCAATAGTCTCTGTACACTGTGCTTCATATGTGACTCCTTTTTAGAAACGGACATTCAGACGGACTCGGCCACGGTAGTAATCGTCCCACCGATCGCTTTCAATCCGTTCCACCTTGGCTTGCACGTTGACCTTGCGATTAAAGGTGATCATACCGTCGACCCATATCCGTGAGCTGGTGGTATCATCCTCATCCTCGTCGAGATAGCGCTCCAGCACGTCGAGGTGGATACCGGCTCCGGCTTGAAATTTATGGTTGATGGTGGTAGCACCATACAGTTTGACTCCGGCCAAGTCCTGACCATCGGGATCGTCACGCCAGGTGCCGATCACATAACCGGAAAACCGGCCGGTACGGATCTTTTCCAGACCCGCTTCGAATACGTCGGCATCGGCGCCATACACGTACATCTCGCGGGCGTAATTGATAAACGCACGTAGACCCAGAGCAATGCGCTGCTCATATTCGACGAACAGTTCCTGATACTCATCGACGGCGAATACCGAATAGATGGAGGTGGAGGAGAATACCGGCAGGGAATAGAGGTACTCGGCGCGTAGTGACCAGTTCTCGCTACGGTGGTATTGGCTGCCGACCAGAAAATAACTGATGGTGTTGGCCAGATAGTTGAACTGCGTCTCGCTGTAGATATGCAGTCTCTCGTTGAAATCGTAGTCGAGATCGAGGCCAAACAGTTCATTGGCCAGTTCGCTATGATCCCACTTTTGCAGATAGGACAGGCCGAGGTTCAAGTCGTTAAAAAATGAGCGGCTGATCTCAATGCCGGCGATCAGATCCTTGGCATTGTAGCCCTCGTAGTAGGCGACATCGCCACCACCAAACAGGGTGATATTGAAATCGTCCTGCCCACCGTATTCGAGGTACAGGCCATCCATGATCGAGGCTCCGGCGGTGGTGGAAATAAACTGACGACCAAAGCGCAGATCCAGATTCTTGAGTAACTCTTTTTTCTCAATGTAGGCGTAGTAGATGCGACTGTCGACATCCATCTCATCGGCTAAGTCGTCGGCCAGTCGTCCATAGCCGCGAAAGGTCATCCCATCGCTGTCAATGTCGTGAACATTGAGCAGCAGGTATTGATAGAAGGGGACGGCGGTATCGCCATCTGCGGTATCGTACCATTCGAACTCAGTGCTTGATCGTCCTGAGGTTGTTGCTCCCAGCGCGCTATGCAGCGGCAGAGCCACTGTGGATAGGATAGCGATGCCGAGAAACAGCTTGTGCCAACCCTTCATTCTGCCTCCCTTTCTTCAGTGCAGAGATTCGTTTGATATGGGGCTGATGTGGAGTTGTCCTTATTTCCTTAGCGGACGCTTTTTAACAAATCTAACCAAGAAAATGGAACTGTCCAGTGTTTGTGGTCCTGCAAAGCGCAGAGAGGCAAAAAGCTGAATGCGTGGATATGAAATGTGGAAAGCAAAGGAGTGGTGCAAGGGCGAAAGGGGATGTTCGGGCTGGGGGCAGATACGCTGGTGGAGCCGACCATGTTCGTACGGCTCCACCAGCGGCGATGAGTGATCTTTGGTGTTAGCGGATCAATTCAAAATGAAATTTGGTATAGCTGCCGTAGCGGCTGCGGGCGTAGGACTGGAGAACCCACTCCATCCCTTCATTCATGGATGAAAACGTTTTTTTCGCGACCGGGATCGACAGGGCCAAGGTGATGGATGGATCAATCTCGGCAACAATGAGGTCATTTTCCTGACTGACGGTACCGATGGTTCCCTCTGGGTGATCCTCGGTGTGAACGAGATAACGCCTGGCATTGCCGCCAATATGGTAGCGCAATGTCATCGGTGCTTGCATGCGGTTCTTCTGTAGCTGACGCATGGCCATCTCTATCCGTGCCATGGGGGCGTCCTCAGCAGCGAGACGTTGCTTTTCACTGGCGCGTGCCGTCAGTGTCTTTTGTGTTTTTAAGGCGATGCGGTACCAATGGATCGCTTTTTCGTAATTGATCGCTTCGCTTTTGCCATAGAAGAAATAATCACCGAGGATAAGGGCTGGTTGGGCATCCTTACCTGCTTCAGCGACCAGGCGTAACCATTTTTTTGCCTGTTCGTAGTTGGCTTGGCGATGGAGGATACGTCCCAACCGGCTCATGGCGATATAGTTGCCTGCCTCAGCAGCGTCGATGAGTAGTTGTTGAGCATCATCCCGGTTGATGATGCCGTTTTCCACCAGAATCGCCATATTGTACAGTTGTTCTGCTGTAATGGTTTTGTCGCTGTAAAGACGATTGTAGGCGGTGTTGAACAGTCGTTTAGCCGCTACCGGATTTTTGGGTAGAAGCGTGCTCAGGGCGTTGCGTGCTGTAGCTGTTTGGCTGACATAACCGTCGGGCAGGGTGGGCTGATAGCCTTCTGCCAGAAGCAGTTGTGCGGCAGTGTCTTCATGATCTGCCGCGTGACGCAGGAAATCGACGCCGGTCTTACGCAGCTCATCATCGCCGTGACTGACAAATTCTTTACCGCGTTTGTAATAGTCATGTGTTGAACATTTCCAGCACAGTTTATAGCCGTAATTATACAGTACGGCACCACCGGCCAAGGCAATGCAGCTGACGAACAAGAGTATGTTCAGAATTAATTTCTTACGCGAACTCATTCGATTTATCCCCTATCTTGCATGGCTTGCAAGGCCCTATTTATGCTCCGGGGAGCAGATTGTGAGGGCCACCATGGCAGTCGTTGCAGCCGGCGAATTCTTTGAGCATCTCTTGACTGTGAGGGGTGTCGTGGCAGGTCTGACAGTCGGGAGTGTTGCCGTGTTCATCGGCATGACAAAATATACAGTTCAGCAGCGAGTGAGCCAGGTGACCCTGTTGCAGCTCCGCACCGGGTCCGTCGTGGCAGCCGGCACAGTCACTGTTTTTGATCTGCCCGCCATAGAGCATTTCACTGACGTTATGTACCGGGTGGCACTGCATGCAGCCGCTACTGTTTATGAACGGGGAGTGGGGTTCCTCGTGGCATTCGATACATTTGGGCAGATAACCGTGCTGCTCCTGGTGACAGTCGTTACAGCTGAGATCGGCGTGGGCGCTGGGATTGGTCATTTCAGCTGCCGGTTGTTCATGACAACGGGCGCATAATGGTTCCAGCTGATCGATATCGAGACTGGCGACGGGTGCATGAGCATTGCTGTGGCAATCCAGACACTTGACCATGTCCGCTTCTTCACCGTGCGGAGTTTCATGGCAGTCAACACAGGCTGGAACGCGCTGATCCCACGTTAAATTCCGCTTGGCATTGTGGAACGTTTCATGGCAATCACGACACACCATGCGGTGAGCGCCGCCGCTGTCACGCAGGTCGACAAATACCTGTTCGTGACATTGAGCGCACTCGAGTGTTGTCAGTGGCTTAACGGGTTGAGAAAAAACATCTGCTTCTTCTGCGCTGACGCTGGTGACCAGGCCGATGATCAAGATCATGGAGCAGAGAAGTGTCAATGGGGTTGATCGTTGTTGCCGTTGTTTCATAACATGCCTCGCCGGTTGCTTTGGCTTAATTTCTCAGATTATGCGGTCCCTTGTGACACTTGCCGCAATCATCAAAATGTTGGTGGATACTTGAATCGTGAGGTTCGCCATGGCAGTTGTCGCAGCTCAGGGTTACCTTGTGAGTCCGTCGATGACAGAAGACACACTGTAGTTTGGCATGTCGACTGGTGTTGGTGGATAACTGTTCAAACTGACCATCGTGGCAACTGCCGCACAGGGGTGTCGGAACGCCTGATTTAGCAAATTGCAGGCGCGTCGGGCTGTGGGGCTGATGACAGCGCAGACAGTCGTTGTAGCTCATTGCATCACCGTGGCCATCGTGGCAGTCGAGGCAGGACAGAGCTTCACCATGTTGCTGGTGACATTCATTGCAGTCCATCTCGGCATGGGCGCTGGGTGTGTGCTGCATCTCTTTTGCTGGTTCTTCATGGCATGACGTGCAGACCGGTTTGATTGGCGAAACAGCGTCCATGTTGATGTTCAACGGTGCGTGAGGCCGGTGACAGGCCGTGCAGTTTTCCACTTTGTAATGCTCATGCTCCGATGGGTCGTGGCAGTCGGCGCAGGTCGGGATGACGCCGGATTCCGCAGGTGGATGCTGGCTGTGGCATTCGCTGCAATGGATCTCGCTGGCGTGAGCACTGCCCTCATTGGCCAGTTCGTCTACTTGATCGGTATGACAGGCGCCACACTTTTTTGACGGTGTTTCGTCAGACCACTGATAGACCGTTGGCTGGTGGGGATTATGACAACCCAGGCAGTCGGCATAGACCATGTCAGGGCTGTGAGCTTCGTGACACTCAAGACAGTTCAGGAACTGGCCGGGCTCGGTGCCGTGTTGCTGGTGACACTCGCTGCAATCCTGTTCTGCGTGCAGACTCGGTTTTTGTTCCATGGCCGTGGCAATCGAGTCGTGGCAGCTCAGGCATGCCCGCTTGGCGTCACTGAGTTCACTGAAATCAGGAATAACCGGGGCATGGGGACTGTGGCAATCCTGGCAACCGGACAAAGCAAAGTGGGTATTTTCATCCGCCGGATGACATTGCTCACATTCGGGAATAACCGCTTCACCTGCCGGGGGGTGTGCCTCGTGGCAGCCCAGGCAGCCCAGCTCTGTATTGTGAGCACCACCATGTTCGCGTATTTGTAGCGAGGGCTGGCGGTGGCATTTGATACAGTCTGCATCGTCGAGGGGAACAGGTGTAACTTCTCCCCAGCTCAGGCCACAGCTACAGATCAGCAGCAAAAGAAACAGGCCGGCACGGAGCGGCCATTGACGTGTGATAATGCGCATGATGAGAATCAACCGTTAGAAAGCAAAACGTCGAATAAAAAATGTGTTGCCGGTCTGCGCGTGCAGACCGGCAACGGTTATGGTCTTACTCCGCCAATGCGTGAGGATCGATATGACACTCAACGCAGTTCGGGTACTTCTGGTGCATGATACCGTGTGGCTCGCCGTGGCAATCCGCGCATGGGGTGATGGTCTTGTGCTCGTCCACATGGCACTCGGAACAGGTCAGGTCGTGGTGCGCCTTCTTCGATTTGTCCAGGGCGGCGACAATATCATCATGGCAACCGGCACAGAGGGCGGAAGGTAGATCGTTGTAGGTGACCTCAACCGGGCTGTGTGGTTTGTGACACTTGGTGCAGTCGGCAACGACCATGCCCTCGGAGTGTCCTTCGTGACAGTCGAGGCAGTTCTGGAACTGGCCTTCGCCCAGACCGTGGGCATTGTGACATTCGTTGCAATCCTGTTCTGAGTGAGCACTGGGGTGTGCTGCCATCTCCTTACCCTGTTCCGGGTGACAGGAGAGACAAGCCGGTTTGACATCGGTCAATGCAGCGAAATCAATTTCCAACGGGTGGTGAGGGTAGTGACAGCCGACGCAGTTGTTGAGTGCATAGTGAGCGCTTTCATCGGCGGCATGACACAGTGCACATTCAGGGATAGGATTACTGCCGGTGGGCGCGTGCTCGGCGTGGCAGTCCTGGCAACCCATTTCAGCATGGGCCGCACCGTGGGCCGCAACGTCCTTAACGGCATTGATGTGACATTTAACACAGTCGGCATCGCTGAGAACTTCAGATGCTGTGGCTGCAGAGACTAGGGCCAGGCTCGACAAAAGAACGAGACATAACGTGACGATAGTTTTCATAGCGGTACTCCTCCTTAACAACTCATTGAAATTAAACGCAAAACAATCATAAGAGATAAAATGTAACATATGGGTAGATTGTATACAATTTGCAAGGTCATATGTAACCAGAATCGAGAGTGGAAATCAAGATATGACTGCATCCGGTGACAGAAAATACACAGAATGAGGAGAATCTGCGTGGGAACCAGTCGCGGCACTTGCAAATTAACGACGCTGAGTCGACTGTCGGTTCATCCGTCGCTGTGTCGATCAATTGGCTGTCGACATTTAAGCGAAAAACCATTAGTCTGAATGGTTTCATGAACGGTTGGAATTTTTCGTTCTTGTTGAATTGATCTGAAATATACACGAATACGTGTGATGTGTTTAATAAATACACAGAAAGAGAAGGAGCCACGTTATGGATCAGGATTGGAACCTCGAAACCGTCGCCATTCAGGGGGGCTATAGCCCCGAAGCAACCGAGCCACGGATTGTGCCGATTGTCCAAAGTACAACATACAAATATGACAACGCGGATCATATCGCTAGTTTGTTTGATCTGGACTGTGCCGATCATATGTACACCCGCATCAGTAATCCGACCTGGGATGCTTTTGAAACCAAGATGGCCAATCTCGAGGGTGGCGTTGCTGCGTTGGCGACCTCCTCTGGGCAGGCGGCGAGCACGCTGTCGATTCTCAATATCTGTTGCAGCGGCCAGCATATCATCACGGCAAATTCGTTGTATGGTGGAACCTATTCACTATTTTACAACACGTTACCTAAAATGGGTATCGAGGTTACATTTGTTGACCCCGAAGCCAGTGCCGAGGAGATTAAGAGTCATTTCCGCCCTGAAACACGGTTGATCTTTGCTGAAAGTATTGGCAATCCCGGCCTGAATGTTCTCGATTTCGAAAAGTTTTCCTCGGTAGCCAAAGAGATGCAGGTGCCGCTGATTATTGATAACACCTTCCCAACTCCTTATCTGTGTCGCCCTTTTGAACACGGTGCAGATATTGTTATCCACTCGGCGACTAAGTATATCGATGGTCATGCCACCAGTGTTGGTGGGGTGATTATTGATAGTGGTCGTTTTGACTGGAATAATGGTAAATATCCTGAGATGACCGAGCCGGATTCCAGCTATCATGGTCTCCGTTACACCGAAAAGTTTGGCAACATGGCTTACATTGTCAAGGTGCGGGTTCAACTCATGCGCGATATTGGTGCCAGTTTAGGGCCGATGAACGCTTTTATGTTTAATCACGGCTTGGAAACGCTCCATGTTCGTATGCAGCGTCACAGTGAAAATGCTTTAGAGGTTGCTCGCCGCTTAGAGCTTCATCCTAAGGTGAAGTGGGTCTCGTATCCGGGATTGCCCAGTCATCCAAGTTGTGATCGCGCATCTAAATATCTCCCTAAAGGGGCTAGTGGCGTATTGACCTTTGGCATCGAAGGTGGTGTTGAAGCTGGCCGCCGTTTCATGGAGAGTACCAAGTTGATTGCCATGGTCGTCCATGTTGGTGACGTGCGCAGCTGTGTGTTGCATCCGGCCAGTACCACCCATCGCCAACTGACCGAAGAGCAACAGATCGAATCCGGCGTTACTCCAGATCTGATCCGCCTGTCGGTGGGTATTGAGAGTGTTGAGGATATTATCGCTGATGTTGATCAGGCTTTAGCACTGTGTTAGTGATTCGCTTCAGATGATGTTTAATTTTTAGGCCGACTGTGCAGTGTGCAGTCGGCCTGAATTTTGTCAGGGGGGTGGGTGTGATCAAAAACGTTGCAGCTGTTTTTTTCGACAGACATCGCTATGGAAATGCTCTATAGTATACGATTTGTGAGGGGAATTGTTGCCGGAGAGTGATTCTCGTGTTCCGTTTAAATTGCGCAAGTCTTTTAATGTAATTATGCAGGAGTTGTAATCATGCCAGAGCGTGAAGAACAACAGAAATCACAGCAAAAGGGTTCGGTCCCTCGCAAGGGGATTGCGGCACTGTTTGGTCGCGAGGAACTCAAAGATCTGTTTATCAAATATCTGATTTTGATCGGGGTGATTGAAGGGTTTATCTTCTTTGTCAGTTTTTTAAGTCAGCTTGGCCCGGAAAATGTGCCGTTTCCCTGGAAATCCTATTTCTTTGCCGCCTTTATTATTCCGTTGACCATCACCTTTTTACTCGGGGTGATCGTGCTGGGTTTTGACCGTTATCTCTATGGTCACCAGCCTTCGGGAGTTGTAGGGACTGGTCTCGGAGTGTCCAATTCTGAGCAGCAAAGCCGGGTACAGAAGTTTCACGCCGTTATTTACGTCATTCGCCAGATCCCTTTTTTGATGGGTTTGCTGTTGCTGGTGGCGTTATCTGGTGTTGTCTACAAGCTCGATGGCATTCTGGCGGTGATTGGTCATGTCGGTGAGCAAACTGCGCATTACCTGTTTATCGTGCTGGCGGTAGTGCTTGGTGTCGGGGTTATCCTTGGTCTGGTGTGGATGTTTATGAGTTATAATCTGCGTAAAAAAGGGATGGAATTCCAGTATCAATACAAAAAAGATATTGTTGAGAAGACCGGCTTGATTATCCTTGATGACGATCGCGTTATGGATCAGCAAGGTAAGATACTGACGGGCGGTCAGATCTCACAGATTGAGCATGATGATGAAGATGATAATAACGACGCTATCCTGATCGAATAGGATGTTGCACATAATTTGAGTGGTCATAAGTGGCCCCGCTCCTGAACGGGAGCGGGGCCTTTTTATATAGAATTTGAGTAATCTATTCAGCACAACTGTTAGATACGCTGGCTACGCCCATGGAAAGGGTATCTGTCGCCCGGATGGCGGCAGTTAAGTACCCATGGATGTGCTTGTCGTCCCTTGGAATGGGCGTTGCCAGCGTATCGGGCTGAATAGTTACGAATTTGATACTCAGCGGGAGAATAAATCAATGGCGCAGCCGCAGACAACCTATCTAAAAGATTACACCCCCTTTGCCTATCAGGTAGAGCAGCTTGAGCTGGCGTTTGATCTCGAACCCGAACAGACTCGGGTTGAAGCGTTGACAACGTTACGGCGTAAAAATGATGTCGCCGACAATACACCGTTGGTTCTTGATGGTTCTGGACAAACCCTGATCACGCTGCAGGTCAACGGCCTTGACGTCGATCCCGGTAATTATGAGCTCAACGATGCCGGGCTGAAACTGTTTTATGTGCCGTCAGCGTTTACCCTGCGTATTATTACCGAGGTCAATCCCGCTGCCAACAGCGCTCTGGAGGGACTGTATCTGTCCAGCGGAAATTTCTGCACCCAGTGTGAGGCACAGGGGTTTCGCCGTATCACCTATTTCCCCGATCGCCCCGATGTGATGTGTCGCTATTCAACCACCATTCGTGCCGATAAAAGCCGATTTCCGGTGCTGTTATCCAACGGTAACCTGATTGATTCCGGTGATCTGGAGCATGGTCGTCATTTTGCCCACTGGCAGGATCCCTTCCCCAAGCCATCTTATCTGTTTGCCCTGGTCGCTGGTGACCTGGTCTGTCGGCAGGATCATTTTACCACCTGCTCAGGGCGTCCGGTGCTGCTGGAGATCTATATCGAGGAGCGTAACCGCGACAAATGTGAACACGCCATGCGTTCGCTGAAAAAGTCGATGGCCTGGGATGAGGAGCGCTTTGGCTTCGAGTATGATCTCGATCGTTACATGATTGTCGCCGTTGATGATTTCAACATGGGGGCCATGGAGAATAAGGGGTTGAACGTCTTCAACTCCAAATATGTTCTCGCCTGCCCGAACACCGCCAGCGATGATGATTTTTTGAATATTGAAGGGGTGATCGGCCATGAGTATTTCCACAACTGGACCGGTAATCGGATCACCTGTCGCGACTGGTTTCAGCTCAGCCTCAAAGAGGGGCTGACGGTTTTTCGTGATCAGGAATTTTCTGCCGATATGAACTCGGCGGCGGTGAAGCGGATTGAGGAGGTGCGGCTGCTGCAGACCTATCAATTTGCCGAGGATTCCGGGCCGATGGCCCATCCGGTGCGTCCCGAATCCTATGTCGAGATCAACAATTTCTATACCATGACTATCTATAATAAGGGTGCCGAAGTGATCCGCATGATGCAGACACTGCTGGGGCGTGATGGTTTCATGGCCGGGATTCGTTGCTATGTGGAGCGTCATGATGGCCAGGCGGTGACGACGGATGATTTTGTTGCCGCCATGGAGGATGCCGGTGGTGTCAACCTCGATCAGTTCCGGCTCTGGTACTCGCAGGCGGGTACGCCGGTGTTAGGTGTGGAGCAGTATTACGATGATAGCGCGCAAACGCTTACCCTGAGCGTAGAGCAGAGCTGCCCGGCAACACCGGGGCAAACAGAAAAGCAGCCGTTTCATATTCCGGTGCGCTTGGCTATCCTTGATAGCAACGGTCGCCATGTGCCACTGCGTTTAGATGGCGACGGAGATGGCGATGGTGCAGCTGCCATTGTAGATGAGGTCGCCGACGCCAAGGTAGAAGAAGTCGTGTTGTCGGTGACGCAGGCGACTCAGCGCTTTTGCTTCGCTCAGGTGCCGGCTGGTTGTGTGGTATCGCTGCTGAGAGATTTCTCGGCACCGGTCAAGTTGGAGATGACCACCAGTAAGAGCGATCTGGCTTTTTTGATGGCCCGCGACACGGATCCGTTTAATCGTTGGAATGCCAGTCAGCGTTTGGCGGGCCAACTGTTGTCCCGCCTGATCGACGATGTTCAGCAGCAGCGAACATTGCAGCTCGACCCGGTCTATCTGCAGGCGTATCGCGACAGTCTCAACGACACTGAGAGCGATCCGTCGCTGCTGGCATTGGCTTTGACGCTGCCGTTGGAAAACTATCTTGCCGAGCAGATGACGCAGATCGATCCCGATGCCATTTTTCGGGCGCGGGAATTTGTCCGCTTCTCGTTGGCTCAGCAGTTAAAAGACGAATTTCTGGCCTGCTATCAGCGTTGCCTGGAGCAGGGCGAATATGAGTTGTCACCGCTGGCGGTGGGGCGACGACGGTTGAAAAATCTCTGCCTGTCCTACCTCGGAGCGCTGGCCGATGCGGAGATCAATGGATTGATTTTCGATCAATACCAGGCGGGGGGCAATATGACCGATGTTAGCGCCGCCCTGAGCATCATGGCCGATAAAGACGACTGGCAGACCCGTCATGCTCTGGATGAGTTCTATCAGCACTGGCAGGACGATCCGCTGGTGGTGGATAAATGGCTGAGTATCCAGGCCCGCTCACGGCGGGAGGACTGTTTGGCGCAGGTGGAGCGGCTGATGGGAACCCCGGCATTTAATCTGCAAAATCCCAACAAGGTGCGGTCACTGATCGGTGTTTTTTGTCAGGGCAACAGCGTCCGTTTCCACGAACGCGATGGCTCCGGTTACGATTTCCTGCGTCGCCAGATTGCGATGATCGACCGCTTTAATCCCCAGGTCGCGGCACGGTTGGTGACACCGTTGCTGCGTTGGCCACGCTACGATGAACAGCGACGTGGGGCGATGAAGCAAGCCCTTGAGCAGCTATTGGGAGCTTCTGACGTATCGACTGATCTCTATGAGGTGGTCAGTAAAAGTTTGCAGCAGGGTCAGCCATAGGTCGGACGGGTATTCTCTGAAGATTCGTTCGGAGGGGTGTTGTTTGGTATTCAGCATATATCTGAAATGAATTGATTGATGTTAAATCCAAAAATAAAATTTTCAATTGATCGTGGTGGCACCTTTACCGATGTGTATGCCGAATTTACCGATGGCCGTAGCACGGTTCTTAAGCTGCTTTCCGATGATCCTGCCAATTACCCCGATGCGCCGCGCGAGGGAATCCGTCGTATCTTAGAGCAAGAGCTGGGAGCGCCTCTCGCCGCGGAGCAAATCAGTGCCGAAAACATTGATTCCATCCGCATGGGAACCACCGTTGCCACCAATGCCCTGCTCGAACGCAAGGGGGCGGCGACACTGTTGCTGATCTCCCGTGGTCTGGGTGATCTGCTACAGATTGGTGATCAGACCCGCCCCGAGCTGTTTGCCCTGAATATTCAGCGGCCTGAGCAACTCTATCAACGGGTGATAGAGGTTGATGAACGGATCCGCCCGGCTCAGGACGATGAAATCCCCTGTCGAACCGGCCGTGATGGCCGTGGCTATCGTATCCTCAATGCTCCAGATCGCGTTGCGATGCTGGCCCAGCTGCATGATGCGCATCAGCACGGCTGCCGCAGTGTCGCCGTAGTACTGGCCCATGCCTATGCCTGCCCGGAACATGAAATGCTCCTTGCTGAACTGGCCGACCAGGCCGGTTTTGAGCATGTCTCCCTTTCCCATCAGGTGATGCCGACCATCAGGATGGTGCCGCGCGGTGATACCACCGTTGTCGATGCTTACCTGACCCCCCACATCCAACAGTATGTTGCCGGTTTCAGCAAAGGATTCCGTGATCGCTTGCAGGATACCGAGTTGCTGTTCATGGCCTCCGATGGCGGCTTGGTGTCTGCGGATACCTTTAACGGCAGCCGGGCGTTGTTGTCCGGTCCGGCGGGCGGTGTGGTCGGTTATGCCCAAACCTGTCGTCGGGTGTTGCCGCAGATGCCGGTGATCGGCTTTGATATGGGCGGCACGTCGACGGATGTCTCCCGTTATGATGGTAGATGTGGTGGTCGCGGTGGTGGTCATTACGATCTGGTTCAGCAGACCGAGGTGGCCGGGGTGCGTATTCAGGCACCGCAGTTGAATATTCATACCGTTGCCGCCGGCGGTGGTTCTCGGTTGTTTTTCCACCACGGTATGTTTGTGGTTGGCCCTGAATCGGCCGGCTCTCATCCCGGTCCGGTCTGCTACCGCAAGCAGGGCTATTTGACGGTGACCGATGCCAACCTGATGCTGGGTCGTCTACAGGCCGACTTTTTCCCGCACATTTTTGGCCCTGATGAAAACCAGCCCCTCGATATCGTCGCCACCCGCCGGGCTTTTGTCGAGCTGACGGCGGATATCAACCGCTGGCTGGAGGATAATGGACGCCCCGCCATGACCCTGGAAGAGGTCGCGGCCGGTTTCGTCGATGTGGCCAACGAGCAGATGGCGCGCCCCATTCGAGCGGTGTCGGTACAGCGCGGCTTCGATCTGGCGGAACATGCTCTGGCCTGTTTTGGCGGTGCCGGTGGGCAGCATGCCTGTGATATGGCGCGCAAGCTGAGGATTGAGACCATTTTTATCCATCGTTATGCGGGGATTCTGTCCGCCTACGGCATGGGTCTGGCTGAGCAGGTTCAGGATCGACAACAGGCGGTCAGCGGTGTGTTGACGGATGAGCTGCTGGCCTCTCTACGGCAGCGCCAGCAGCAGTTGGCCATTGAGGCGCGGGCAGAACTGGCCCGACAGGGTGTTGACGTTGAGCACACGCAGTGTGAAGAGTATCTCAATCTGCGCTATGCTGGTACCGACCATGGGTTGATGATTGCCCGTCCCGCCCACGGCGACTATCGGCGGGCCTTTGTTGAAAATTATCGCCGTGAGTACGGTTTTGAACTCGATGCCGTCATCGAAGTGGATGATGTTCGGGTGCGGGTGAGCAGTTGTGCCGTGGCTGAGCACGCTGTTGAGGGCGGTGCGCTGGATCAAGAGCAGGATCATGGGCAGATTGGGCCGCGAACCATTGTACCCTGTTACCTGAGCGGCCAATGGCGGCAGACACCGGTTTATCATTGTGATGATGTGCGTGGTGCGCTGCAGATTGTTGGCCCGGCGCTGATTATTCAGCAGACGGCGACGCTGGTGGTTGAGTTGGACTGCGTGGCACGATTCACCGCCGACGGGGATCTGGTGATCGACGTTGCAGCCCATGGTCAGCAGCACAGTTGTCAACTCGATCCGGTGCAGCTGGCACTGTACGGTAATCGCTTTATGTCTATTGCTGAACAGATGGGCCATACCCTGCAACGCACGGCGATCTCCACCAATATCAAGGAGCGTTGCGATTTTTCCTGTGCCCTGTTCGATGGCCGGGGGGCGCTGATCGCCAATGCACCGCATACCCCGGTTCATCTCGGTGCCATGGGCGAGGCGGTATGCAAGCAGATTGCCGCCTTCTCTGACGACCTGCAGCCCGGCGACGTGCTGTTGAGTAATCATCCGCAGCTGGGGGGCAGTCATTTGCCTGATATGACGGTGATCAGTCCTGTCTGGCATCAGCAGCGTATCGTCATGTATGTGGCTAACCGTGGCCATCATGCCGATATCGGCGGACTGACGCCCGGTTCCATGCCGCCGTTTTCCACCAGCCTGGAAGAAGAGGGTTGTGCCATTCGTGGCATGAAGCTGGTGCGGCAGGGACGGTTTCAGCAGCAGGAGATTGAAGCGTTGCTCAGTGAGACGAAGCATGACGCTGATGGTCGTATCATTCCGGGCAGTTGCCGTCTGGCCGACAATATCTCCGACTTCAAGGCTCAGGTCGCAGCCAATCAGTGTGGCAGTGTCTTGCTGCAGGAGTTGATTGCCGGTGCCGGTCTTGCCAGTGTCGAGGCCTATATGGGTCATATTCAGGATCATGCCGAGCGCTCGGTGCGTGACGGCTTGCTTCAGCTGGCTCAGGCGCAGGGTGGGGGGGATGGGCAGAGGACTCTCAGGGCCGAAGACCGCCT
>JAGGYC010000119.1 GCA_021162745.1 Desulfuromonas sp. | reverse complement strand
TTCTTCGATCTCGAAGTGGATGAGTCGGATGTCTATGTTAGTCTGGAGTTTTCCGGTCCCTACGCTGGGGTGATGGTGCGCTTTTAATACTCCATTAAAACCTGAATGTTAAATCAAGCCACTCTCCTGCGGGAGAGTGGTTTTTTTGTCTGCACCGATAGATTGGCCGATTCATTGGACGATGTATAGCGGTGGACAATGTGCGGTTGTGAGCTATAAATGATTAAATCATACATAATCTCAAAGGAGGGAATTATGCAGAAAATCTTACAACTGTTTGGTGTAGTCGTGATCATTGTTATGCTGGTGGTTCCGGTAGCAGCAAAAAGTGACAAGAAGGAGCAGGGCAGGGCGGATCAATTTGTGTCGCTTCAGACCAGGGTAGAGGATGGCGTCGAGCATCGTGACTACAATCGCGAGCATGAACGCTATGAGGAACAACAGCAATCGATGGAACATGAGCAGCGCAAAATGGAAAAGAAACAAGAGAAAGAACAACGGGAATTACTTAAAAAACAGGACAAAGAGCAACGTAAACTGCTTGAGAAGAAGCAGGAAGGTGAAGATGTCGGACGACGTCAACTTGAAGATGATGGAGAGAAGGCCGCAGGCTTGATTAAGCAGCAACAAAAAAAATCTGAACATGTGCAAAAAGAACTCGGCAAAGGGTCGGAGCAGGGGCAGAAATCGCGTGAAAAACGGAAGAAGTGGTATCAGTTCTGGCAATAAGCGGATAAATAGCGGGGTACCTCACTCTGAGGTGCCCCGTTACCACGTCAAGGCGGGGGGCTGATCTATTAATCAGGCCTTGCCGTGGGTAAATTTGTTCAATGCCGCCAGCACCAGCCCCAGAGCAATGAAGCCACCCGGAGGGAGGATCATCAGCAACACGGGTGGATAGTCGGCAGCAAAGATCGAAAAGCCGAGAATGGTTCCGGAACCAAACAGCTCGCGAACGGCGCCGAGGATAAACAGTGCCAGGGTGAAGCCGATCCCCATACCGCCACCGTCAAAAATCGAATCGATAACCGGATGTTTGGAGGCAAAACCTTCAGCGCGGCCAAGAATCAAGCAGTTGACGACGATGAGCGGGATAAAGATCCCCAGCGCCTGATAAAGATCATAAACCCAGGCCTCCATGGCTA
Organism: Desulfuromonas sp.; assembly: GCA_021162745.1. GTDB lineage: Bacteria > Desulfobacterota > Desulfuromonadia > Desulfuromonadales > Desulfuromonadaceae > Desulfuromonas. The sequence goes on along the minus strand of JAGGYC010000119.1, from coordinate 38,450 downwards.
ACTGGACCACCGTTACAAAGGTGGCGATGATGATGATAAAGGCGGGAATTCGCACCCCTGCCGGGATCAGTTTGCGCATCATCGAAACAACGATGTTGGAGCAGATCAGAACAACGGTGGTGGCCAACCCCATCCCCAGGCCATTTTCGGCGCTGGTGGTTACCGCCAGAATCGGGCACATGCCGAGCACCAGCTTGAATACCGGGTTTTTCTCCCAGATCCCTTTTTTGAATTCTTCAACTAAGCTCATGATCACTCTCCTGGTGCTGCAACAATCTGTTGGCGATGCTGATGGAAAAAGTCGAGGCCACTCTTAACCGTACTGACAATGGCCCGTGGTGAAATGGTGGCACCGGTGATCTGGTCGATCTCACCGCCATCCTTTTTTACCCGCCAGTCGGTATTGTCGAGGCTGCGTTCGCGGAATAGATCCTTAAACCAGCTTTCGCTGATCTTGCTGCCCAGCCCCGGTGTTTCGGCGTGGGCCAGAATTTCGATGCCGACAATGTGCTCGTGGGTATCCAGACCGACCATCACCTCTATATTTCCACTGTAGCCATCAGCTGCAGTGACCTTGAAGGCGATGCCAACCAGTTGCTCGCCCTGGCGGGCGCGGAAGAAGGTGCGCTGGACGGGATGCCCTTTTTTGTCTTTACCGACTTCCAGCAGCACGACATCCGTGTCCGGACTGTTATCAAATTCCGGCAGTACGGCAGAGAGCGCTTTGAGTTGTTGCAGGCTGCGTTGCATAGCAATGGGCTCGCGGGTGACACTTTCAACCAGCGATAACAACATACCGGCACCAGCGGCAATCAGCGTCAGGGTGATCACCAGACGATTAAATTCTTTCATAGCGTTAGTTCTCCTGCGCCGGGGTCTGATTTATGTTGTGATAGGGGTTGCGGCCGAAAACCTTGGGGCGGGTGTAACGATCGATCAGCGGTGTGGCACCATTCATCAGCAGGATGGCAAAAGAAACCCCTTCCGGATAGCCGCCGAACAGGCGGATCAGCACGGTGATCACACCGCAACCAACGCCAAAGATCAGCATGCCGCTACGGGTGATCGGGGTGGTCACCATGTCGGTGGCCATAAAAAAGGCACCGAGGAGCAGACCGCCGGTCAGCAGATGAAACAGTGGATCGGGGTAGCGTTGGCTGTCGATGAGCCAGAACATGCCGCCAAACAGAATGACGCTGCCGAGGTAGCTGGCCGGGATCTCCCAGGTGATCACTTTTTTTTTCAACAGATAGAGGCCGCCGAGCAGCACCGCTAACGCCGAAACTTCACCGATGGAACCGGCCATGTTGCCGATAAGGTAGTCACTGAAGCCGCTGTGCGCCGATGCCGGGAGCTGACCTGTGAGCATGACGGAGGTTTTCATTTCGCCCAGTGGTGTTGCCGCTGTCAGGGCATCCAGTCCATGGCCGAGAGGGGTCGGTGATGTCCAACTGGTCATCTGTACCGGGAACGAAATCAACAACACCACCCGCGCAACCAGGGCCGGATTAAACGGATTATGGCCGAGACCACCGAAAACCTGTTTGCCGATGGTGACGGCAATGATTGATCCGAACAGCGCCAGCCACCAAGGTGACGACGCGGGCAGGTTAAGGGCCAGCAAGATACCGGTGATTGCGGCACTGCCGTCGCTCAAAGTCATGGCCCGTTTAGACAGCACACAGCACACCGCTTCAGTCGTCAGGCAGCCCGCTGTACATAAGAGGAGAACCAGCAGCGCTTCGAGGCCGAAATAGTAGATGGATAGTACGCATGCCGGCAGCAGAGCATAGATGACGGCGCGCATAATGTCCTGAGTGGTCTCACCACTGTGGACGTGGGGGGAGGACGACATATAGAGTTGATTGTCCACGCTAGGATCTCCTTCTTTTCGCTAAAATTCCACCCTTGGCGTGGCGCAGAGTCTGAACCAGAGGCCGGGTTGCCGGGCAGATATAGGTGCAACAGCCACACTCCATACAATCCAGGGCCGAATGTGCTTCGGCCTCATCAAACATCCCCAACGTGGCGTAAGAAGCAATCGTCGCCGGCAGCAGGTGGAGCGGGCACGCACCGACGCAGCGTCCGCAACGGATACAGGGTCCCGCTTCGATCTTGGCCAGATCCTTTTCGCCGAACAGCAGCAATCCCGAAGTGCCGCGTACGGCGGGGGCGTCGAGGGATAGCTGGCTCTGCCCCATCATCGGACCGCCCATGATAATCTTCGAGACCTCGTACTTGTTGCCACCGCATTGCTGGACGAGAAAACTCAGCGGCGTGCCGATGCGAACCCGCAGATTCTTGGCTTCGGCAACGGCCGGGCCACTGATGGTAACGACCCGCTCAACCAGTGGTCGCCCCAGTCGTATCGCGTCGCTGACGGCAGCGGCGGTAGCGACATTCTGTACTACGACACCAATATCCATCGGCAGTCCGGCGGATGGCACTTCACGCCCCAGCAGGGCATCGATCAGCTGCTTTTCAGCACCCTGCGGATATTTCACTTCCAGAGCTTGAACCTGAATGCCGTGATTTGCCCCGGCCTTGGCCATACAAGCGATGGCATCGGGCTTGTTACTTTCAATGCCGACGATGGTGTGTTTGACACCCAGGACACGGCGGAGAATATCGATGCCGTCCATGATCTTGTCGCTTTGTTCCAGCATCAACCGATGGTCGGCCGTTAAATAGGGTTCGCACTCGACACCGTTGATCATCAGCGTGTCGATGAGCTTGTCCTCGGGGGGCGACAGCTTGACGTGGGTGGGGAAGGTTGCGCCGCCCATACCGACGATCCCCGCGTCGCTGATTCGCTGGCGTAACTCGTCGCCTGTCCACTGGGCCGGGTCGATCCCCTCGAGGGATGGATCCCAGTGATCTTCGCCATCGGCTTCGATGACGATGGCCGGCAACATTTTGCCGCACGGGTGTAAACGTGGCTCAACGGCGATCACCTGCCCTGAGGTTGACGCATGGATGGGCACCGAAACAAAGGCTGAGGCCTTGGCGATGGTCTGCCCCTTGAAAACCAGATCGCCGGCTTTAACCAAAGCTTCTGCGGGAGCACCGATATGTTGTGACAATGGAATAATCAGTTGCTCGGGAAGCGGACAGGCTTCGATCGGCTTCGTGTCCGAGTCATGTTTACTGTCGGCGGGATGAACGCCGCCGACAAATGTTTTTTGATTCATCCGTGCAGATCCTTTCCTGCGCATAGTGTCGCTGATGGTTGCTTTTGTTCCGGCCTGAAATGACTGCTCTCAGGGTAGGCGGTCTTGAAATCACGGATGCACTGGGGCGGACATTTCTCGATGGCCAGCGCAGCATGCTCGGCATGGTCGTAATCAACCCGAGCGAGAAATTTGTCAATTTTGTATGCCTCAGGGACGGTCTTTTTGCAGATGTTGCAGCCGATACAGCCGGTTTCACAGTATTTGCGTACCACACCGCCCTTGTCGTGGCTGTTGCACAATACATGGACAGTCTCTCTTGCCGGAGTCATGCGGATCACCTGGCGTGGACAGATGTCGATGCAGTGGCCACAGCCGGTACACAGCTCACGGTTGATGATGGCCAGACCATCCGCAGTCATTTCGATCGCTTCAAACGGGCAGGAGGCAACACATGATCCCAAGCCCAGGCATCCAGCGGGGCAGTCCTTCGGGCCACCGGCAATTTTGCTGGCGGCATTACAGTCATGCAGCCCTAGGTAGCGATATTTTTTGGTGGTTTTCCGGTTGTCGCCTTGGCACAACACGACGGCAAGCAGAGGCTCGCCAACGTTGGCATCGAGGCCCATAATTTCAGCAATGTGTTCAACGACATCACCGCCACCCGGTGGGCACAGTGTGATAGCCGCTTTACCTTCAACAATCGCCGCAGCGTAGCCTGAACAACCGGGGTATCCGCAGGCGCCGCAATTAACGCCGGGAAGGACTTCGTTGATGTCTAATTCTCTGGCATCGATGTCGACAGCAAACTTTTTTGAGGCCCAACCAAGAGCGATCGCTGCGACCAAGCCAATCTGCCCCAGGCCCAAAACAGCACTAAGCATTTTTACCTCACATAAAATCAGTATATTTAACCTGGGAAGAATCTTAACCCTTAAGGCTTAGCTCTTAACTAGGCCGGAAAATCCCATAAACGCTAAGGAGAGCAAGCCTGCCGTTATCAAGGCGATGGCTGTTCCTTGAAAGCATTTGGGTACCGGGCTTAATTCCAGTCGCTCACGCAAACCGGAAAACAGCCACATGGCCAGAGTGAAGCCCAGACCTGCGCCCAGTGAAAATACCAAGGATTCGAGCAGGGTATAGCTTTTCTGGATGTTCAGTACCGCAACACCGAGCACTGCACAGTTGGTGGTGATCAGTGGGAGGAAAATTCCCAGAGACTGATAGAGTGCCGGGCTGGTTTTGTGGAGAATGATCTCCACCAACTGCACCAGTGATGCGATGATCAAAACAAACGCGATGGTTTGCAGATATTCAATGTCAAGGGGGATCAATACCTTGTACTGGAAAAACCATGTCACCACCGAGGCGATGGTCATAACGACGATAACCGCCATTCCCATACCGAGAGAGGTGTCGACCTTTTTGGACACACCCATAAATGGACAGGCACCAAGAAATCGGGCCAGGACAAAGTTATTAACAAAGACTGTGCTAACTAAAATGAGCAGGAGTTCAACCATAATAAACCTTCAAGACATGGGGTCATTAATACACCACGGAACCAAAGTGATTCTTTGCTATCCATCACTCTTTTTGTTGTTATCAAAAAGTGCATTGGATATGCCAACAGCAAAAAAAAGAATTTCTCCTGTTGGAAATGTTCACTGAAACCGTTGTATTGCCTGCTTTGTCTTGTAGATCGAAAATTCATTTTAAGCTGTTGTTGTGCTGATTCTGCTCAACATTGAAATGATTTTCGCAACCCTGAACACTTTTTGTTTTTGGGTGGATGCCTACTGTTGAGGTGTATTTGAGACGGAGTTTGCCGCATGATCAGTGCGAACTATGCAAAAATAATGGCTATTTATCGTAGTCAATCATTCTTCATCTCGCGCCCGCTGGGGTTTATTTGCTGATGGTATTATTCTTTTTGGCCGTTGTTGTGATCGGCGTTGTTTTTTTGAGTCTCTGGCGGCGCAGTTGTTGGTTGTAATGCTTCTTTGTCAGATGAACCCTGTGGACAGAGAGACTCTGTTAGCGAGCGGATATGGAGATCGTGTTGAGGGAAGGGGATCTCAATCTCTTCGCTTGCAAAGCGCTTGTAGATAGCGACGCACAGTTCGCTCTTGACCTGAAAACTATGATCGAAGTTGTCCAGCCATACCCGTAATTGAAAATCGAGAGAGCTGTCACCAAAGTTGACAAACAGTGGAGATGGTTTGGGATAGGTCCGAACCGAAGGATGAGCCAGAGCCTCTTCTGTGAGGATTTTGAGGATATCTTCCATCTCTTCGCCATAAGCGACGCCGATATCAATTACCACGCGCGCTTGAGAATTACTCAGGGTGAGGTTTGTCACTTTTTCTGAAATCAGCTGACTGTTCGGGACAATGATTTCGGCTTTATCATAGGTTTCAACGACAGTGGAGCGCAGACCGATTTTGCGTACAATGGCCCATTCACTGTCGAGAACGATGCGGTCGCCGAGTTTGACCGGGCGCTCAAAGAGTAAAATGAGTCCGCTGAGGAAGTTGTTGACGATATTTTGTAGACCAAAACCGATGCCGATACCCAGAGCACCGGCGATGACGGCAAAGTTTTGCATGCCGACGCCGGCGGCACTGAGGGTAAATAACACCCCGCAGGAGATGATCACATAGTGGAGCAGAGTCTTGATCGAATCGCGCACGCCGCTGTCGATATAACGCGGTCCGATCACCTCGACATCAAAGAGCGATCGCAGCAGCCATGATAGGGTGTAGGCGAGATACATCACCACCACGACCATCAGCAGCGTGTCCAGAGTCAGTTGTATTTCGCCGATGGAAAAACCGAGTTCTTTGATGTTGAGCCAGGTACTCTTTACGCTGTCACTGCCTCCCCAGATCTGTGCCATGTACAGGGTCGCGTAGATTAACAGCGCCCCCTTAAGGATGTGGTTGATCCGGACACCAAGTCGTTCGCCAAAGATGCGAAAGAATTGCCAGCGGATAATCCAGGGATGATTGACGACAAAATCGATGCCGCCACGGCCCAGTCGCATCACCATTAAAATCATCAATAGGACAAAGACGGTTTTAAACGATGAATCGATAAGTCGAGACGACAGTGTGCTGTAGCCACCGAGTTGGGCGATCAGCGAGATCAGCAACAGCACAATGCCCGTGCGCAAGCCGACGATCAGCTGCCAGGCGTCCTTATTCATTCGGCAGTGATAACAGAGTCTGATCAAAAGCGGCACGCCAGATAAAGACAGCAACATCATATACAGCCGGTACAGTGGCAACGGTAAGCCGATCAGCTGAAAGAGCATCGATATCAGATAGGTTATTGCCAGCAGCCATACCAACAAGGCATGGCGGCGGGCCGGGACCGTCTCCGCGACCAGGATGCTGGCACTGAGTACGCTGATAATGAGGAGATAGAGAGTCCATGATAGAGGTGGTGCTTTGTAGAGCAGGCTCAGGGTGGCAAAGGCGACAAATAGACCGGTTGCCCATGGGTGGCGAAAAAGTACGTTCCATTGCGATTCATCGTTCTTTTCGCTGCGGCGTCGGCGCAGGCTGATGGCCAAAGACAGGGCCACACTTAATTGCAACACCGTCACCCACCAATAGTCGTTGAGATATCGCGTTCTGTGCCACTTCACCAGCTTTAGATTAGCGAGAAACTGCCTGTAGAGTTCGGGGGTAAACTGTTGATAAAAGCCAGGATTGAACAGCGAACGTGCTGTTTTTTTGAAAATCTGCCCCCTGAGAATATTTAGCGCATTATCCACCTGGCGCATGCTGTTCTGATTGGTGTCTTGCACCCCGAGAACCTGTTGCTGGACACTGATCAGCGTGTTGCCGGTTTCGTTAATGATGTCGAGTAGCTCATCGCACTGCTGCACCGAGAGATCAAATTCTTTCGTCGAAAATTCAGCCTGTTCCGCAGATAAGAATGTCTTCCATTCCCCCCAGAATGTTTGCCGCTGTTGCCATTGGCTGCGCAGCTCTTCAACGATAGATAGTAGTGCTGAAATATTATCGAAAATGGTAGTAAGGCTGGTAATCTGGCTATTGAGGGTTTTTTTTCTCTCCAGCAGCCGCTCAAAACTCCAACGGGTTGGATCGCCAAGCTCCTCAAGGCGTTCGTCAACAATGGTCTGGCGTGCCAGCACTTTTTCAAGGTTGTCACGAACCTGGCTGTTGTTGGCCAGCTCAGTAATCTGGCTGCGGCTGTTGGCGAGATCGTTACCGAGATTAGCGCGCCGGGCAACCATCTCTGATACACCGGGAAATGTCGGAGCAACAACCGCTGCGCTGACACCGTTGGCAGCAGTCGTCGGTTCTTGGCTGGGAGCTTCGGCATTTATTAGGCTCGACGTTGCCAGGAGGAATGCACATATCATCAGGATAAAACTGTAAATATTTCGCATATGGCACTCCGTGCTGGGGCGAAAAAAGACGGCTTTATCATTCTAGCGCCTCCCTGCCTGATTGCAACGGCACCTGGCAGGCAGTCGACCAGCAGGAAACAGGATGTATTGAGCGCTGTTGATCAATGCATTGTTTTTGACGAAGCAACGATGAAATCTCCCCTAACTGCAGCCTATGAATATTCGATTTCATTTATCTGCAAAAATAGCCTCTTTTCCATGTAATTCACCATTGACAAAATGTTGCCCATCCAGCACAGTTTTTTGAAAGTGAGTATCGTTCGCGATGGCTTGCATTAATATGGTTTTGCATTAATATGATTATATAATTTATCTGTTTGTAATGAATTTATGATGATATGAAATGGGAGGTGGCATGCAACTAAAACGCCGCAGTTTTTTCAAGCTGGCCGCCGTTGGTGCGGCAACAGCGATCTCAACACCGCGATCGGCTCTGGCCTGGCAATCCAAAGCACCCGCTGACGCATTTGGCTGTCTGATGGATATCAGCCGCTGCATCGGTTGTCGTAAATGTGAACAGGCTTGCAACGCCGTCAATGAACTACCGTTGCCTGTTCGCCCCTTTGATGATCTCAGCGTATTCGACGAGAAACGTCGCCCGGACGCAACGAAATTCACCGTTGTCAACCGTTATCACAGCGGTCGTGTCGACGATGATAAGGGGTTGCCGGTTGCGGATTTTGTCAAGATACAGTGTATGCACTGTCAGGATCCAGCCTGTGTTTCAGCCTGCATTACCGGTGCCATGAGTAAAAAGAGCAACGGTGCCGTTCATTACGATGCCGACAAGTGTATTGGCTGCCGCTACTGCATGGTGGCCTGCCCGTTTGAAATTCCCGCTTACGAATATCACAATCCACTCACTCCCAAGGTGATGAAGTGCACCCTTTGCGAGACCCTGTTGAGTGAGCAGAATAAGCCTCCCGCCTGCGCCACCATCTGTCCGACGGAAGCGATCACCTTCGGCAAACGGTCCACGCTTCTCAAACTGGCGAAAAAGCGATTGCACGATAATCCCGGTCGTTATGTCGATCATGTTTATGGAGAGAAGGAGGTGGGCGGCACATCGTGGTTGTACCTGTCCAACGTCCCTTTTGCAAAGCTCGGCTTTCTCAAGCTGCCCCTTAAGCCGTTGCCACGTCTGCCGGAGACCCTGCAACACTCGCTGTTCAGTTATCTGTGGTCACCTGCGCTGCTGTTCACCCTGTTGGGCGGTGTGATGTACCGCAATCATAAACAGCAGACTCTTCAGCATCCCGAACAGCCCGGAGATGTCTCATGAGCCATCATACGCCCCAACATGTGCCCCAACATGAGTCTCATCACGTGCCATACAATCCGTTACCGGTTAAGCGTCCCTTATGGACCCCCGGTGTGCTGGTGATGCTGGTCTTTATGGCTGCCGGTGCCGTGGCGGTAGTGTTCCGTTTTAGCGGTGGTATCGGTGCCGTATCCAACCTGACAACAGCGCGGCCCTGGGGATTATGGGTCGGTGTCGATGTTGCCACCGGTGTCGCCCTGGCCGCAGGTGGTTTTACCACCGCTGCCCTGGCCCACATCTTGGGCCGTCATCATTATGAACCGGTGATCCGACCGGCGTTGCTCACGGCCATGCTCGGCTATACCTTTGTCGTCCTCGGCCTGCTGGTGGATATCGGTCGTTCCTGGGCGATCTGGAAGCCGCTGGTTTACTGGAATACCAACTCGGTCCTGTTTGAAGTGGCCATGTGCGTCATGGTTTATCTGCATGTGTTGTATATTGAATTTCTCCCCGTGGTGATCGAACAGTTTCAAGGCCGTGTGTCACTGCCCGGTCTGTTGACCAGTCTCAACCGTCCTGTGGAGTTTTTTTTAGACCTTGCCGACAAGATGCTCAGCAAAACCATGTGGGTATTCATCATCGCCGGTGTCGTGCTGTCATGTATGCATCAGTCCAGCCTCGGTTCACTGATGCTCATTGCCCCAACAAAACTGCACCCATTGTGGTACACACCCATTTTGCCGTTGCTGTTTCTCACTTCGGCTATTGCCGTCGGCTATCCCATGGTGATTGTCGAAGCTACCCTGGTCAGCAGTTCTCTGGACACCGATAACGAAATGACGGTATTGGCACCGCTATCGCGCATCACCATCAGCCTGCTCAGTTTTTATTTGCTGTTGAAAGTCGGTGATCTGTTGCTGCGCGGCAGTTGGGTTTATCTGTTTGATGGCACCTTCCAAACCAATGCATTTATCGTGGAACTGGGGCTGGGGGTTATCACCCCCTTGCTGATGTTGTTGTCTGCGCAGCGGCGCCAATCGCGGCGCTATCTGTTTATTGCCGCCGCTCTCATTGTCGGCGGCGTGATACTCAACCGCATCAACGTGTTTATCATCGGTTATACACCGCCGGTAACCCCGGATCACTATGCTCCGGCACTGGGGGAGCTGCTGATCACCTTCGGCCTCATCGCCACGTTGATGTTTGTCTACCGCGTTCTGGTTACCTATTTGCCGGTTCTATCGCAGAGCAGGGAGGAAATACCCTCATGATACAACAGTTATTCCGCTTAAAAATAGCATTGCTGGTTGTGCTGTCGATCATGTTGATGGTGCAGCCGAGCCTGGCCGCTATAGAGACTGTGGCAGCGCAAAATGACGATGTTGTCTGGACTGCTCCGGGACAGGAAAAAGCACGCCAGCGGGCACAACAGATTATCCCCATGGTGGACAAGGTCAAGGAGGAAGGCCCTATCCGCCGCAGCCAGCGTCTACACGCAACAGAGCTGTCGATCAAGGATGCAAAAAACACCTATTTCCTCCTCGACAGCCCTTTCATAAAGGCTCAGGAGGATCATTACGGCCCGGTGCGTTTCAATCATGGTCAGCACGCCGCCGCCAGCGGCGACTGTAGCATCTGCCACCATCTGCGTCCGGCGGACAACAGCAGCTACATCGGCGACAGTAATCATCCAGAAACGGTGCGTTGCTCGGCCTGTCATCAACAGGCTTTTCATCCCGATTATCCCGAACGACTGGGGCTCAAGGCCGCCTATCACCAGAGCTGCACCCCCTGTCATCAGCAACAGAACAAAGGCCCGGTTACCTGTAGCGGTTGTCATCTGAACAAGGTTCCGGAGCATAAACAGCTGGTGAAACTGCCGGAAAAACCCGACGCATTACAGGTGACTGCCGAGTGTCTGCGCTGCCATGAGGATGAAGCCAATGACATGCTGCATACGGCGCATTGGCAGTGGCGTGGCCCTTCCGGCCACACCCAGGATCATAGCCGTGAAATACGCCACGGCAAGGGGACGACGGCCCTCAACAACTACTGAGTGAGCATCATCAGCAACGAGTCTCGTTGCACAAGTTGTCACGCAGGATATGGCTGGAGAGACCCCTCTTTTGATTTCACTGACACCAGTCACATGGACTGTCTGGTCTGTCACGACACCACCGGTACATACAAAAAATCACCAGCAAATGCCGGTTGGCCCGACGACAGCGTCGATCTGAAATTCGTTGCCGAGAACGTCGGTCACAGCAGCCGTCAGAGTTGCGGCAACTGTCACTTCAACGGTGGCGGCGGTGACGCCATCAAACACGCCGACATGGGCAGCAATCTGGCCCAGCCGCATCCGGAATGTGATGTCCACATGGGCAACCTCGATTTCAGTTGCAGCGAATGCCATACGACACGCCAACACCGCATCGCTGGGCGCAGCTCTTCCGTCGCCGCTGCCGAAGGGGTTGTCAGCTGTGAGGATTGCCATTCCGCCACACCGCATCTGGGTAACAGCTTGCTTGATCATCATCTCAACAAGCACAGCGCCAGCATCGACTGCAACACCTGCCATTCACCGGTCTATGCCAAATGCACATCGACCAAAACCTGGTGGGACTGGTCGAAGGCGGGCGACAAACAACGCAAGCCGGTGTTGCAAGATCTGGGCGACGTCAAGGGACTGCCGGATTACCATGTCAAGAAGGGGGAATTTCGCTGGCAACGCGCCGTTCAACCCGACTACAGCTGGTTTAACGGTAGCATGGAGCGCGTTATCCTCGGCGATGCAGTCGATACCCGTGCCGACATCATCGCGCTGACTGCACCCGTTGGCATGCGCAACGATCCAAATGCGCGCATAACACCATTCAAGATCATGAAGGGGGTGCAGGCTTTTGACGCCTTGCATCACACCCTGCTGATACCGCATCTGTTTCCGCGCAATGCCGATGACAGCACGGCCTATTGGAAGCATTACGATTGGGCCAAGTCCTTTGCCGATGGGATGAATGCCGCCAAACTACCCTACAGCGGCGATTGGCTGTGGAAAGAGACTTGGACCTACTGGCGCGTGGAACACGAAGTGATGCCGGCGACCATGGCTCTGACTTGCGTCCAGTGTCATTCGAGCTTACAGGGGGAAAAAACCTGTGACCGCTGTCATCAGGACAGCCGTCATGTCGATTTCAAACAACTGGCGCACAAGACGACGGACTTCCGTTTTCTTGAAGGAAAACGTAATGATGTTGAGCAGCTAACTCAAAGCACAGATTATATTAACTTCAAGAACCTTGGCTACAAGGGAGATCCGATCATCCATGGTGGCCGGTTCAAGCAGTTACCCATGGGCCAGGTAGATAAACTCAACACGACAAGCGTAATCGATAAATAGCAGAATTCACCTGTTTGTTTTTTCTTGGCAGCAGGGGATTAGAATATTTGTCTTCTGAAACACAAAAGCCACCGCAATGTTGCGGTAGCTTTTGTGTTTATTGACTGTGAATCACCCTTAGTGGGCTGCACTATCCATGATTAGTTGTTGCAGGTGTTCAACATAGATGTCGGCCCATGCTGGATTTTCACCTAAACCTTTAAGTACCGTGGTGACCTTGATCCCCATCTGTTCAAATTGATTTTTCCAGGAATCATCTTCTTCGCCCGCCATGTCATTGTTGGCGTGATCACCAGAGACAACCATTAGTGGCTTGAGCAGGACACTGTTGATGTTTTGTTTGGCCAGGTTGTTTTTGACATCGTCCAACGAGGGGAACCCTTCTACCGTGCCGATGAAGATGGGTAGGTCGGGGTACATGTGACGCAGGGTTGCCTGCAGTTCGATGTAGCTTCCCGTGGTGAAATATTCGTTGCCGTGGCCCATATAGACCAGCGCCTGGTCGTTTTTTCGCGCCATTTCGACATCGACTGCCAACGCTTGAGCGGCCTTTTTCAGATCATCATGGTAAGGATGTTCATCACCGAAAGTGCCGAGGGCCGGTCGGCCAATGGCTAATGTTTCAAACGGCATGAAGCGGGTTTTGATGGTGTTGATGCTGTTCAAGCCTTCGACATAGGAGCTGAGGTCGAGATATTCTTCACCGGCAAAAATGTGGCTTGGCTGAACATAGATGGTTCGGTAACCGGCATCCTGAAGATTGGCGATGGTCGCCAGAGGTCCCTGGACATACAAGACCTGCTGGGGAATTTCAGGATGTTGTTGTTGAAACGCCATGTCATGCTGGCGTTCATGCCAGATCTTGCGGACGATGTTGGAGGTAAAGGCTAATTCGACACGGCTGTCCGGGAACGCCTGTTGAACTTTTTTCTGGATTGCTGTCAAGGCTTGCAGGGCCTTGGGGTAGGAGGTGCCAAAATTAGCGATAACGATGGCTTGCCTGTTATCGCCGGTGGCTGTTGCCCAACCGGGGAGGGCGCTGCCCATGATGAACAGGGCGATGAACAGGCTAAAAAGAGTTTTTTTCATGGGGGTTATCCTCATTGGTAATTAAAATTCGTAAGCGAGTTGGGCGGTCAGCGAATTGCTGCTATCGTCGCTACCGCCATCACTGGTGTCATAGTCTTCATCATGGGTATATTCTACAGTCAGAGCGGTATCGTCAAACAGGCTGATGCCGACACTGGCCATGAAGCGTTGTTCAGGTAAAAAGCCGACCAGATCATCACTGCCTTGCCATGCCAGGGCGAATGCTGTTTCGCGATCCAGAAGTTCAAGGGTGTAGGCAACTTCCAAGTTGAAGGTGTAGGGATCAATGTGTTCACCGTCAACATCAAGTTCTTCCAGTGCCGCAATATATTCACCGATCAGCGTCAGATCTGCGATGCCGATGACGGCGTGCAGTCCCAGGCCGGGGATATAATCACCATTGACGGCGGCGTCTTCATATTCTTCACTCAGGCTGTCGGAATCGAATAACGAGCTGGCATAACTGGCATCTACCGCCAGATTCCAGGCTTCGCGCTCAAGGCTGTAGCCGAGGTGGGCACCAAATTGCTCGATGGTACTGAATTCATCGCCTTCGCTGGTGTCACCGTTAAAGGTGTACATTGAGGCGTGCCAGTTTTCATCGTTATAGCCGATTTGTACGGCGGTCTCTTGAGTTTCGCCCATTTCAAGCGTCAGTGGATCTGAGATCATGAAGGTGGTGAAGTTGCCGAACGGCACATACAGACGACCCGCATTCAGGTAGAAGGGTGTTACATCATTGTTGCCGATGGTGATAAACGCTTCATCGATGACGACATCATCTTCGTCCCCTTCCTCATACAGGAACAGCACATGTCCTTGAACCCAGGGGTGAGCTTGGGCATCGACAGCTAATTCTACCGTCGCCAGTTCCAGACCGCTGGTGCTGTTACCATCGTAGTCCTCGGTGTGATTGGCTTCTACCTCAACCACTCCGCTTAAGGTTAGACTTTGAACCACCTCCGCCACTATTTGATGTTGATCACTCTTGGCGATGGTTGGTTTGTCAATGGAGTGGGGGCCGCTGGTGGGGATTGTCGCCAGACGTTGTGCCAGCAGTTCATCGACTTTCTGTTCAATCAGACGTTGCATTTCTGCGCTGAGTTGTGGGGTTGATTCGTTGTTGGCGGCCAGTGCGGGCAGGGTGCTCAGCAGCATAATGACGAGCATAAGCAGGGTGGTGATCCGTTGTCGTACCATCTATCTCCTCGCTGGTGTGATGGGCTGCCGAGGCAGCATAAAAAAATCCCCAAAACATATTTCAAATGTTTTGGGGATGCCGTTTTTCATCCTCTTAATCAGCGATGGTGCCAAACCGCCATAGCGGTTTATCCGCTTGTCATAACCTAAGCATCGACAAAACGGAAGTAAGTCATACCTTAATCCACGAAGGCAGTCTTTGTTGGCAAACATCGTCAGGCAGGTCTTCTGGCTTCCGGCTCATTCTACTGATCACTCCTTCCCACCCATTGTATGAGGTAGTGGCTGTTGTGATGTTCGTTACCGGTTACAGCGGCGGGACCGCGACGGATTTTCACCGTCTTCCCGTTGTCTACCCGTGTTGTTTGTCCTGTGGTAGATAGCCCATAGTGGGCACCTGATGTGATATTATGTAGCGTACACGGAGATTAGATGTCAAATTATAAAAAAGTAATAAGCGGTCATTTGTAAGAGCTGTGACAATAAATTTAGCACTTATTTTTATTAAGGATAACAAGTTGTTGAGATGTTTTTATACGCATTGATGTTAACATGCAAAAGGTGCTGCATTACTGTGCTGGCCTTTTTATGGTGTTATTGGTTCGTTGGCAGGTTGCAAAATTTATAAAGCGATTATAGACAGAACTGTTTAGAGATTCTATAAAGTGAACATTGATTACAGAGATTGTCTGTAAAGATCAGCAACAATGGACCGTAATCGCTCTGTCGGGCGAATATTACGGTTGTTTATGTGGAGTCGCTATGTGCCCGATTGATAACCCGTCCACTTTTGATGACGATGATGACCAGCCCGGCAAGCCTGCTATTCAGGGCCACGGTAACTATATGACTACCGGCTGTGCCGAACGGATTAAAGCCGAGATCAAGGATCTGTTGTACGTGCAGCGTCCGGATATGGTGAAAACCGTCGCCTGGGCCGCCTCCAATGGTGATCGCAGCGAGAATGCCGACTATCACTACGGCAAAAAACGGCTGCGCCAAATTGATGGTCGTATCCATTACTTGACTAAAAGGATGGACGCGGCGGTGATTATTGATCCCGTTGGCCAACGAAAAGTCGCCGGTGACAAGGTGTTGTTCGGTTGTACGGTGACGGTGGAAAATGAGCAGGGGGAGGAGAAGATCCTCAGTATCGTCGGTGTCGATGAAATTGATCCGGCCCTTGGTCGTATCAGCTGGGTATCGCCCATTGGTCGGGCACTGCTTGGTGTCCATGAGGGCGATGTGATCACCTTTAAAACTCCCGGCGGTGAGGAGGAGTTGGAGATCGTCAAGGTTGAATATCTCCCCTTGGATTAGACATATAATCAAACTGATTCATATCAATCTTTCGCTACACTAGAAAGCTATCCTCAGGTTCGTCTCTCCCGCGAAGGCGGGTAGCAGAACCAGAGCGGAAGGTTCGTGCTAAATATAAAATTTACTCCCATCATGGGGGAAATTTTTCAGGACGATGGTTGACAATCACCGGCAGGGTACTTATCTTCACTGCCAGCACAAAATTTTTTATTTTGACAGGAGGTAACTCGATCCATGACAGCTAACAAGCATGAATTTAAGGCCGAAGTTAACAAGATTCTCGACCTGATGATCCACTCACTCTACTCCAATAAAGAGATTTTCCTGCGCGAACTGATCTCCAACGCTTCCGATGCCATTGATAAGGCGCGCTATGAGTCACTCACTGATTCATCGTTGGCCGAAGGCGGTGACGAGTGGAAGATTCAGCTGATCGCCGATAAAGAGGCCGGTACCCTGACCATCCGTGATAACGGTATCGGTATGACCCGCGATGAGGCCGTTGAAGCCCTCGGCACTATTGCCCATTCCGGCACCAAAGAGTTTATCCAGATGCTCGAAAGTCGCGAAGTGGAGAACAACCCTGAGCTGATCGGCCAGTTCGGCGTCGGCTTCTACTCCTCGTTCATGGTTGCCGATCAGGTCACCGTCATCACCCGTAAGGCCGGTGCCGATGCCAGCCATGCCGTGGTGTGGAAATCTGTCGCCGACGGTTCCTACACCCTCGACGATACCGAGAAGGAAAGCAAGGGTACCGACGTGATCCTCACCCTTAAAGAGGAGGCCAAAACCTTCCTCGAAGAGTGGGAGATCCGCAAAGTGGTTAAGCAGTACTCCGATTTCATCGAGTATCCGGTGGTGATGGACGTTACCCGTTCCACCCCTGATCCGGAAGATGAAGAGAAGACTGTCACTGAGATCAAAGAAGAGATCCTCAACTCGCGCAAGGCGATCTGGCTCAAGAGCAAGGATGAGATCAGCGACGAGGAGTACAACGAGTTTTACAAGCATGTCTCCCATGATTTCAGCGATCCCGTCAAGGTGATCCACTATCGTGCCGAGGGTACCACCGAGTTTTCGGCGCTGCTCTATCTGCCGGAAAAGCGTCCCCACGATATCTTCTATCAGGATTATAAAATCGGTCCCACCCTCTATGTACGCCGGGTACAGATCATGGACCACTGTGAGGCGATGTTGCCCTCCTACCTGCGTTTCGTCAAAGGGGTGGTGGAGTCTTCCGATCTGCCGCTCAATGTCAGTCGCGAGATCCTGCAGGAAAACAAAGTGGTATCGGTGATCAAAAAGAACCTGACCAAGAAGGTGCTCGATACTCTGGCTAAAATGAAGAAGGATGATGCCGAGGCCTACGCTACCTTCTATGAAGAGTTCGGTCGCATCCTCAAAGAGGGGATCCACCACGACTTTGAGCGCCGTGAGACCATCGCCGATCTGCTGCTGGTGGAGTCCACCAGCACCAAGCCGGGCGAAACCACCACGTTGGCCGGGTACGTTGATCGGATGCCTGAAGATCAGAAAGAGATCTACTACATCACCGGTACCGACCGCGCCAGTGCCGAAGCGTCCCCCTATCTGGAGGTGTTCAAGGAGAAGGGGATCGAAGTGCTGATCATGACCGACGATTTTGATGACATCATTATCTCCGGTCTCGGTGAGTACAAGGAGAAGCCATTCCAGTCTGCTATCAAGGGTGATCTCGATCTCGGCGAGGGCGACAAGGAAGAGCAGAAAAAAGAGTTTGGCGATCTGCTCGAACTGATGAAAGAGGAACTCAAAGATCTGGTTTCGGAAGTGCGCATCTCTGGGCGTCTCACGGATTCAGCCGTCTGTCTGGTGGCCGGAGATCACGATCTCGATCCGAAAATGGCCAAGATGTTCGAAGCCATGGGCCAGCAGGTTCCCCAGGGCCAGCGCATGCTGGAGGTGAACCCCAACCACGAACTGATCACCCGCATGAAGCAGTTGTTCGCTGCCGACAGCGACAGTGCTCAACTCAAGGAGTACGCCGGGCTGCTCTACGATCAGGCCCTGCTCCTCGAAGGGGACAAGCCGCGTGATCCGGTGGTGTTCGCCAAAGCGCTATCGAAATTGATGGCCGAAGGTGTCAGTGCCAGCTGAGATTACTGAGTAATACAGAAGTATATAAAACGGGCCGGGATGATCTCCCGGCCCGTTTTTTATAGATTCTCGTAGCGATAGCCGACACTGTAGAAGGAATAGACTTAGTTTTTCGGTGGGAATACGGATTTTGTTTATGCCTCAACCTCAGGGAACAGCAGTCGGATGCATGTTCCGTTTGACTGCTCCAGTTCGATTTTGGCGTCCAGTTTGCCAGCCAGCGTATCTACCCGTTGCCGGCCGAGTGATTCAGCTTTGCTGCTGTCATTCTCTGCCCTGATTTAGGACGACTAGGCAGGTTTTTTTGGCAATAGCATCGGCGGAAAAAACAGATCGTATAGCCAGTTGTAGCCTAGCGTATAAACAGGCACCAGCAGCAGAAAGGTCAGATTCATAACGACAGCCTGCCATAAGGAGAGGTGTAGCCACCACATCATTGCCGGGATGCTGACGAACAGCAGACTGCCCTCAAACAGTACCGCGTGGAGGGCACGCAACCGGAAGCCGCGCGGGTAGAGAGGGCGACCCAGTGAACGCAAGGTTTTATCGAAACCGAGATTGTAAACATAGTTCCAGGTCATGGCCAGCAGACTCAAAAAAATACCTAACGCTCCGATCTTTGAAGCGGATTCGTGTAGTACAGAGCTACACAGCGGGATGAGCAGTGCGAGCAGCAGTGCTTCGTAAAGGATGGTGTGGCGTAAGCGGTCACGGCGGATTCTCATCGTATTCTTCCTTACAAAAGGTTTTTTGGCCAGCTTGTGGTCATATCTTGCGCCTATAATATCTTCTTTTCTGGTTGATGAAAGTTAGGTACTATCTTGAAATCAGATAGATCGAGTTGGTTGTTGCCGAGGAGGTAGAACCCATGAATTTTTCCGTTGATCATTTGGAGTCATTTGTTGCCGCCGCCGAATGCGGTTCGTTTTCGGCGGCTGGGCGTCGGTTGCAAAAGGCGCAGTCGGCCGTCAGCACGGCGGTGGCGAATTTGGAGATCGATACCGGCGTACAACTGTTTGATCGGCGTGGCAAATATCCTGTGCTTACCTGTGAGGGTGAGATTCTGTTGCGCGATGCCCGGATTATCCTGGCCCGTTGTAGCGAATTTCAAAACCGCGCCTATGCTTTTGGTGAAGAGATCGATGCACGCATTTGTCTTGGTATCGACGAAATTATCCCCCAGAACTTTTTGATTGATCTCCTCCAGCAGTTCAATCATCAGTTTCCCGAAACCGAGTTGGAAATCCTCTACGGTACGTTGAAGGATATTCAGACCATGGTTGAACAGGGGAGAGCCGACATGGGGTTGCTGGTTCCCCTCACGTTTCCAGATCAATGTGTGATGAGTCGCCTGCTGACCTATATGACCTTTAGTCCGGTGGTTGCTGCGAATCATCCTCTGGCTGAGATGAAGCAGATCACTCCGGCAGACCTTTCTCCCTATCGGCAATTGGTGATTACCAGCCGCGGCGGAGAACGCGAGCTTGAAGAGGTGATTTACTCCAGTCGACCTTGGATGATCGAAAGCACTGTGTTGATACATGATCTGGTACGAAAAGGGGTGGGCTATTCGTTTCTCCCCCGTTATCTGGTCGATGGGGAGATCAATGCCGGAACATTGGTTCATTTGCCCCTTGTTATGGAAAAGAACGCCCCGCAGGTTTCGGTGTTTTCGATCTGGCCTGCTGCCCGCTCTTTTGGTAAAGCCGGGCAGTGGTTGCTGGAGGAGCTGTCCACCATCGAGTGCGGTTAAGATTACCCCTTAAGGGAAACTTCCAATCTATCCTCTTGCGTCTTTGCGCCAAGTGTGAGATTCACTGTGGCGATCCTTTTTTCCCTTGCCCCTTGCTCAACGAAAGAGACAGTTTAATGAAACCCTGGAAACTACTTGATACGGCACAGATCCCCGGCAACGGTGGTGAGCTTCAGCTCTATCAGCGCGATACTGAATTCTCGATTAATATTGTCGGCGGTGGTGTGTTGATGAGCACCCGTGCTCATGCTTCTGAGGATGCGTTGGCGGAACTGGCTTGCCGAAAAGTTGCCGGACGTTCTGAGCCACGGGTGTTGATCGGTGGGCTGGGGATGGGTTTTACCTTGGCAGCGTCGTTGCAGCATCTGGGCAGCAATGCCCAGGTGGTGGTGGGGGAGTTGGTGCCGGCGGTGGTGGAATGGAACCGCGGTCCTCTTGGTGAGCATGCCGGCTATCCCCTGCACGATGAGCGCACCTGTGTACGCGAAGGCGATGTCGCCAAGGTTCTGCGTGCCGAACGGCAGGCTTATGATGCCATCATGCTTGATGTCGATAATGGACCCGAAGGCTTAACCCGCAAGAAAAATGACTGGCTCTATTCAATGGATGGCCTGACTACATCCTACGAAGCGCTACGCCCCAGGGGGATATTGGCCGTGTGGTCAGCCAGTGCGGATCGCCGTTTTAAAGAACGGTTGAAAAAAGTTGGATTCAAGGTCAGTCAGCACCGGGTGCGGGCGCATGACAACAAGGGCGAACTGCATATGATCTGGCTTGCTGAACGTGGTCCCTAAAACCTGCGTCGTTTCTTCTCTGCTGACAATATCAGATCTCCAGATTGATCTGCTTGTCGGCATAGAGGCCGAACGAATGGTTCGCTCTCTGGTATAAAAAGGCTCGGCGACCGGTCATATCCACTTCAACAACACCTGCGGCAATGGAGAGCGTCAACTGAAAGCCCTGCTGGAGCTGTGGCTGGACGATGCTCAGATACAGGTTGTTGAGTGTTGAGGCAATCGGTTCACTCTGGCATTGCTCAGCCAGAGCGATACAGGAAAAGTCAATGATCGGTATCAGCAGATCAGGCAGGGCCAGGGTTAACACCTTTAAGCCGTGGCCAAGCTCAGGGAATAAAGAGTGATCCAACGTGGCGAGGAATGTTCTGTCGCTCAGTTGCAGTTGTGGCGTATGGTCTTCAACCAGGCGGAGTATTTGTTTGACTGCATCCCTCGATAACCCCAGTTGGGATAACTGTGGTGGTAAGTTTTTAGCGATTGTTTCCAGACCCAGATCTCTGATCTCCTGTTCCGCGCTGATGTAGTCAAACCGGTAGATGGTATGTTGCTGTTTCAGGTTGTTAATCAAGTCGCGCATGGCAATAAAACGCCGAGTAACCTGTTTAGCTGCCGCTGTTTTTTTGTCGGCTTCCTGTTGCGGGCGCTCTTTGGCTGGCTGGTATCTCTGGGCAATCCTTTGATAGGCAGAGGTTGGTTTAATGCCTTTGAACGTGTTGTTGTCGATCTGTTTGGTCATGACTGCCACCATTGATGTGCTGTCTTTGCTGTTTATAGGCGAAAAAATAACTCTTCGTTTCTATCTTATCGGTCGTTCAGATCGGAAACTTTAATATCGGGGTTGGAGCTCTCATGGACTGTGGCTGTGACAGGGCGGGAGTCAGCAAGAGATGGGTTGTGATGCACAGTGCGTGTCGAGGGGAAACGCGGGTAATATTTGAGCTCAGATTGCAGCATCCAAAACGCCGTCAAAAGGGAGCAGCAGCTGCTTTGATGGTGGAAGAGCATCGCCCAGATTGAGATTGGACAGGGTGATCCCCAGCAGCCGAACCTTGAGCTGACCGGCATCCGATCCGTATAGCAGCGGGGTGATGATGGCCATCATCTCATCGGCATTGTTAACCGTCTGTGGCGGACTGTGACTGAGGGTGGTTTGACGAAAATCGGTAAATTTGAGTTTAAGGGTCACCGTCCCGGCACGGGTGTTGTCGTTGGCGAGCATGGCTTCGATCCGCAGGGCCAGGCTGTTGAGGATCTCCAGCATCTGATCACAGTTGTCAATATCTTCCTGCAAGGTTGTTTCCTTGCCGATCGACTTACGGTGGCGATGGGGGCAGACCGGACGTTCGTCGACACCGCGTGCCACCTGATAAAAGTAGTCGCCGTTTTTGCCAAACAGACGTTGCAGATCAAGACGGCTATAACGGCGTAACTCGGCACCGGTTTCAATCCCCAGAGCATGCATCCTTTTTTCCGTCACCTTACCGACCCCGAAAAAACGCCGGATCGGCAGCTCGGCGATAAAGGCTTCCGCTTGTTCCGGGGTGATCACCGTCAAGCCGTTGGGCTTGTTGCAATCCGATGCTACCTTGGCGAGAAACTTGTTATACGAAGCGCCGGCCGAAGCGGTCAGTCCTGTCTGTTGATGGATGCGGGACAAAATCTCTTGCGCCACCCAAGTGGCCGAAGCCCTGTGCTTTTCGCTGGCGGTAATATCAAGGAAAGCCTCATCCAGGGATAAAGGTTCAACCAGTTCGGTATATTCGGCAAAAATAGTGCGGATCTGTTGCGATACGGCGCGGTAGGCGTCAAAATGGGGGCGGACAAAGATGGCCTGAGGGCAGAGTCTGTATGCTTTAGAGGCCGCCATCGCCGAATGGATGCCGAACCTGCGGGCTTCATAGGAGCAGGTGGCGACCACGCCGCGAGAATTGGGATCGCCACCGACAATCACCGGCTTACCACGCAGTTCTGGTCGGTCGCGCTGTTCAACAGCGGCAAAAAAGGCATCCATGTCGATATGGAGGATTTTTCGTTGATCTGCCATGGGGCGATGATACGGGATCATGCGAATCAAGTAAATGGCACAGACGTTAATCCTCCATACGGAGTCGAGTCATGCCGTGTGGAGTGATGATGGATAAATTCAAAGGACCGTTTCGATGCTGTCTGTTCATGCTCTAAGTAAAAATATTGCCAACAGTGTCAAGGCGAGGCTTAACCCCCGGCGTAACGTCATCTGCTCATGGTAAAGCATGACCGACAGGATGATGGCGATGACGAAGTGCATGCCGGTGATCAGGGCAATAGACGACAGCGGACCGCTGGCCAGAGCGGTTAAAAAGGCGTAAAAGCCAAAGAAATTCAGTACACCCATCATCACCCCGATCATGATCGCCTCGTTATTTTTTTCCCTGGGAGTTTCTTGTCCCCACCTCTTATTGATCAACAGCGAAAAGACCGTAGCAAACAGATAGGTCAGGGCCATGAATCCGGCCGTATCGGTGGAAACCGCTGCCAGCTTACTTGAGATGGAGGCGATGGCTCCACACAGGATACAGATGCCGATAAATAAAAATCCACAACGATGGTTCTCCTCAGGTGTGCTGTTCTGTTTCGACTCCTTAGCCAGCAGGATAACCACGGCAAAACCAAGCAGTATGCCGAACCACTGTTGTGCTGATAACTGCTCGTCAAAGTAAATGACCGAAACGAGGATGACCAATACCAGGCTCAGGCGGGTGAGGGGGAAGGTGATTGCGGCGGGTAAGTGTCGCAGTGCTTCGATATTTGAGATGGTACTGATCGCAAAAGCAGAGCTATTAACCAGTGCCAGGGTGATCAGAACGGTATAGTCGTCGATGGTCGCGCCGGAAACAACGTAGACCGCAGTACTTAACAGGGTGACGGTGGCCATGAAAATCGCCGTCGTCAGTCCCGAACTGCAGCCGCGCTCTGCCGTTACCTTATAGAGAAAACGCTGAGTACCCAACAGAATCAGGGCCAGAACACTGAATAAATACCAATTTTCCATAGGGATTATCATAGTCTAGATCGGTATGGTCAGGGGGGAGAAAACGGCCAGGACCGTTATTATTTGTCCAGGTTTGCACCCCGCCCTGAAAGATGATCTGGATATGGCTTTCGGGTGTAGTGGAAGATGAATACTAATCAGGTTTCGGTTTAAGGAACGTCAGAAAACAAGCCGACGAAATTCCGGCAGAGCTGTAAATCATACACATCACCATTATCTGATAGCGGGCGGCAATCAGGGGGTCGACACCAGAGAGGATCTGGCCAGTCATCATCCCGGGGATCGATACTAATCCCACTGCGAACAGCGAATTGGTTATAGGGATAAGAGACGCTCTGAAGGCAATATTGCGGGCGGCGGGGTAGTCCACTGCATGCTGGAGCTCAGCTTCGAGCCGATCGGCAGCCAGGCTGACACTGTTCATGGCATTGGCAAAAATCATCCCAGCCAGGGGAATGAAATATCTCGGCAGGTACCAGGGCTGTAGATCGAGCACCCCGACAATAATCAACAGCAGTGTCGTGCCGCCACCCAGAGCTAGTGCGAACAGTGCTTTCAGGTACAATGCGGCAGTACGTTGTTGCACCGTGCGCAGGGCAATCCAGCTTGCGGTGAATACCATCACACACAGCACCAGCAGGGTTATCGTGGCGGACATAGACTCAAAAATATAGTTGAGTAAATATCCGATCAACATCAACTGCGTCACCATCCGCAGCATGGCATACAGGGCATTGCCGTGTTCGCTGGACCAGCGATAGAGAATGTAAACCACTACGCTGACCGGTATCAACGCCAGTGACAGTTTGACCAGTGGAATGGCATGTAGAGAATTATTCATGATCAGCTCTCACCTTTAGTTTGAAGGTGATGGAATTACTAAATATCGGCCATGGTTAAAGCATGCCATATTCGATTGCTTTGACCAGTCCATGGGATGATTTGGTGGAAGCGATAGGCCGGATCGTTTTCCACATGGTGACACTGAATAGTTTATGGGTAAAGTTTCCCAAACAGTTCGAGCTGGGTCAGGTAGAGGCGCAGATCGAATTCCAGCTGATGATAGTCGGGTTCCATATGGGTGCACAATTTGTAAAAGGCCTTGTTGTGCTGCTTTTCCTTGAGGTGCGCCAGTTCGTGAACCACGATCATCCGTAAGAACTGCAGCGGCGCAGTCTTGAAAACAACGCCGATACGGATCTCATGTTTTGCTTTGAGTTTATTGCCCTGAACGCGGGAGATAAAGGTGTGCAAGCCAAGGGCTTGATGGATGACGTCAATCTTGGGGTCGAAAACCACTTTGCTCAACGCGTTGGCTTTACGTAGAAACTGGTGCTTAAGATCAACGGTATAATCATACAGCGCTTTGTCGGTCTTGATTTCATGGGCCAGCGGATATCTCTTCAGCAGTACCTTGCCCAAGCGCTGGTCAGCGATCAACTGTTTGACCGGATCGGTCAATTGTTCCGGGTATCCGGATAGATAAGTTAATTGCTGCATCTTTTTTTAGTCTCTGTTGAAGTGAAAAAGGCCGTCTGTATGTAAGCAGACGGCCTTCAAACTTTACTCAGCGAGCTGAGTAATTATATCTTTTTAACAAACTCCGATTTCAACTTCATCGGCCCAATGCCGGTAATCTTGCAGTCAATATCGTGATCGCCATCGACCAGACGGATATTCTTAACCTTGGTTCCAACCTTAACCACCAGCGATGTCCCTTTAACCTTCAGATCCTTGATGACGGTAATGCTGTCACCGTCTTGCAGCACATTGCCGTTGGCATCTTTAATGACCGCTTCATTGTCATCCGTCTCTTCTGGGGCATCTTTCGACCACTCGTTGGCACACTCAGGGCAGACAAATAACAGACCGTCGTCATAGGTATATTCGGAGTTGCATTTAGGGCAATTGGGAAAGTCACTCATTGTGTTATTGATCCTGTTCTGTTGGTTAAATAGTTAATTTACAACAATGTTTTCGGAGCATACGTTGTGCATCGGCATGTCGCAACAACAAAGTTTAATTGTCACATCGAATAGCGCAAGGTTATTTGATTTCCGACCAGGGAAGGGTGCGTTGCGCCAGCAGCTTTTCCGCATCTTGTTGTCGTAGCGGTCTGGCGATCAGAAAACCCTGAACCGCGTTACAGTTTAACTGGCGTAACTGTTGTAGTTGTTCCTGGGTTTCAATCCCTTCGGCGACCACCTGTAAATTCAGGTCATGCGACAGGTTGATGATGGCCGCAGCAATTCTTTTCACCGTGTGTTCCTGATCAATGGTATTGACCAGAGAGCGGTCAATCTTGATCGTGTCTACCTCAAATTGGCTCAGGTAGCTCAGGGATGAATAGCCGGTGCCAAAATCATCAATAGCAATGGTGATCCCCATTTTTTTCAGCGACTGGATACGTTGAATGGCTAATTCCGGATTTTCCATCAAACTGGTTTCGGTGATTTCAATGCAGAGCATGTCCGGAGGAATGGCATAGCGTTCCAACGCCGATTGCACCTCTTCGGTAAATTGATCAGTGACAAATTGCTGAGGAGCCATATTGACCGACAGGCGTAACGCTTCATTGGCCAGTTGCGGATGGAGTTGCAGCCAGCGGGCCAGGGTTTCACAGGCGCGATCAAAGATGATTTTGCCCAGCGTAACAATCATCCCCTTCTGTTCTGCCAGAGGGATAAATTCTCCCGGTGAGACCATGCCGAGGTTTGGATGATGCCAGCGCACCAACGCCTCGAAACCCTTGAGGGTTTGCGTCTCCAAATTCCAGATGGGTTGAAAGTGTAGCTCAAACTGCTCGGGGTGGAGCAGGGCATGACGCAGAGCTTTTTCCAGTTGTTCCATTTTACGGATTTTTTGATCCAGTTGTTCATCGTACAATAAAAAATTGTTGTATGTTCTATCTGGCTTGACCAAGCGGATGGCGATGTCGGCTTTGTGCAGTAACTCATTGATATCATTTTGAGCAAATGGAATGCCGCTGATGCTGCAATCGAGCTGTAGGCTGAATTCTTTGTAGCTGATGGGTTGGCGTATCTCCTGGCGCAGTGTTGTGGCTATCTGTTCCGCCGTTGTTGTGTTGGAAAGATTAACGGCAAAAATAAATTCATTGCTGCTTAAACGGGCGGTCAGCAGGGGCGTAGGTTTCAGTGTCAGAAGGCGTCGCGCCATTGTTTTAAGGACGTGATCCCCCGCTTTATGGCCATAGGCATTGTTGATATGCTTAAAGCGATTGAGGTCAAACATAAACAGCCAAAGCGATGAGCCTGAGTGTAATTGCCGCTGCAGCGCTTTCAGGGATTCTACCGCATAGTGACGATTGGTTAAGCCGGTTAATGGGTCGTTGTGAGCGATCCATTCAAGTTTTTGTTCCGCCTGACGGCGTTGGTCCAGCATATTGTTGGTTTCACGACCAATGGTGAGAAACTCGTCGAAATTGATCCGGTTTAGATCGACATGTTGACTGTTGCTGACCGCGGCATGTAGTGAATCTTTAAGGATGTTGACGCTGTTCTCGATGGTTGCTGAAAAACGTCGTCTTACATACCATAGAAATAAGACAATGAATGGGATGATGGCGGCAGACTGTAGTATTTGCCGGCGGATGCTTTGTTGCAGGTCTGCACGTGACAGGGCAATGTTTTGTGCCACATGGTCAAGGTTGATGCCGGCACCGATATAGCTGTTCCATCCCTTTAATGGCAGACAATAGCTGATTTTTTCATAGCCGTTTTGTGTCAGTTCGTTAGGCATCTGGTAGCGTACATAACCACCGCCGCCACGAGCGGTGCGGATCAACTCCTTGACGACAAAGATACCGTTCTGATCCTGAACATGAAGAACATTTTTCCCTTTGCCGGGGCCAAACAGCGACACCCCAGCATAGCTTGCGGCAAAAATACTCAAAGAATGATCCGTGGCAAGGTGGTCCAGTTTGTCGAATATTTTTTGCTGAATGTCCTGTTCAAAGTTATCTAGATACTCACCGGTACCAATATAGCAGTCCAGGGGGGGGAAATAGCGGACATGGGCAATTTTACGATGATCACAGGAATCAGAACCGGGCTTGCTGATCCGGTAACTGACAAAACCCTCTCCCTGTTGGCGGCATAAGCTGATCATCTCCTGCACATAATAGACACCGTCGCTGTCTTTTTGATCCAGTAAGTTTTGCCCTTCTAATTGGGGGCGGTCGGCAAAGAGCAACGCTGTGCCATCGAGGCGTGTTGCAAATAGATAGCCGCGACCATTGTTGAAGCGCAGGGGGCGAAGGGCCTCAATGACCAGTTGTGTCAATTGTGTTTCGGATAGAGAGTCCTGGTAACGGTCAACCAGATGTGATGCTGTGGCTATGGACTGCGCGCTAATGGTTTTAAGGTTTAGCTTGAGGTCCTCTTCAGCGCCGCTATTTTCATGGAGAATCCAGTTGTGGATAAAGGTCGCCCGTTGTTTGATTTGCTGTTGTGCCTGTACCAGTAATTCCTGCTCCAGTTGCAGGGTGCGCTTCTGGTAATGGTGTTGATAGGTTTGGACGTTTGAAAATAGGAATAAACTGGCCATGCCGATGATAAAGAGCAGGTTCCATTTCATAAAAAGGCGGCGCAAGCTGCCCCGTGGACGGCTGCCGGTGAGGACGACGGCACCAAGTAGCAACAGGACAGTTAGAGTGCCCAATATCCATTTGAGATGAAATAATGACATGCTGATGCCCAGGGTCAGAAATAGTCAATACTGCCATAATTAACGTTTTGTACCGCTGTCGAGGTCGTTCGTTGTACGCCTGCAAAAATGTAAAATAGATGATTGCATGGTTCTGGAAGAAAATTATGCCTTGTGGTCATTCTGCGTTGGCACAGACAACCCTGTTTCTCCCACGTTCTTTTGCCCGATAAAGAGCCTCATCGGCTCGTTTAAGGACTGAATACACGTCGGGTTCATGGGTCGGGAACAGGGCAACCCCCAGTGATATGGTTATACCAATTTTCTCACCGAAACGGTATATATATACTTCATCTTGTACGGCAAGCCGTAACAGCTCCGCTTTTTCTACCGACTGTTCAAGGGAGAGATCCGGCAAGATGACGATAAACTCCTCCCCTCCATAACGACAGGTGATATCACTCTCACGAAAATGATTATGTAGTAGCTTACCAAGATTCTGCAATATTTCATCACCGGCTTCGTGACCATAATTATCATTAAAACGTTTGAAATGGTCCACATCCATCATGATTATTGCTACATTGGTATCGTTTCTACTGGCTCGACTCTCCTCTTGGCGCAGAGCCTCATCCATATATCGACGGTTGAACAGGCCGGTCAGCGGATCACGAATGGATTGATGTTGCAAGCGTGAACGCAAGCGTAGATTCGCCATGGTATTCGCGATGTTTTCAGCAATATTCTCAACTAAATCGAGTATTTTAGCTGATTGCTCGTTATCTTTTACGCCATGCTGCAAATGTAAGATGCCGAAGGTCTCACCATAGGCCGTAATAGGGGTACAGATGTATGCTTCCGCTGGTGAGGCGACATGGGGACAAGGTAGCTGTGTTTCAATGTTTTCTAAAACATAGCTGGAGCCCCGTCTCATGGCGAAACAGGCGTCATGATCATACATTCGTGTAATGTTGCATTCTGAGCCATTCCAATCCGCGACAATTTCCAAACGCTTCCCTTCATAAACAAGACTGAACAGTGAACCGTGCTTGCCTGGAAAAGCTTTTTTCATGATGAGATGAACCGCCTGAAATACCTCTTTTTCGTTGCGGCATTCCTGCAACATCTCGTTGGCCTCTTTCAACATACTGGTTTCGACATTGTGTTGTTCTAATTGGTCAACCATCAAGCTCAGGGATGCTGTACGCTCTTTCACTCCCTCCTCTAAGTTATTGATTTGATCTTTGAGATTGTCGACCATCTGGTTGAAACTGTGCCCCAGTTGACCAATCTCATCATGGCGATCAATGATAACCTTACTGGACAAGTCACCGGAAACGATCCTGTTTGCCGCCGCTGCCAGGGTTTTAACCGCTTTTACGACGTTATAAATAAGTGCCAGTCCACAGCCGGTCAACAACAGAATGGTAACAAATGATAATTGAAATAAGCGATTTGCTAGATATTTTCCACTACTCTGTAAATCTTCCAGGTAGACGGAAGAGGCAATATAGTAATCATATTCGGGTAAATAACGTACCCAGGAGACCTTGTCGTAGATATAATGGCCGGGATCAGAAGGTTTATCCCATTTATATTTAAGACTTTTGTTGCCGGAATGAGCGACCTCTATCAGTTCCTTGCCGACAGATTCACCCGAGGCGGGGTTTTTAAGCGCAGAAAAATTTGTCCCTTCAATATTGCTATTGGGATGAATAACCATATTCAGGTTGCCGTCAAAAACATACAGATAACCTTCGGTGGCAATTTTCGAGGTGCGAACATGATCACGCAACAAGTGGATCAGTTTTTCTTTGCGCACATCGACTTCATTATGGATATCATCCAGGTGTACTCCGGAAAAGAGAACCCATTCCCACCTGGGAAGATCCTTTGCATAGGTTAGCTTATGGCTGGGCTTCTTTTCGCCTAAACGGTTCCACCAGTAATCATAGAAGACATCAGCACAAACTTTTGCTTTTGTGATCATCGGTAAGATAATCAATTTGCCGTTGATATCTTTAAGTTCAGAAATATTTGTTTCATTGAGGTTGGGATCAGGGTGATAGATGAGATTGCCGTTGTAATCACTGATATAGAGGTAATCGTTATGCGAGTATTTGAAGGATCGTATTTGTGTGATCGCTTCCGCTCTTGCCTCTTCCAAGGTCAAATTGCCCTGATTATGCGTTGTCTGGATTCGATCCAGGCATGTTGAGGCGATATTGACAATGTCCTTCAGTTTTTCTTTGTGGCTATTGAGTGAATATGTTTCAAAGGCAGCAAGATCTTGCTTGGTCTGTTGTAGTAGTACATAGAAATTATCAAGGGCGGATTTTCCCGCTCGCTCTTCAATTTCGTAAATACGTTGGTCAATAAGGGGGATAGCTAAATAGTACGTACCGGAGATAAGAAGGGTACTTCCAATAATCAGCAGGAATAATAATTTCGTAAAAAGTGTATTACGAAACATTGTCCTTCTCCCTTTAGGTGTGGATTTTTAAAGTGACAGGGGGGGGATGATCACTGTAATTCCCCTGATTCTGGTCAATTGCGTGGCCCAGATGAGGAGCTATATATCAGTTTCTGACTATAGCAAAGATTGTATCGCTGTTGCAACGGATTGCTTTATGGGGGCTTTTTTTCCTCTTGCTTTAACGGACATCGTCGATCCGAAAGCCCGGATCGACGATGTCGTGTTGTCACTTTTGTTTTTTCTGTTTTTTTGTTCCCTTGTTGTTCTTTTTCCCTGTTGCTGCATAAAAATCAAAATGGCCCTGTTTAATCTGATGGAATGCTGCCGAGCCCGGTTTAATTCCCAGTTGGCGGGCGATCACCCCCCAGCTCTTGTTTTGATGGCGCTGGTGTACCTCAACAACGCGCCGGGGGGCATAACCGGTCATATGGCTCAACTGCAGGCACATAAACGCATCAGCAGGAGCCTTAACTTGGCGTAACAGCGAATGGATTTCTACCTCCGGTACGCCGAAACGGGAGCTGAGGCGGACACTGAAATCGTGTGCATCGGCCTGGGCACGAAGATTCATTTCAGACAACACATCTGTCAGAGCCGCACAGGCGGGAGTCGCCAGAAGTAAAAACAATCCCACGCTAATAATGATTTTCCACAAACGGTGCATAAAAACTCCTTTATCTCACAAGTGATGGTCCGATAATATCCTATTCTGGTTCAAGAAGAAACAATCCTACGTATCGAGGTATTAATGTTTTCAACGTGAGCATCGCTTTCTTTTTGTGGCCGAAGTGTCTATAATTCATCGCGCTGAACAACCTGGTTTAAAATCGACCAGCTTCAGCTTTATTGTTGTCCTGACCCCGTCAGGATTGTTTGTTTCATGTTATTTAATTGAGGAGTTGAAAAATGGCCAAGATACCTGAATCCGTAATCACAGCCTGGGATAATCATGCGGGCGCTGTTATTCTTACCACCGTAGATCAGAATAGTGTTCCAAACAGTATCTATGCAACCTGCGTTGCTCGCTATGGCGATGAGCGCTTCGTTGTCGCTGACAATTACTTCGATAAAACCCGTGCCAATATTCAGTCCGGTAGCGTTGGTTCGTTTCTGTTCATTACCGACGAAGATAAAGCCTACCAGGTCAAAGGTCGTCTGGAGTATCATCAGAACGGTCCAATTTTTGATGATATGAAAGAGTGGAATCCCGAGAAGCACCCCGGTCATGCCGCCGTTGCTATTGTGGTGGAGGAGATTTACTCCGGCTCGGAAAAACTCGTATAAACAGCTTCAACGTGTTGTAAGTATAAAATAAAAGGCCGTTTGCATGTGATGCAGACGGCCTTTTGTCATTCAGCTTATGCAGAAGGGGATAAAACTAACTCTGTTGTGATAGCAACGCTTGACCTTCCTCACGTAGTTCATCACTCAGGCGTGGATCGCTGACCACCGTTTGCAGCAGATTGATCCCTTTTTTCTTCCATCCTCGCGCCAGATAGGTCTGTGCCACCCGCAACTGCCAGCGCGGGTTGTCGGGTTCCTGGCGGCAGGCATTGTTAAAGGCATCGAGAATCCGGCGTAACTCTCTTTTTTGACGCAATAAAAATTCGGCCAGATAAAGATTCGGGCCACCACTACAGCCACCGCCGCCGGGGATCTTGGCGTATAACGCTTCAGCCTGTTCTAGTTGGTTATTTCGCTCCAGTAGCGTGGCACCGAGCAGTATAACGCGCGGATCGTCGTGACCGGCATCAATGGCTTGAAGGCAATGGCTGAGGGCAAGCTCATCGTCTTGTTGAATATGGTATAGCGTGGCCAGTTGGGCATGGCAAAAAGCAGCATCACGTTCCTCCAGCAACATCTGCAGCACCAGTTCAAGCGCCTGATCATTTTTTTTCATCCCGACCAATAACAGCACCAGGGTTTCTGCGGCCAGCAGGTGATCAGGGTTTTGCTTAAGGCACGACCTCATGGCATTGCATGCCTTAGCCTCGTGTCCGTGGCGTGCCATCAGTGAACCCAGCTCAAAGTCAAACAGATCATCCTGCTCGCTGATGGGTAGTTTGCCGAGATGTTCCAGAGCCTGGCGATCTTCTCCTTGATGGGCCAGCATAAAGGCTTGTAAAAAAGCAGGGCTCTTTTTCAGGTAACGATCGGCCAACTCCTTCGGGTAGCTGACCAGCGTTAACTCCAGTTGCGAATCAAAGTCGGGGTGATCACCTTCATCAATTGCGGAAGCGTCCTGATCTTCCTGCGGCCCACAGCTGCTGCAGCTATTACAGGCACTGGCGTTGAAGTTTGAAGGGGATGCTGACACGGGTTGTGGTGTATCGATGTTGCTCAGGGCGTCATCGATTGCTTTTTTGATTTCGGTTGATACTGCTTGTTGCTGGGCCAGCTGTAAATGATCAGTGGCACGTTGGTGCTGGTTATCATGTACTAAAAATAGACCCTCTTCCAGATTGATTTTCGCCAGAGTATCACCAGCCGTAGCGGCGAGAGTTTGCACTTCATTATGTTCCTCATCACTGAGTTCAGTGTCATAAAGTTCTTCAGCAACCAACAGGGCATCGGCATAGCGTTGCTGTGAGATCGCTTTACGCAAAGCAGCAAGATCGTTCGATTTGGCAAAAAGGCGACGAAACAGACCCATGATGTGTAGTTCCTTTATCGGTGAAGGGTTAACGTGAATTGCTTACTCTAATGTGGTTAATCAGGAAGTGCAAGGGGGAGGGCGGTGCAGAACTAAAAAGGCCGCCTGCATCCGTTGCAGACGGCCTTTTGTTGTTTAGCGTTATGCAGAAAGACGAGGATTAAACAATCGCCTTCATGCCGCTCATGGCCGCACGCAGCTCTTCACCGATCTCTTCGATGTAGTGATCGCGGATCTCAGCGTTGACGCGCACCAGGGTGCTGTTGTCGACGCTGGTGTCGGTTGACGCCAGACCTTTGCCGATGACGTCGGTGTTGATGCTGGCCATGAAGTCTCCCAGCAGCGGTACACAGGCGTGGGCAAACAGGTAGCAGCCGTACTCGGCAGTGTCGGAGATGACGCGGTTCATCTCGTACAGTTTCTTGCGGGCGATGGTGTTGGCGATGAGCGGAGTCTCGTGCAGGGACTCATAGTAGGCCGACTCAGGCTCGATACCCACTTCAACCATGCTCTCGAAGGCCAGCTCAACGCCGGCTTTAACCATGGACACCATCAGGATCGCTTTGTCGAAATACTCTTGCTCGGAGATCTCGCCGGCAGCAGCCGTTTTTTCAAAAGCGGTTTCGCCGGTCTGCTCACGCCAGGTCAGCAGGTTGATGTCATCGTTGGCCCAGTCTTCCATCATGGTGGAGGAGAATACGCCGGTGATGATGTCGTCCATGTGCTTTTGGAACAGTGGGCGCATGATCTCTTTCAACTCTTCAGCCAGCTCAAACGCTTCCAGCTTGGCCGGGTTGGAGAGGCGATCCATCATGTTGGTGATGCCACCGTGCTTGAGGGCCTCGGTGATGGTCTCCCAACCGTACTGAATCAGTTGTACGGCGTAAGGGGCGTCGATGTCGTTCTCAACCATTTTATCGAAGCACAGCAGGGCACCCGCTTGCAGCATGCCGCAGAGGATGGTTTGCTCGCCCATCAGGTCGGACTTAACTTCAGCTACAAATGAGGACTCAAGAACGCCGGCGCGGTTGCCACCTTGAGCGCAGCACAGGGCTTTAGCCAGATCAAGGCCATCACCTTTAGGATCGTTTTCGCCGTGAACAGCGATCAGGGTCGGCACGCCGAATCCACGCACGTACTCGGCGCGTACTTCAGAACCGGGGCACTTTGGAGCAACCATGATAACGGTGAGATCTTTGCGGATCTCGGTGCCTTCTTCAACAATGTTGAAGCCGTGAGCGTAGGAGAATACTGCGCCTTCTTGCATCATCGGTACAACGGTGTTGACGACATCGGTGTGTTGCTTGTCTGGAGCCAGGTTCATAACGATGTCAGCGGTAGGGAGCAGCTCTTCGTAGCTGCCGACGGTGAAACCGTTTTCAGTAGCGTTGAGGAAAGACTGACGCTTTTCAGCGATCGCTTCCTTACGCAGGGTGTACGCTACGTCGAGACCGCTGTCACGCATATTGAGGCCCTGGTTGAGACCTTGAGCGCCACAACCGACGATAACAATCTTCTTGCCTTTGGCGTACTCGCAGCCGTTGGCAAACTCAGAAGCGTCCATGAAACGGCAGGTGCCGAGCTCATCCAGTTTGCGACGCAGGGGGAGGGTGTTGAAGTAGTTTTGACCCATGGTGGTTCTCCTCAAAAGTATGTGTGAAAAAAACGCCTGTAAAAGCGGTTCGCTGCTACGGAATTTGATAGCTTAACGCACTTTAGCGGATTTGTACTATTGCGTAAATTGATTTGTTGTGCATATTGTGTTGCGTATTGCGCAATTCTTATGGCACACAGCTTGATAAACAATAGAGGCAGAGAGTATGGATATACGCGAATTGGAAGTGTTTTTGGTGGTGGCTGAACAGCTCCATTTCGGTCGCGCCAGTCAGTTGTGCCATCTGAGCCCTTCGGCCTTGACCCGCACCATTCAGCGCCTGGAGGAACAGGTGGAGCAGCCGTTGTTTGTGCGCGATAACCGCACGGTGCGCCTGTCTGCTGCCGGGGAGCAGTTTCGCCGCTATGCACGCGATACGGTGCAGCAGTGGCGCAGCTTCAAGCATCAGTTGCGCGAGGAGCAGACCGTGAGCGGTAGCCTGTCCCTCTATGCTTCGATCACGGCAGTGTACAGTATTCTGCCCAAGGTGTTGGAGCGGTACCGTAATCTCTATCCCCGGGTGCAGCTGGAGTTGCGCACCGGGGCGGCGGAGCAGGCGGTGGCCCAGGTGCGTAGCGGCGAGATCGACCTGGCGGTGGCGGCGTTGCCGACGCGGGGGCGGGCGCAACTGGAACTGCTGCCGCTGACCACCACGCCGCTGGTGTTTATTGCTCCGGCCGAGGTCGACCCGACTCTTGACCCGCGCCGGGACGGCGAGTTGGATCTGGCCGTGGCCGAGTTGGTGCTGCCCCAGCATGGCCTGTCGCGCGAGCGGGTGGATCAGTGGTTGAAGCAGAACCGGGTGCGGGCCAACATCAGCTCAGAGGTGTCGGGCAACGAAGCCCTGATCGCACTGGTGCGGATGGGCGGCGGCATCGGTGTGGTACCAAAACTGGTGTGGGAGCGCAGCCCGCTGCGCGACGAGGTGCGGGTGATTGAGCATGCACCGGTGCTGGAATCCTATGAGGTAGGGTTGTGTTGCAACCGTTCCGCCCTACAGTTGCCGAGTGTACGCGCTTTCTGGCAGTTGGCCGCAGAGCTGGTGGGTTAGGTAAGTTTAACCACTAGTACTCAGCGGTTCTGTGGTGATGCAGAATCCTGGCGGCATCAGGCTGATGATTTTCCAGCCCGGCTGCGGTTGTAGCTGGTATTCAACGGTGAAGATGCGCAGGTTGTCTTTTGGGTCGATGGCAAACAGAGCAATGGTGTCCGGCATCTGTTGTTTCTGCCATTGCTCAAAGCTGAACGTGTCGGTGAGTTTGGTGGTGTGGATCTCACCGCCCTGTTCCAGTAGTCGACTGAGCTGGCAGTAGGTGATCTCCTCACCAAACAGCCGTTGCCCTCGATCTTTGCTTCCCACCTTCATCTTGTCCGACTGTTCGCTGTCGGCACGGTTTTGTATTGAGAAGATGTTCTCCGCTCCCAGATCAATCCGATAGTGCATGGCTGCATTGACGTTATAGGATTCATGGCTGGTCAGGGCCAGCATCCTTCCCAGTCCCACCATGTCGAGATGGCGGTCGGCGTGTTCGGAGATCGGGTTGCCGAAGTAGGTGGGCAGTCCCTCCATCCGTGTATTGGAGATCTTTTCCCAGCTCGGATCGGCCAACCGTACCCGAAAGCCGTTGTCCATCAGTGCTTTGCCGATGGCGCGTGCCACGCTATTGGCGCCGATGAGCAGAAAACCGCGTGGTTCCGGTTCGGCCACCCCCAGCCACAGGGCGATGGGCCGGGCGGTGGCGCTCTGAAGAAGGACGGTGCCGATGATCACCATAAAGGTCAGTGGCACCAGCAGTTCGGCATCGGCAAAACCCGCCTGCTCCAGATGGAGCGCAAATAACGCCGACACTGCGGCGGCGATAATCCCTCGCGGGGCGATCCATGCCAGCAGGTGACGCTCCGGCCAGTTGAGGCTGGAGCCCAGCGCTGACAGCATAATGTTCAATGGCCGGGCCAGAAATTGAATGGCTAAAAAGATATACAGCGCCGGCCAGCCCAGTTGCCGGAAGGTGGCGAAGTCGAGGCGTGCCGCCAAAATGATGAATAGCAGCGAGATGAGCAGGATGCTCAGGCTTTCCTTGAAATCGAGGATCTCCTCCATGTCAACGTCGGGCATGTTGGCCAGCCACATCCCCAGCACGGTGACGGTGACCAGACCCGATTCCGCTTGCAGCAGATTGGACAGGGCAAAGGTGCCGACCACCAACGCCAGGGTCGTGGTGTTGTGCAGGTATTCCGGCAGCCGGTGGCGGCGCAGACAGAGGCCGAAGCCGTAGCCGCCGGCGGCACCGACGATAAAGCCCACCAGTACAATACGGCCAAAAC
Organism: Desulfuromonas sp.; assembly: GCA_021162745.1. Classification (GTDB taxonomy): domain Bacteria; phylum Desulfobacterota; class Desulfuromonadia; order Desulfuromonadales; family Desulfuromonadaceae; genus Desulfuromonas. The sequence goes on along the minus strand of JAGGYC010000119.1, from coordinate 1,079 downwards.
TGAGCAGGGTGTGGCCCAGGGCTGCATGGCCACCTCCGGCAATGATAAATTCATAGACCAGAACCGCAAGTGAGGCGCCGATGGGGTCGATGACGATCCCTTCCCAGCGCAATATGTTGGCTACGGATGCCGTGGGTCGCACGGTGCGCAGCATGGGAGCGATCACCGTTGGTCCAGTGACCACTGAGATGGCACCGAACAGAAAACTCAGCTCCCAGCTTAAATGGAGTACCAGACGGGTGGCGATAGTGGTGGTCAGCCAGGTGATCAGCATGCCGAATGACACCATGTTACGTACCACCAGATGCATCCCCTTGATCTCGCGAAATTTCAGGGTCAGGCTGCCCTCAAACAAGATGACGGCTACGGACAGCGAGACGAACGGAAACAGCAGGTCGCCCAGGATTTTATCGGGAGAGAACAGTTGCAAGACGGGGCCGACCAGCAGGCCGGTCAGCAGCAGAAAGATGATTGCCGGTAGTTTAACGCGCCAGGCCAGCCATTGGCACAGGCTGCTGATTACAAAGATGGAAGCAAGCAGGGCGACGGTATATTCAATCATAGTGGTGTCCAAAGTTGTTGGTTGCAGTAGATTCTTGTAACGTCCGACAGCCTCCTGGAATTAGAATCATACCATCACTTTCTGCCGGTTCAAAAAGCGGACGAAGAATAAAAAATAATGCGAAAAAAAGTTTGACTTCACGGGAGCCTTTCGTTATAACTAGTTCCGCTTCAACGAGTTACAAAAAACACAGCAATGTGCGGGAATAACTCAGTGGTAGAGTGCAACCTTGCCAAGGTTGACGTCGCGAGTTCGAATCTCGTTTCCCGCTCCATTATATGAAAAAAAGCCTGATCTGATGATCAGGCTTTTTTTCGTACTGTTAATTCAATTCTTTCCTTCGACATCTGACTAACAAAGTATTACATCCTTATGACGTCAACCCTGACATGTATGATTTAATCCTTTGTCAGCCAAGCTGCCAAGGATGATGGCCTCGCAAAATCCTCAAAACAGCTAACATGTCGAATTAACTACAAGAAATCAGCTTTTCAACTTCCATCCATTGTGTCTTACG
>JAGGYC010000126.1 GCA_021162745.1 Desulfuromonas sp. | reverse complement strand
GGGTAACATCGTCCATGCCTCCACACTGCTGGGGATCAGTCGCAACACCATCTATCGCAAGATCAAGGAGTACGATATCGTGATCTGATGATGTTTTATCCTTCATGAAAGTCTTATCCTAAACGCCCGGTTCTTGTCTGAGAATCGGGCGTTTTTTTGTCGCAGCATAGTCAACGGCAGTGAAACAGGGTAAAATATTTTTTTACCCAACGACGAGGTGGCGATGAAAACAACACAGGTGGTGACGGCATTTATCCGCTATCAGGGCAATATTCTGCTGCTAAGGCGTAGCCAGAAGGTCGGCAGTTATCGTGGCTGCTGGGCTGCTGTCAGTGGCCATATCGAACAGGTTCCGCCACTGATGCAGGCCCTGATTGAAATTGAGGAGGAGACCGGCTTGGTTGCAGGCCAGGTAGAGCTGCGCAGTTGCGGACCCTCCATTGAGGTGAACGATGAGTCGTTACAACGCTGCTGGCAGATTCAGCTGTTTATCTTTGAGTTAGTCGATGAGGATGCGCAGATCACCCTCGATTGGGAACATGAGGAGCTGCGCTGGCTGGCTGCGGATCAGCTTGCCGAACTTGACACCGTGCCGTTGCTGGCCGAGGCATATCAGCGTTGCCGTGCCGCTGAACTGGAATTTGTTCAGTCTCTCAATGCTTTGCGCCATGACCGTCAACAGGGTGCCAGCGCCTTGGCGCGACAGGCGTTGCAGATATTGCAGCACAGTGCCGAGGGGGCGATGGACTGCGATGACGAGGCGTTACGTCAATTGATGGCGTTGCGCTGTCATCTGCTGCGTCAGGCGCGACCGAGTATGGGCGTGATTGATGTGTTGTTGAAACGTTGGCAGCTGGCTGTTGATGAACGGGGCCATCAATCGCAGCCGCTGGCAACGACCATGGCAGATCAGGCCCGCCGGTTGATGGTGTTGTCGCAACAGGCCGTAGCTGAGTGTGGTCGTCATGCGGCACGCTTGGTCCAGCCCGGCCAGACCCTGCTCACCCACAGTTGCAGTTCGACGCTGATGGCGATGTTTGAACAGCTCAGAGGGCAGGACGTTAAGGTGGTTGTCAGCGAATCACGGCCGCTCAACGAAGGGGTTGATGTGGCTCGTCAGTTGCACCAGTGGGGTTTTGAGGTGACACTGATCACCGATGCCCAACTCGGACTGTTTGCTGCCCGGGCTGATCTGGTCATGGTTGGTGCCGACACTGTGTTGAACGATGGCAGTGTGGTCAATAAGGTCGGCACCAGCCTGTTGGCATTGGCCGCCCGCGAAGCCGGTATGCCGTTTTATGTGGTGGCTGAAAGCTATAAATGTACGACTCAATCAGCCCGGCAGATGACGCTGGAGCGGATGGCGGCAGACGAGCTGCAGCACGATTTCCCACAGGATCACATCGCCAACATCTATTTTGATATCACGCCGGCCGTATTGATTACCCGGCTGATTGATGAACGTGGCGGCGACAGCTAGTATTCTGTCTTGGGAATTAAGTATTGTTCGCTATCAACGGATAACTGTTCACCAAGGGTTGCATAAGCGGATGCTGCTGAATCATGATTAGTTAGATGAACAGATAAACAATGGTGTCGGCTGCGGGACGAAACCCGCGAACTTGACTTTGGTTTATGGAGTTAATCGGTGGGCACTGCCCACCCTGCATGAAACATTTGTCGGGTTACGCTCCGCTAACCACGACCTACGAATCTAACTAATCATGATTCAGCAGCGTCTGCATATTATGCAATTTTTGGTGGACAATATTTTATTCCCAGGACAAAGCATTAGGAATCTGGCGGGATTTCGACGATCCAGTGTTTAGCTTTAGCGCGAACCAGTTCTCGCTGCTGATCGTCAAACACCCGCGCCTCAAAGATGAGTTGGCGGTTGTCCCGCTTCAGCAGTTTGCCGGTGATGCTGAAGTAGCCCATCTCCGGGCGGATCGGGCGGCGGTATTTGATCTCGAGTTGCCGGGTATAATTAGGCGGTGCCACCAACATGCTCAACGGGCCGATGGTGTTGTCGATGGCCGTGGCAATCATGCCGCCCTGTAACGATCCATAGGGGTTGAGGTGCTCGTCAAGGATCGGATAGCGGATGGTCAGCGTCGCCTGCTCGGCATCGAAGTGAACGACTTTGCCCTGGGTGATAGCGATAACCGGCGGCGGGATCTGCAGGGGCAGGTTGACATCCTTAAGGTGATCGTCGAGTAACTGGGTCAGGTCGATGGCTGCTGGTGTTGTCATAGTCTCTTCTGTCGTATTCATGATTTCATCGGCGGGGCTGGTATCTGTTGTCTTAATGTCGCTGGTGCGAAAAACACCGGGGTGTTTTTACTGGCCGTAATCGACATATTAGCCCCTTCAGCCACCGTCTGGCAACCATTGCCACGTGTCATACCGGGGTGGCGTCAAACACATTGTCCTGTTCGTTTTATGAGCATAATTTTTGCCGGATAATAATGGCTGAGGCAGGATGCGAGGTGCACCTGATATGTTATATTGTAATATATTCTTTCCGTTGACCGTGGGTAATTTGCCTGCGGTGTAGGAGGTGCAGTGATGTGGAATAATTCTGTACAATGGATGGAGCCGAAATCTTCTGTATGTCTGCGATTGAATCAGTATCGTGAACGCTATGGCGCATTGTGGTGGCTGACGCTATTGGCGTCGCTACTGACGGCTGTTTTGGCCGCAGGGGTTTTGGCGGCTGTCGCCTGTGCCATCAATGGTCAAGCGGCCAGTTTGCGGGTTGCCAAGTTGGTCTTTATCGTCGTGGCGGTTTCCGGCACCGTGGCGCGACTGATCCGTTTGACGGCGCGTCGCCAGGTTGATCTGGCGGATGACCGGATTATTATCAAATCGCCGTTGACCGGGGTGGAAAAACTGAGCTACGGAAGTTTGGCCAGTTTTGCCATTGTTGAGCGAGAATGGGGTGAGCAGAAGCAGACGGTCATGCAACTGGTAACCAAAGGCACCGGCATTCGGCGTGATCTGTTTGTCCCTGATGAACTGGAGGCGCAACGCATTGTCCATTGGCTGCGTTATCGTAATGTCCCTTACTATTGTCAGTGTGTCGGATCTACTGCGAATTAGTCTGATCTCGAACAGCCAAAATCTCGTTACGCACCTCAACGTTCGCCAGGGCCCGAGGATGTGATCATCCCCTGGGCCGATTTGAATAAGGTAAAAAGGGGTGGCTTATATCAGGTCGCCCCTTTTTTGTCTAAAAACGGTTTTTACGCAGCCGCAGATCGGTAAATACCTCCAGATCGCTGGCCTGTTCCAGTTTTAAGGCGCGATGCAGCTCGCTGTCGCTACAGCGTAAAAAGGGATTGCTGCATCGTTCTTCGCCCAGGGTAGTGGGTACTGTCGGTTGGCCAAGGCGGCGTTGCTGTTGAATCTTTGCCAGCTTGTCGTGAATTAGGGCCGATGTTGGCTCAATACTGGCGGCAAAGCGGTAATTTTCTTCGCTATACTCATGGCCGCAATAGAGGCGGGTCTCATCGGGCAATGCCGCTAAGCTGGCAAGAGAGTTGTACAGGCTCTCCATGGTTCCTTCGAATACGTGACCACAGCCGCCGTTGAACAGGGTGTCGCCACTGAACAGGGCTGAACCTTGGGGCAGGTAATAGCAGCAGTCGTTACGGGTATGACCGGGGGTATAGAGGACGTTGATCAGCTCGCCGAGTCCGGGGATGTGTAGCTCCCCTTTAAGGATCAGGTCAATGCCGGGAATCCGTTCGTCACTGCCGATAATGTGGCAGCCGGTGTCGCGCTTGAGGTCCAAGTTGCCGCCGCAGTGATCCAGATGCATATGGGTGTTGAGGATCAGCGTCAGTTGGCGCTGCTGCTGTTGCAGGTAGGTGAGGACCGGTTCGGCCTCACCGGGATCGATGGCGATGGTCTGGTTCTGATGTTGGATCATGTAGACGTAGTTGTCGTCATGGGCATTGAGCTGATCAATACGGATCATGGCCATTCTCCTTCATATAACCCTGTCGTTCCCTGTGGCGGTTCTCCTGTACGATGGTTGTTACTCCAGCCTATAGTGTCAGACCCGCTATCGCAAGGGACTTGCGGCGGGTTGTTTCTCTTTTGTTGAAAAAAGAATCAGTACCAGATGGTGAATCGTCAGGTAAACTGTCACCAAGAGGCCGTTCGATAGGCTCCTGAATGAACGGATAAAGCAATAAGTGTTGCACCAACAGGGTTCTGCATAACGATGCCACGAAAAAAGTAGATCCCGATAAAACAACCAAATTTATTTAACGCCTTAGCCATGAAAAAGAATAAACTCAGTCGGTCGTAAGATCCGACTTGCCGCCAAGGTGAAGCAAAACGGAAATTGAATCATCGTAGGTGGATCTGCGACCCCCGGAGGGCCGGTTTTCAAGGCCATTTTTTGCATACTTTTTTGTGGCCTTTCAAAAAAGTATGTCGGCTGCAGGACGAAACCCGCGACCTTGATTTTACAGGTTTGATCAATAATGGTGGACAGGGGAGAACAGATGAAGATAACCGAGCAACAACCGAAAACGATAGGCCGCCGCCAGCGAATTGTTATCGGCCTGATGATTGTTGTGCTGGTTTTTATGACGGCCTTGCCCGAGGCGCTACGCTGGGCGGCCCAGCGCTGGCTTAATCAGCAGCCGGGTTTAACCGCCCAGTTGGAGGATGTTGATCTCAATCTGTTTCAAGGCTCTCTACAACTGGAACAGCTGCGGGTGGTGCGGGGCGGCGAGACGGTGTTGGCCGCAGAGCGGGCTCTGGTGCAGCTGGACTGGTGGCCCCTATGGCATCGTCAGCTACAGCTGCGCCGACTGGAGTTGGAGCAGGGCAGGATCGTGATCGAAAAGCAGACGGCGCTGCCACTGACGGTGGCCGGGCTGGTTTTGTCTGTCGCTGATAAGGAGGCAGACGAACCGGTGTTAGCGCCGGAGCCGGAAGACAAGGCCTGGGGGCTTAACAGTGGTCATCTGTCACTGCACCGCTTTGAGGTGGTGGTGCGTACCGACCAGCAGGATGTGGTCTTGGGGATCGACCAGCTGGGGAGTTCCCCTGCCATCAGCTGGCAGCCGCAATATCCCACCATCTTTGATCTGTCTCTGGCCGTGGCCGGCGGCACCATCTGTATTCAGGGCAAGAGTCAGCCGTTTGCCGTGCCCGCTCGGGCTGATGTCGAGATCCGTATTGACGATGTTGATCTGGTGACTGTGGAGCCCCTGTTGACCAGCCTCGGTTGGAGCGATGGCCGTGGACTGCTCACCAGCCGTTTGGATCTACGCTGGCAGGCATCGACGGATGATCAGGCGTCACAATTGGAGGTTGAGGGCACCTTTGCTGCCGACAATCTGGCCGGTAGTCAGGCTGCCGTGTGGCTGCGTCAGCTCAGGATCAATTGGGATGGTCGTGTTAACGTGCAGCTGCATGATGCCGGACCGACCGTTGCCGTTTCCGGAGGGCTGCAACTCAATGGCCTGGATATGGATCTGCTCGAATCGGGGATGCGCGTCCAGCCGCAGCAATTGCAGTGGCAGGGGACATTGGCGATGACCCCGGACGTTGATGGTGCCGACGCTGGTGGTGAATCGCTCAAGGTTGATGGCATGTTCAACGCCGATCAGCTGCAGATTATCGATCTCAACCGTGATGCACCGTTGCTGGCCCTGGCTCAGCTGCGGGTAGCGCAGTTCAGTGTGCTTGGCAGTGGCGCCATCGACGTTGAGCAGCTTGCGTTGAATAAGTTATCGCTACTGCAACGTAAAGCGCCCGTTAAACCACGCAGCGCTCATGTGATGCAGCTGGCGGCGCTGGACTGTGATCGAATCAACTTCAAGCCTGCCGAGCTGCTCGCCGTAGGGGATCTACATCTGCAAGGACTGCAGGCCGATCTGGTGCGCTTATCGACCGGCGCCATGGAATTGCAGCAGTGGTTGCCTGCCGAACAATCGACGCCGGAAGCTGCTGAGGTTGCCGGCACAGAACAAGAAAAATCAACCATGGCGATTCAGCTCGCGGGTTTGAATATTGACGGTGACAGCTGGTTGCGGTTTGAAGATCTGGGTGTCAAGGAACCGGTGGCCTTGGCTCTGGAACCGTTGCGCCTGACTCTGGGTGCCGTTGATAGCCGCCGTTCCGATCAGGCCGGGCCATTGATTGTGGATGCCGAACTAGACGAGTATTCCCGGCTTGCGGTGCAGGGGGATCTGGCACCGTTTGCTGAGCAGACCACCTTTGATCTGAGCGGCAAGCTGAGCGAATTCCAGTTGCCGACGGTATCGCCCTATGTTGAACAGGCCATTGGCTATCGTTTGGAGCAGGGGCATCTTAACCTCGATTTTGTTCTGCCGGTTAAACAGGGTCGGATGGATATGACCAGTGCTCTTCACTTGCGTCGGCTGCGTATGGTTCCCTTGAGCGCTGAGGATGAGCTTGCCGCCGGAGAGAGCCTGGGGCTGCCGGTGAACCTGGCCTTGTCCCTATTGCGCAACCGTGACGGTGATATCTTCCTCAAGCTGCCCGTCGCTGGTGATCTTAACGATCCCGATATCTCCATTGGTCCGGTGTTGCGCAAAGCATTGTTCGGGGCGATCAAGAATACGGTGATGCTGACCCTGGCACCGCTGGGGATTATTACCAAGGCCGGGAAATTGGTTGGTATCGGCGACGCTCTCAAGTTCGAGCCGCTGCACTGTGAGGCCGGTCAAGTCGAGCTGAGTGCCGTATCACAGTCGCAACTGGATAATGTGCGCAAGCTGCTCAGTGAGCGGCCACAGTTGATAATGTCGCTATGCGGGCAGGTGACGCCAGCCGATGTTGCCGCTCTACAGGCAGCGAGTTCAGACAGCAAAAAGGTGGATAAGAACAAACAACTGATGGAACTGGCGATGCAACGCGCCGAAGCGGTTAAAGCTGCCCTGGTGGCCAGTGGCGAGGTGCAGGCATCGCAACTGTTGTTGTGTAATCCGTCACCGCAGCTTAGTGATGGGGTAAGCGGAGTTGAAATTTCGTTGTAGGTGCTTTGAACCCCAAAACACTCTATTTAAAAGGATAAAAAAATGGACGCTGTATTAAACAAAAACATTTTTCTGGTCAAAGAACATGTCGGCATGTTCAAGGCGGCAAACAACTATGATATTCATGACCCCCAAACGGGCGAAATCATCATGGAATGTCGAGAGGAAAGTTTGGGGATGTTCACCAAGCTGCTCCGCTTTACCGACTACAAACGGATGACCCCATTTGATATCCAGATAAAAACGCCTGATGGCCGACAGATTGTCCGCATAAAACGTGGAATTTCCATCTTCTTGTCAGACGTTAAAGTCTACGATGAGAACGATCAATTGATCGGCGGATTCAAACAGAAGTTTTTTTCCATCGGCGGGGCCTTTACGGTGATGGATGCCAATGAACAGCCTCTCTGCCTGTTGCAGGGTAAATGGACCGGCTGGAATTTCAGGTTTATTGCCGGCGATGTAGAACTGGCGCATGTCACCAAGAAATGGTCGGGCCTCGGTAAGGAGATGTTCACCAGCGCCGATAATTACGTCCTCGAAATATCGAACGATGTTCCCGCCGACAATTCAGCGCGTCAGCTGATTCTCGCTGCCGTCATGTGTATCGACATGGTTTTAAAGGAATAGCAAGAAAGCTCAAGTTTAACGTCAACAAGATCCTGCAAAACGATACCACGGAAAAAGTAGATACAGCACAATCTACCAATCTTGC
>JAGGYC010000118.1 GCA_021162745.1 Desulfuromonas sp. | reverse complement strand
CCCAATGAACTTGACAGCGAGATAAAGGCAATGGTTGCCGGCAGTATGCAGATGAACGAGGTGATGGCATAGTGGCTGAAGCGAATATTGGTCAGGCCGAAAGCATAATTGAGCAGGTTAAAAGGAAATAGCGGAATCAAGCGGGTAAAGGCCACCACCTTCCAGCCATTGTTGGCGACATTTTCATCCAGCTTTTGCCAGCGTGGTGCCGTTAGTTTGGTGCGAATCCAATCGCGGCCCAGGTAGCGTGCCACCAGAAAGGCAACGCAGGCACCGCAGGTTGCACCGCTGATGGTATAGACCACGCCCCAGACGGGGCCGAACAGGATGCCGCCGAGGATGGTCAGCGGCAGGCCGGGTATGAACAGGGCCGGGGCGGTGGCCTAGAGCAGCATGAAGATCACCGGTGCCCACATCCCGGTAGCGGCGATGGCATCACGTAGTTGTTCCGGTTGCAGTTGGTCGGCCACGCCGCTGAACTTGAGAGCGCTAATGGCGCCGATCAGCAGGGCGACTACCAGCAGTTGCCCCCCCTTTTTCTTTGAGGTGACAGTCGCTGTGGTCATGGAACGATCTCCAGAGATGGGGGTGTTGAGTTGATGTTGCACCTTCTTTTTCAGGCGCCAGCGGTTCCAATAGCGTTTGAGGCTGCCGGGCGGTTTGCTGCTGCGATCCACTGCTGCGAGGGGATCAAACAACAGATCCAGCACATGGCTGGTATGGCTGATGGGGCGCAAAAAATCGACGCAGGCGGCGCAATAGCTCACCAGCCATTTGCCGTCAGTTTGTTCGGCTCGTTTGTGTCGCCAACTCTGGGCCAGTTCGGCATCTTCGGCTATCACACAGCCGCCCTCGCCGCAACACAGGGTGGTTTGTTTGCAGTTTGTCATTTCCAGCCGTTCCAGCCCGCTTTTGTCGATCAATGAACGCACGGCGTCATGATCTTCACTGGCAAAGCGGCTGACGCAAGGGTCATGGATGGTGACCAGGCCCTGAGTGGTGGGGCGCTGCGGCAGCTTCAGTTGATCCAGCTGTTGGTAGACCGATTGCACCTCCAGACCCGTGCCATAGCGTTTGAACACCTCACTGCAGTTGGGGCAGGCGGTAAGGACGCGGCGGATGCCGTGCCGGATAAGGAACTGGTGCAGGGCATTGAATTGATCCTCAAAGTGCTATTGATCGCCGAGGTCGTGGGACGGTTTGGTGCAGCAGTCCAGCACCAGTCCCAACGTGGGGATGCTGTGTTGCAGGTGGTTGTACAGCTGCCAGGTGAGTTGGGGGCGACTGCCGGGCAGGGCGCAGCCGGGGAACAGCACCGTGTCGCAGCCCTCGGGCAGGGCATAGTGGCTCAACGGTTTTGAGGTGCCCATCCGTTCGTAGAAACGGAGCCCCTTGTAGTTGCCGAGTCGGTCGGAATGGGCTGCCAGCTCGCGCTGTCGCAGCTTGAGGAAAAATTCAACCAAGTCAAGTTGTTCCGGGCAGATGGCGTTGCACAGGCCACACAGACTGCAGGAGAAGGCCAGCGCCGCCTGCTGCGGATCGTCGGCATAGCGGCGGGCGATGGCTGCCGGGGAGCTGTAACGTTGCAAGAAGGCGCACTGTTTGACACAGATGCCGCAGTTGGTACAGCCATTCAGCAGGGGATGGTTTGTTGTGTCGGCAATGGAATTGTTTGCTTGGGGTGTTCCATCAGGTGTCCTTTTTCTTGTGTTGCTGAATTGCTGTTGATGTTGTTTTTGGTTTGAGGTTTTATGGTCCTGAATTAACAGTTTTCTGCTGTATAGGAACAGTTGTCGGGTTACGCTCCGCTAACCCGACCTACCGCTGCTCTATGGTTTATCGCACTACAAGAAAAACCTGAACTTTTTACCAACAAGATGTTGCATAACGGTGCCAACGAAAAAGTAGATACCGACTAAACAACCAAATTATTCAACGCCTCAGCCATGAAAAATAATCAAATCAGTCGGATCTTACGACCGACTGAGTTTTTCTTTTTTACTGCATTGGCGTCAGCTAGTTTTGTTGTGTGGGTGATGTTCTCATAATTGTGGTGGCACCGTTCAGCATGTTGGTGCAACGGAATCAATGCTAGTTCTTGATGGACATGCTCAATCAGGGCACCGCCATCACGCAACAAATGCTGCGAATCGCGAAGCGACGTAAGGCAGCCTGCAAGTTTTTTTGTTGCTACGCAGCACTGTGGTTGTTCTTAACAAAAACAGTATTATCATCTCACCACCTCAATGCTACAGAAATAAAAAAGCCGATTTTTGCTTCCTTTTTGGCGGCTTTCAAAAAGGATGTCGCCTGCCGGGGCGAGACTCGGACTTCTACAGGCAATGTTGCCGTTGAGCATTGCACTGTCGCAAATCCTTTTAAAATCAAGTTCAAGGGTTTCGTTCTCAGTTCAGAGTCCTAATCGCACGTTTACTGCAACCAAAGGCAGAACCACAGGACAGAGTGGTCAGCGTTCAGCGCAGGCCAGTTTAACGGCCAGGGCGACAAAGACCATTGCTGCACTGCGGTTAAGCCATTGCTGGCAGCGGGGAGACTGGCCGAACCAGTGGCCGAGTTGACCGGCCAGCAGGGCGATGGCACCGAATATCACCACCGTAGTAAGGATAAATAGCCCGCCCAGTAGCGTCAGCTGAATGGCGATGTTGCCACGTTGAGGATCGGCAAACTGGGGCAGAAAGGCGAGGAAGAAGATCGACACCTTGGGGTTGGTCAGATTCATCACAATGCCGCGGCGGTAGAGGCGACTCAGCTTGAGCGGTGGTGTCGATTTCAGGGCCAGTCTCGTTCCGGAGGCCCGAAAGGCCTGCCACGCCAGATAGAGCAGGTAGCTTGCCCCCACCAGTTTCAGAGCGGTAAAGGCCAACGCCGAGGCTTGAAACAGCACGGCAATGCCTAGAGCCACGGCCAGGGTGTGACCCACCAGGCCACTGCACAGACCGAGGGTGATCATCAGCCCGGCTTTACGACCATGCAGGGCGGACTGGGTGAGGACAAACAGATTGTCCGGCCCCGGTGCCAGAGCGAGCAGGGTTGAGGCGGTGATAAAGGTCAACAGGGTGGCGGTGGCGAACATGGTTTCCTCTGGACGGTTGGCCGGGTTTCAGCCGATCAAAAAAAGTGTCTGCTGCTATCTCTTCGGGGGCAAAGATTAGCCAGTTGTACCACTTTCTGCTATGATGCCCCACTATTTCCAACAAAAACCGACTTAAAAATCCAGTCAAGATTAATAGTGGAGAAGCACATGTCCAGTTCTTTTGGTACCCTGTTTAAAGTAACCACCTTTGGTGAGTCCCACTGCCCTGGCGTCGGGGCGATTGTCGATGGTGTTCCGCCGCGTATGGCGTTGACCGCTGAAGATATTCAGGTTCAGCTCGATCGGCGCCGTCCCGGTCAGAACAAGCTGGGTACCGATCGCAACGAAGCCGACCAGGTGGTCATCCTGTCCGGGGTTGAATTTGGCAAGACCCTTGGTTCCCCCATCGGCCTGATGGTCAAGAACAAGGATCAGCGTCCTGGCGATTACGGCACCATGAGCCAGATCCCGCGTCCCTCCCACGCCGATTACACCTACCGCGCCAAGTACGGCACCCACGCTTCCAGTGGTGGTGGTCGTGCCAGTGCCCGCGAAACCATTGCCCGCGTTGCCGCCGGGGCGATAGCCGAAAAGTTTTTATTTGAAGAGTACGGTGTTGAGATCGTGTCCTGGGTCAGTTCCGTGGGCCATGTCGATGCGCCGCAGGTGGATATGGAACAGATCAGCCGTGAGCTGGTGGACGGCAGCGATGTGCGTTGCCCCGATGCGGCAGCGGCCAAGCTGATGACCGATGAGATCCTGGCCGTGCGCGAAGCCAAGGACTCCGTTGGTGGTGTGCTCAGCTGCGTGTGTCGCAATGTTCCGGCGGGCTGGGGCGAACCGGCTTTTGATCGTCTGGAAGCGTTGATGGCCCACGCCATGTTGTCGCTGCCGGCCTCCAAAGGGTTTGAGATCGGTAGTGGTTTTGAAGGCGCACGCCAGCGCGGTTCGGTTCACAACGATCCCTATGTAATGAAGAACGGTCGTCTCGGCACCGTCAGCAACCGCAGTGGCGGGGTGCAGGGAGGGATCTCCAATGGTGAGCCGGTCTACTTCCGGGTGGCGTTCAAGCCGACAGCCACCATCGGTCATGAGCAGGCGACGGTGGATTATGACGGTAATCCGGTGACTCTGGCGGCCAAGGGGCGTCATGATCCCTGCGTGGTGCCGCGGGCGGTGCCGATTGTCGAAAGCATGGCGGCACTGGTGTTGGCCGATCTGGCCCTGATCCAACGCATGCGTGGGTAAAGGCAACAAAAAAGCCCCTGTTCTTATCTTAACAGGGGCTTTTTTATTGCTGTTGTGCTGATTAATGTCTGGGTAGTTTTTCCAGGGTCTTTTCAATGCCGTACTCACTCAGCTCCTCAACACTCAACCATTTAATGCCGCTGGTGAAGAACAGCGCTGCGTCAAACAGATTGTCGCTCAGCGCCTGCTGGGTCTTGTCAAACTGACCCTCCCATACCAGCTTTTTGTTGGCGACATCGACCATGAACAGACTGAAGGCCACCGATGCCGGACTGTCCGCCGACCATGCGCCGCCAACCCGTTGCCGATAATGCCAGATCAGTCCGACCATGACATGATCTGCTTCCAGTTGTTGGCCGAAGCGCACCGCCAGATCGCGCGGCGTTTCATCGGGGTCTTTGCTCAGTTGTAGATAATCCTGGGTTACCTGTCCCTGCGGTAGCAAGGCGTTAGTGTAGTGTTCATGCAACGCCTCAGCCAGTTGTTCCGTGAGTTGCTGTTCAGGATGGGTCAGGATATCGCTGTTGAAATCGCATAGCCCCCTGAGTTCGCAGTCGAGGGTCATGGTCAGCTCCTTGGCCTTGCGAGTGCCGCTGTCAACGGTGATAAACGGCATAACGGCCAGTTGCTGAATTGCGGTGGTTTTAGCTGTCGCCGTGGCCGGTTCTGCAGCAACACAAAACAGCACCGATCCGAGCAGCAGGGCAGGCGTCATTATGGCTGACAGTAACAAAGCAACTTTTCGGGAACTTCGTCTGTTGATCATCACTTCCTCCAATCGGGTCCAACCGCATCAATGCAGTCCACCGGGCAGACTTCGGCACAGGCGTCACAGTCGGTACAAATCTCTTCGTTGATAAGTCGTTTGCCGTCGTTTTGCACTGAAATGCAGTTGACGGGGCAGATCGGCTCACAGGCACCACAACTGATACATTCCTCTTGATTAATTCGATAGGGCATCGTCATTCTCCTGTGCGCAAAGGGTGGCAATCCAGACTTCCTCTCTCTTTTAGTATGCGTGTTATTTGTCTGGATGCAAGTGCTTGACGGTGCTGTCAGGCTTTAATTCTTAAAACTGATATTTGACACCGAGGCCGACGGCGTTGGAGGCACCATGAACATGGTTGAACAGTCCGAAGGCACCGGAGCGGTGGTGGGTACGGATCACCAGCGAATAATCGTCCCACGATTCAGGAGAGACCTCAACCTCAAACAGCAGATAGGCCAATAGCTTTGCCGCTTCACTATGGTTTTGCTGTTCCAGTTCGGGGACGTCGGTGGCATAGGACAGGCCGATGCCGAAGGCAGCACTGGTGTCGAGCTTTTTATCCCAGGGGAAGCTTAACCAGCGGGTGGTGGCCAGGGCGTTAATTTCCTGATGCTTCTGATCGCCCATGTGCTGTACGAGTTGTCCCTCCCACTCCAACTGCAGATCGTCGCTGACGGTGGCAAAGTGGCGCGCCAGCGACAGCACCAGCAGAGTCGCGGAATTTTCATACTCGGCACTCAGGTCGGCAATATCCTGCAGGCTGTTGCCGGACAGAAACGCACTATAGATGGTGGCAGCCCACGGTTTCTGGGGTTCATCGGCCTGCACGGGGTTGCTCAGGCCGAAGGTCAGTCCGCAGAACAATAGGATGATGACGTATGTTCGCCGCCGCATGGAGGTTCCTTTAAGGTGAATAGATAAAGAAAGACTGATATGTTCAGTATAGCGGAGTTTATTATCTTGTCGCGTTGTGACAAAAAGTCTGGCTGCCACTCTTTTTTTATCTGCGCTCATAGCGCAACAATGGCCAGTAGGGCAAATGGATCTCCGTTCAATTTTCTCTTTGTCAATCGCAACAAACAGGGGTATCTTCACCCTCTGCAATCCCGCCGGGATTGACGGCATCCATTCCCCCTTACCCATAACCAACAGGAGCGCTACGCATGGGCTTACTTTCTAATACCGTCAGCATCAGCCAGTTTGACGTCGTCGGGGATTTTCCCGATCAGGATCTCGCCGCCTGGGTTGGCGAGCGACTGACCAACCATCCCTTTCAATCCATCGAAAATTCCGCCGAAGAGTTGTCCATCGGCTGGGTCGAGCTCGATGATTTTCAGAGCAGTGAATTTGTCGAGCCGAGCAGTTGGTGGCGTGAAGACTATGTCTCTTTCACCATGCGCCGTGATCAGCGTCGTCTGCCATCGGCCCTGGTCAAAGGGGAGTTGCAACGCGAGCAACGGCGTTTTCTGGCCGAAAATCCGACTTATCAGCGGGTGCCTAAAGATAAAAATGAAGAACTCAAAGAGCTGGTGCGTAATCGCCTGCTGGTGCGGGTATTGCCTAGCCCCACCCTGTACGATGTGCTGTGGAACCTGCGTAGTCAGCGTCTGACCTTTGCCAATCTCAGCACCCGGGCCATCGACGATTTGACCGACCTGTTCCAGAAGACCTTCCCCGGTTTGCGTCTGGTCAGTGTCCATGCCATGGAGCGGGCGCGTATTGTGGTACCTGAAACCCTGCGTCAAGCTCTCAGTGAGGCCGATCATGCTCCCGACGCGCCGGTGCTGGAGCAGATTCGCGAAAACCAATGGCTCGGCAGTGAGTTCATGATGTGGTTGATGTATCGCACCGTCAATGGCCGTTCCAGTTATAGCGTCAGTTGTGATGGCCCGGCTGCCGCCAACGAAGGTTTTACCGCCTATCTCGATGATCGCCTGCTGCTGATGGGTCATGGCAACGAGGGGGCGCAAAAGGTGACAGTGGTTGGCCCCCAAGACAATTTTGAGGAGGTGTGCGCCGCCCTGCGTCAGGGAAAAGAGATAGCCGAAGCCACCATCCACTTTGAGAAGCTCGAATACCAGTGGCGGCTGACTCTCAAGGGGGAGCTGTTTCAGTTCGGTTCGTTCAAGTGTCCGACGGTGCGGATCGAAAAAGGGGCCGAAATCGAAGATGAGCAGCTGTCGGTATTCTACGAGCGGATGCATGTTATGGGCGAAGGTCTGCAATTGTTTGATAGCCTGTTCAGCGCTTTTCTCCAGCAGCGCCTTGGTGGTGATTGGAATGCTGAATGCCGGCGCATGACCGAGTGGCTGGAAGGCTAATCGGGTCTGTCTGCTTGAAAAGATTAGAGAGGACTGTGTTCGATTAATTTTTTTGAGTATTACCCCTTTACAGACTGTTGTTAGACTGTTATTGTTTTATCAACCTAACTTGATGAACCGAAATAAAACTCGGCACTTCAAAGGTTGCCCCCAGTAACATAAAGAACGTAACAAAGAACCATGTAACAAGATTTACGGTAACAACGTTTAGATGTAAGAAGAACATGTTAAAGATCGCGTAACAGATCGTGTACGAGAACTTAATCTTAAACGAGGTAGTTTAATACAGGATAAGGTAAGCGATAGGGTAAACGGGGCACGAGTTTTTTTGGTCATCCATGAATACCGACAGGAGGGAGAGCTAATGCCAGTCTCAGAGCCGCCAGGTCAGGTCAGGGTAAACCGATAAACTGGGTAACTATCTTAACAGAACAAAATAATGATTCCCGCAGGGGAATCCTGAATGCAACAAGCAGTTCAGATTAAATAAAAAGAAAAAGCCTCGACGAAGCTGTCGAGGCTTTTTTGCGTTCTAAAATCTATCCCCCCACCTTAACCCTCCCCTACAATCGGGGGGAGGGGATTTTAGCTCCTTCCCCGCTTGATGGGGGAAAGTTGGGATGGGGGTGGTTGCGAAGCAATTTTATTCGAAGCCTTAAACTCAATCTTAGTGATGGCGATTTGAGTCAAAAAGCGTTGCCCGACAAGGAGATAAGTGCTATAGCTTCGCCTCCGAACTGCGATCAGTTCGATCACGATTACACGACAAACTTTAAAGAGCACGTAGAAAAGGAAAACCAGCCATGATCAGCGCCAGTAATATCTGCCTTGCCTACGGCAAACGCACCATCTTCAAAAACGTCAACATCAAGTTCACCCCCGGCAACTGCTACGGCCTGATCGGTGCCAACGGTGCCGGTAAATCCACCTTTCTCAAGATCCTCGCCGGCGATATCGATGCCGACAAAGGGGAGGTCACCATTGGCAAAGGGCTGCGACTGGCGGTTTTACGTCAGGATCAATTTGCCTTTGACGAGGAGACGGTGTTCAACACTGTTATCATGGGTCACCAACGCCTCTACGAGGTGATGGCTGAGCGCGAGGCGATTTACTCCAAAGGGGAGTTCACCGAGGAAGACGGCATCCGCTCCGGTGAGCTGGAAGCTGAATTCGCCGACATGAACGGCTACGAGGTGGAATCGGAAGCGGCGGTACTGCTCAACGGTCTGGGTATTGGCGAAGAGCTGCGCCAGAAGAAGATGAAAGAGCTTGAAGGCGGCGAAAAGGTGCGGGTACTGCTCGCCCAGGCGCTGTTCGGCAACCCCGACGTGTTGCTGCTTGATGAGCCGACCAACCACCTCGACCTCAAATCGATCCAATGGCTCGAAGAGTTCCTCGGTCGTTTTCAGAATACCGTGCTGGTGGTTTCCCATGACCGTCATTTCCTCAATCAGGCCTGTACCCATATTGCCGATATCGATTTCGGCACCATCCGCACCTATGTCGGTAACTACGATTTCTGGTACGAGGCCAGCCAGCTGGTGTTGAAGCAGAAGCAGGACGCCAACCGCAAGGCCACCGATAAGGCCAACGAGTTGAAGGACTTCATTGCCCGGTTCAGCTCCAACGCTTCCAAGGCCAAGCAGGCCACCTCGCGTAAAAAGATGCTCGATAAACTGAACATCGAAGAGTTGCCGGTGTCGTCGCGCAAGTACCCGTTTGTGGTGTTCAAACCTGAACGTGCCTGTGGCGACATCATCCTTGAGGTCGAGGGCTTAACGAAAACCATCGACGGCGTCAAGGTGTTGGATAACGTCAGCTTCATCGTTAACAAGGGGGATAAGATCGCCTTTGTCGGCGGTGAGGGCCAAGCCAAAACCATCCTGATGCAGATCCTGGCCGGTGAGCTCAAGGCCGATAGTGGCAGCTTCCGCTGGGGAGTGACCATCACCAATGCCTATTTCCCCAAGGAAAACAGCAGCTATTTTGAAAAGGATATGAATCTGATCGAGTGGCTGAGCCAGTACCCGCCCCACGAAGGGGAGAGCTTTGCCCGTGGTTTCCTCGGCCGCATGTTGTTCTCCGGCGACGAAGCGACCAAGATGACCAGCGTACTCAGCGGTGGCGAAAAGGTGCGCTGCATGTTGTCACGCATGATGCTGTCCAGCGCCAACGTGCTGCTGTTTGATGAGCCCACCAATCACCTCGACCTTGAATCGATCACAGCATTGAACAACAGCCTGATCCAGTTTTCCGAGGTGATTTTGTTTACCTCCCATGACCAGAAGTTTGTTTCCACCTTGGCCAACCGGGTTATTGAGCTGACACCGGGTGGGGTGATTGATCGGGTGATGAGTTTTGAGGAATATTTGGTTAATGCGGATGTGAATGCGATGCGCGAGCAGCTGTGTGCGGGTGAGGCGGATTTGACATTGTAGATTTCGCTTCGACTTTATTAGTAGATAACGGTTGGATTGACAAAGGGAACCTATGCTCCCTCTGTTAACTAATTTCGCGTTCGGTGTGAATGAATTAGCTTGGGCTGCTCGTGCTATCGAATTGCAAATTCAAAGCCCTCTTCACGCGATCCTGTTACCTGTACTTCAAACATAATCAAGGGGTTTACGTTGCCAGATGAACCTAATGGGTCAGTAAATGCTTGTTTGCAGGAACGTATTTGATCGCCAGCCTTTATTGTTAACGCAGCCATTTCTAGAGAACTACCAGCATAATAATTTACACCAAAGCGGTACGTCCCAGTTTCAAGGATATCGCATGAAACGAAATAATGCTCAGGTCCATAACTTGTTACGTCATCAACGTCCAGATAGCCTGAAGGGCCGGTCATGTTTGAATAGTAAACCTGTGTACCGTTCGGCTCAAATATGTGCAGGTCAAGATCTGGATTGCTACCCCATGTCAAAGTTGCGGTGATGACCCCAGTGCCTAGATCTGTATCTGGAAAATTCAAGTTGTCAATTTTGGATACTGTATCGTTGAGTATTTTTGTTTCAGCTTGATGTCCCGATGCCATATATGATTTAGTAAATTGATGCCCAGTTAAATCGTCAAGATTAATGCCAAAGAAATTAT
>JAGGYC010000156.1 GCA_021162745.1 Desulfuromonas sp. | reverse complement strand
GTTATCTTCAAAATCATCCGACAACGGCAGAACGGATTAGTGTTCTCGATCTCCCTCATCATCCGCCACGGATCACCATGCCCGATCTTCACCGCTAGCACTCCATGCCCGATCTTCACCGCTAGCACTCTATGCGCGGCTAACTCCGGCATACTCCATAAAACTTTTCTCCGGTAACGTGGGCGGGTGACGATTAAGTAAGGCGTTGATCTCTTCGGGACCAAAATATTCCGCGTCCAGCACCCGTCCGTTTTCGAGCAGAAATCCGAATTGCGGGATAATGGTATTGAGGCGGACACTGTGGTCGATACACAACCCGGCAACAATAAATACGTTGCGATCGCGCAATTCAAAACGATCGGTCAGGTAATTAGTTAAAAGATGAAATTGCCGCCAGGTATGAATATCCGCCAGGCGACGATGGGGATGAGGCGAGGTCACGATCTCACTCATAAAACCAAACACAGAGGTGATAATTAAATCTTCTGCTTCCTGACTGTCATGGTTGAGTTTTTGCACAAAGGCGAAATGGTCGCTATCGAGCATATCAGCAATCAACCGGCCCTCGCTGTCAAGTTGGCGAATAGCAAAGTCATGATGATTGGCAAATTCTCTGTTCAAACGATAGATCTTGCCGTGACCGGAATCACGTAACGCACTACCCTCTACCAACCGTTCAACGTATAACTTCAGTTGCGGACGGTCGCTGGCACGCGGCATAAACAGATATTTATAGGGGATCTCAATTCGAGGACTGCTCCCCTCACGAAACAGGCGAATCAGACAACTGGCTCGCTGGTAAAGTTGGAGATAGTCTTTCAACACCCGAAACAGCATGCCGCAACAGGGTGAATTGGTGCCATTAACCCGTTCGACATGACCAATACCATTTTTAAGCTGGCTGCCGATGTGACTACCGCCAAAGATCACCAGATCCTGACCATGGCGCCCGGCGGGAATCAGGCGTTGTTCATCGATCAGGGCACCGACACGCCCCAGATTAAACACCGGCCAGTCATAGACATAACCAAACAGGGCACGTTTGATCCCCTGGCTCTCATCCGAGCACTGCCACATGGCAGGCTGGACACCCTGAAAATTTTTGCTGCGCGTATAGGAAAGCATCCGACCATAGAGATCTAATACGGCCATGGCAGGTTGATCAAGCAAACGGGGATCGGGGGGACTGATCATAGAAAACCTCCATTCCTTAAAAAAAAATTCAGCTCAACAAAGTGTAACGTCTTTCCCGACCATTCCAACTACGAACGGCTGATGATGCTGGATGTCGATTATCTCAAGATTGACGGCTCAATTATTCGCCGGATCACCTCAAACGACGTCGCTGCAACCATCGCTGAGACAGTCACCATGATTGCCTCCAAGATTGGCATCAAAACCGTTGCCGAATTTGTCTTTGATGAAGAAACCGCTGAAAAAGCCGGCGCTATCGGCTGTGACTACCTGCAGGGCTTCCATTATGCCGAGCCACTCCAGACCATCCCTGCAGAACGGCAATCAGCTACGTCGACTGATAAACGACGACGCAGTTTCGTCCTGCTTCTTTGGCGGCATACAGCGCCTTGTCTGCCCGCGCATAGAGCACATCAGGAGAAAGATTATCTTCTGGATGATAGAGATAAACACCGGCCGAACTGGTGACATGACCATAGGGGAGATTGTTGGCGTGAGGGATATCAAGGTCTTCAATTGCAACCAGTAAATTCTCCAACAGCACCACCGCTGAACTCTCGTCACTGGTGCTGTACAGCACCAGAAATTCCTCCCCCCCCATACGAAAAACATAATCTCCTGCACGTGACAATTGCTGTTGGAAGATACTACTGATTTTCCGCAGCAATTCATCACCCTTGAGATGACCATAGGTGTCGTTATATTTTTTAAAATGATCCAGATCCAGCATGGCATAAACCAGATACTTACCATCGCGACGCGCCCGGTGCATCTCCGGGAGAATCTGCTGATTATAATAGCCCCGGTTATACAACCCCGTCAGCGGATCCGTTACAGAAAGAATCAGGGTTTTCTCCAGCAGCGCTTCGGAGCGCTTCAGCTCTTGTAAATCGATATCCAGGCAATAGATCTCGGCCCCCCCGCTAAGGGTTCGAGTCACAACATATTGTGAGTAGACCGGCACCTCCGAGCCATCCTTATGCCGGCGCACCACTTCAATCGCCGGCATCGTCCCCCCCCCTTGCGCCAACCAATGTTCAATCCTGTTGATCGCAGCAGATTGCATCTCTTCGGGAATAAACAAATCCTCCCAGCTGCGGCCAAGGACTTCATCACGGCTATAACCATAGAGTTCTTCGGAATAACGGTTCCAGTAGATCAGCTTGCGCTCGGGACTATAGCCCTGCACGGCAATGTGGGGTGTCTTGTCAAACAGTTCACGGAACGTACGGGTAGTTTCGTCACGTTCCTGAATAATTTTCTTATTCAGCAACCTCAGACGCTGATTTTCCCGCCGTAACTGCTTCAATTCATGAAGCAGCTCTATTTCCCGATCTGCGCTCACCATTGCTCATCCTTATTCAACCGTCACTTCGTATCACCCGTATTAATAATTAATATCAAAAATATAAGCTCAAGCAATCCTTCCCACAAAAAAACCCGCCGTAACATAACGGCGGGCTGTCATTTTTTCTGTTTACCGTCAAATCTAACGTTGTGCTTCTAAATCGGTGATAAAACGATCCGCCTCATCCACCGCGCGCTCTAGTTCGGCGACAAGCTGAGCGACATCACCCTGAACATCGCTGAGTTCATTACGCAGTGCGGCAACAGCGCGGGCATTGAGGTTGTGTTTAAGATACAGCACTTGATCACGCAGCGGTGTCAGCACCGGTTCGATCTTCCGTTCCGCCCGGCGCATGCTGGTAATCAGCCGCTGACAACGACGCTGGGTGTCATGCAACTGTTGTTCGCTGGAGCGTCGCATGCTGGCACTGCTGTATTGACCGAGCTCATCCTGCCATTCATCAAAGAGTGCTTCCGCAACATCCTCAACGGCATTAATCCGCTCATGGACCTCATCCGCCTTCGCCTCACTACGCTCAAGCACCGCTTTAAGATCGTTATATTTAACTTCAAGATCACCACCATCAAAACCGGTCAGGGCTGAAAACACTTCGAGTGCCGATTGAAACTGTTCCTTGGTTTCCTGTTGCGCCTGGCGCGCATCTTCAACCCGGTTGATCAAAATATCACGCTTGTGATAGCCTACTTTTTCCATAGCGGCAAAATAGACACCCTGACAGCCGACACACAGTAGACAGACCATTACTACCACACTACACTTCAATCCATTATTCATCGACGCCCCTCTAATGTTCGATTGATCCTGATTCAAAGACAACGCAGTAAAACTTAGCCGCAGATCATTGATTGAAATTCCTCCAAGGATACGGACTAACAGTATCCAGGTCAAGTCACCAGCCTAGGAGACTGTCTGACTTGGCGAATCGTAGCGAGAAATTAGCTGTTCGAGAACAGATTTTCGGACATTTGAGAGCGAATAGCTGGCCTATTTATCGGAAATGTCCGGGAATATGGGCGGATCAGATGATCTCGTAGTAGATTCTTGCTAAGTCAGACAGTCTCCTATGCATAAAAAAACCCGGCCTAAGCCGGGTTTTAATATCGCAATCATGTCATATAGCTAACACTTAGATGACACCCATGGCAACCATCGCCTTGGCAACCTTGATGAAACCGGCGATGTTGGCACCATTTACATAGTTACCGGGAGTACCAAATTCTTCTGCCGTCTCGTAGCAAGACTGATGGATGGTCTGCATGATCTTCCGCAGACGCTCTTCGGTGTAATCGAAGCTCCAGGAATCACGGGAAGCGTTCTGCTGCATTTCCAGCGCTGAAGTGGCAACACCACCGGCGTTAGCCGCTTTACCCGGGCCATAAGCGATCTTGGCGTCGAGGAAGATCTTAACCCCTTCAGGGGTGGTCGGCATGTTCGCGCCTTCACCAACCGCAATACAGCCGTTTTCAACCAGTTTTTTGGCATCCTTACCGTTGATCTCGTTCTGGGTTGCCGAAGGCATGGCCACATCACACGGGATCTCCCAGATGTTACCACCAGCCACATACTTGGCATCTTTATGGTAGTTAACGTAGTCGCTGATACGACGACGTTCGATCTCTTTTAGTTGTTTAACCAGAGCGAGGTCAATCCCTTTTTCGTGGTAGATGTAACCGTTGGAATCGGAGCAGGCGACAACCTTACCGCCGAGTTGGTTGATCTTCTCAGTGGTGTAGATGGAAACGTTACCCGAACCGGAAACAATGCAGGTCTTGCCTTCGAAGCTGTCCTTACGCACCTTTAGCATCTCTTCAACAAAGAATACCGCACCATAACCGGTAGCCTCGGTACGGACCAGAGAACCACCCCAAGTCACCCCTTTACCGGTCAAGACACCGGCTTCCCAGCGGTTGGTGATACGCTTGTACTGGCCGAACAGGTAACCGATCTCACGACCGCCAACGCCGATATCACCGGCGGGCACGTCGGTATGCTCGCCAATGTGACGATACAGTTCCGTCATGAAACTCTGGCAAAAACGCATGATTTCGCCATCGGACTTACCCTTGGGATCAAAGTCAGAACCACCCTTGCCGCCACCGATAGGCAGGCCGGTGAGAGCATTCTTGAAGATCTGCTCAAAACCGAGAAACTTAACGATGCCCAAGTAAACAGAGGGGTGGAAACGCAGACCACCCTTGTAGGGGCCTAAAGAGCTGTTGAACTCAACACGGAAACCGCGATTGATCTGAACTTGGCCCTTGTCGTCAGTCCAGGGCACCCGGAAGATAATCTGACGCTCAGGCTCACAGAGACGCTGAAAAATTTTGTGATGAGCAAAGTCAGGATACTTGACCAGAACAGGACCCAGAGATTCAAGAACTTCGCGTACCGCTTGGTGGAATTCAGCTTCGCCGGGATTACGGTTCAAAACTTCTTGAAAAATAGTCTCTACTTTTTCGTCGATGGCAGGTGTCATTTGCTTCTCCTCTTCGAACTCGTTTTAAATAAAAATTCAACACATACATCATGTGCTTTTCAGTAAGTGGCGACATGATCGGCGCCAAGCAACAACTCATCACATCATATTCCACGAGCCGTGCCAAAAAGATACGACCGAGAAAAATAACGCCTTAGCCGCCTGAAATTGTAGATGTTTTTTAAAACAATTCCCTGCAGAAGATGATCACAGGAGATAAGGACCTGACATTCCGTGTCACACCGCAACTCTGGAATACCCACAAAGACACTCATAAAAGCACCCAGCAAAGGTCTGTGGATCGACAACGGCCATAATAACGAACCGCGCAGCGAACGCCACGGGGAAACCTTAACAACCAGGCGTCACAACCATGTAGACAAAGAACCCAGTGAGTAGCCGGGCACTCACATCATATCGACAGGATCAACATCGATCGCCAGGCTGACGGTGGCGGGGAAATTTTTTCGCCACTGCGCGGCTCCGGCCAACAGTTGACGCAAAGGGGGACGTGTTTCTGATTTGAGGAGGATCTGCATGCGATAGCGGTTACGCAGCCGAAACAGTGGACAGGCGGCGGGGCCAAGGACCTCCACCCCCGCAGTACCGTCGAGCATGCCGGCCAGTTGCTCAGCACAGTTTTCTACGCTTTTACGATCAAGACCGGAGATCAGCAGATTCACCAGATAGCCATAGGGAGGATAAAGCAACATCTGACGCATGGGCAATTCTTGTTCGGCAAACGTATGATAATCATGATCGACAGCACAGGAGAGTACAGGATTGTCCGGCGCATAGGTCTGGACAATGACGGCCCCCTGCAGCTCACCGCGACCAGCCCGACCGGCCACCTGGGCCAGCAACGAGAAGCTGCGTTCCGCGGCGCGAAAGTCGGGGAAATTAAGGGTGGCATCGGCATCGAGGATACCCACCAGGGTAACGGCGGCAAAATCGTGCCCCTTGGCGACCATCTGCGTGCCGACCAGGATATCGACCTGCCGTGCCTCCATCTTGGAGACCAGAGCCTGCTGAGCCCCTTTGGCACTGGTGGTATCGCGATCCATGCGAGCAATACGGGCCCCGGGAAAGCGTTGCTGCAACTCGGCGGCCAGACGTTCGGTGCCCATCCCTTCAGGCTCCATGGCCGCGCCACCACATTGCGGACAACAGTCCTTCGGCGGTTGCATATAGTCACAATAATGGCAGCGCAACTGAGCCACCTGGCGGTGCCAGGTCAGGGTGATATCACAGTTCGGACAGCGATAGCTGCCGCCACAGTCCCCACACAGCAGGTAGGGGGAAAATCCGCGTCGATTGAGCAACAACAGGCTCTGCTCACCGCGCTGTAAACGTTCGTCAATGGCCTCGATGAGCGGTTCAGACAAACCGCCCTCAACCGTGGCGGTGCGCATATCCACCAGCTCAACCTGCGGCAAGGTGCGATCACCGATGCGCTGCGGCAACGGCAGACAACGTAACGCCCCCTGCTGCGCCCGACGGTAACTGGTTAATGCCGGAGTGGCACTGCCGAGCACCACCGGCACCTTTTCCATCTGGCCACGCATCAGCGCCAGATCGCGGCCCTGATAACGAAACCCTTCACTCTGTTTATAGCTGTCGTCATGCTCTTCATCGACAACGATGATCCCCAACCGCGATAACGGCGCAAACACCGCCGAACGGGCACCGATAACAATATCAACCCCATCACCCTCCCCAGTATCTCTTCCATCACGAACGATGGCACGCCACATATCATAGCGCTCGGCCGCCGACATCCCCGAGTGGAGAACACCGACCCTGCGTTGCTGCGCCTCAAAGCGGGCACGAAAACGGGCTACCAGCTGCGGCGTCAGGGCGATCTCCGGCACCAGCACCAACGCTTGATTACCCGCAGCCAGCACTGCCTGAATCGACTGGAGATAGACCTCGGTCTTGCCGCTGCCGGTGACACCATGCAGCAAAAACGGCACAAAGGCCTGCTCAGCAGTTGCAGCGCTGATCGCGTCAACAGCACTGGCCTGCTCTGTGGTTAGCACCTGGGGCAAGTCGGCGCTGACATTGAGACCGACAAAGGGGTCACGGGCCGTTTCCTGCACATCGTAACGGATGAGATCAAGGGATTCAAGGCGTTGCAAAACGCTATAGGGGGAGGAAAACTGCTCTCGCAACACCGCCAGGTCCACCGGTTGATGCTGCTCGATATAGTCCAGCACCTGACGCTGCATTGCGCCACGCAGTTCCAGCTGCTGCGCGGTGCGACAGTAAACTTTTGTCTGCTTTATTTTCGGTGCCGATTGTAACGAGCCGAGTCCGGCGGGCAATGCGGTTTTCAGTGCCAAGCCCAGCGGATGGACATAATAGGCGCTGGCGCGGCGGATAAACTCCAGCAACTTTTCATTGAGCAACGGCAACTCATCGAGCACCTCATCCACCGGCTTAAGCCGCGGCAGAGAACAGTCGTCAGTCACAGCCAGCACAACACCCACGGCAGAACGGCGCCCCAGCGGCACCTTGACCCGCATGCCGGGTTGCACCTGCATGGCCAAGTCATCGGGTAACAGGTAGGTCAATGGACGCGGTAACGGCGCCAATAACGCCACTTCAGCACAACGAACAGTCACGAGGAGATCATCAATCTTTTGAAGAGGAAAAATGTTGGCGGGTCAACTGCACAACCAGGCCGGACAAGCCTATCAGGCCGATCAAATTAGGTATCGCCATGGCACCATTCATGGCATCGGAAAAATCCCAGACGAAGGCGATCTTCTGTACCGCCCCCCAGGCAATGACAAGGCAAAACAGATAACGATACGGTGTCCGGGCGGGAAGCCCGAAGACATATTCAATACATTGCTCACCATAATACGCCCAGCCGATCATAGTCGAATAGGCAAACACCGCCAGGGCCACGGTGACGATCACTCCACCCGCCTGCGGCAATGCGCTCTGAAACGCTAGCGCCGTTAAGGCACTTGTACTCTGGCCGCTATCCCATATCCCTGAAGTGAGGATCACCAGAGCGGTCATGGTGCAGACGATAATGGTATCGAAAAAGACGCCGGTCATGGCCACCAGCCCCTGACGCACCGCACTGGAGGTTTTTGCCGCAGCGTGAGCAATTGGCGCACTGCCGAGGCCGGCCTCGTTGGAGAAAACGCCGCGCGCCACACCAAAACGGACCGCCATGGCTACGCTGGCCCCGGCAAAACCGCCACTACCGGCAGCCGGCGTAAAAGCGTGGGAAAAAATCAGCGAAAAAGCCTGGGGGATTCTATCGGCATTGATCACCAGAATCATTGCCGCGGCACCAACATAGAGGACAGCCATCACCGGGACCAGCTTAGCGGTTACACGACCGATGCGCTGAATGCCGCCGATCACCACCACTGCGGCCAACACGGCTAGAACAATACCTGTCATCATCGGCTCGACGCCGAAGGTGCTCTGCAGCGCCGCCGCCACCGAATTGGACTGCACCATACTACCGATTCCAAAGGCGGCAATACTGCCCATCACGGCAAACAGCACACCGAGCCATTTCTGACCCAGCCCTTCGGAAAGATAACGCATGGGACCACCCTGCATGGTGCCATCGGGCAGATGCTGACGAAAATGAACGGCCAGTACGGCTTCGGCATATTTGGTCGCCATACCAAACAGCGCGCATACCCACATCCAGAACACCGCACCGGGACCACCGAGGTAGATCGCCGTCGCAACACCGGCGATATTACCGGTACCGATGGTGGCCGCCAACGCCGTCGTCAGCGCTTGAAAGGGGGAGATATCCCCTTCGGCACTCTCGTCATCCGTACCACTGAACACCAGTTTCAGGGCATGGGGCAATTGGCGCAATGGCAACCCGCCGAGGCGGACAGTCAGCAACACACCGGTACCGACCAGCAACGCCAACATCACCGGCCCCCAGATGAAACTGTTGATACTGGCCATCAGGGTATTCATCGTCATTGTTATTACATCCCCATCGTTACAGACGTTGAGCTTAAAAAGTTCTGCAGGCCTTGCAGTTCTGTCATCAACTGTGCGAAGGCTGGGCCATCCAGGCTTTGCGCGCCATCGCACAGCGCCCGTTCCGGATCATGATGCACCTCAATCATTAAACCATGAGCACCAGCCACCAACGCAGCCTTCGACATCACCGGCACCAGAGAACGCACTCCTGTCGCATGGCTGGGATCAACAATAATCGGCAGATGACTCAGCTGCCGCACCAGAGGCACTACCGAAAGATCCAAGGTATTACGCGTTGCCCGCTCAAAGGTGCGAATGCCACGCTCACAGAGAACCAGCCGCTGGTTGCCCTCGGCGAGGATATATTCCGCAGCAGCCAGAAACTCTTCAATGGTCGCACTCATCCCCCGCTTGAGCAGTACGGGATGATCGAGTTTTCCCACCTCTTTGAGCAGATCAAAATTCTGCATATTCCGGGCGCCGATCTGCAACATATCCGCATAACGACAGACATCATCGATCTGACCGATACGCATCACCTCGGTGACCACCGGCATATTCACCGCATCACCGGCCTGACGTAACAACTTCAGACCCTCTACACCCAGCCCTTGAAAGGAATGGGGCCCGGTACGTGGTTTAAAAGCCCCACCGCGCAGGATATGGGCACCGGCCTGTTTAACCTCGGCGGCGCTGGCCATCATCTGCTCCTCGCTTTCAACGGAACAGGGCCCGGCCATTACCACGGTTGGCTTGCCGGCACCGATAACAACGGAACCAACAGTGACCAGGGTCGACTCGGGATGAAAATCTCGCGATACCAGCTTGTACGGTTTACTGACATGGATCACTTCACGTACTCCGGGCAGATTGCGGATCGTTGAATCCTCCACATAGCCCTGATTACCCAGGACGCCAATCGCCGTCCGCTCACTACCGGGGATCGGTTCTGCCCGTAACCCCATTGCCTGAACGGCCGCCCTTACCTGTTCGATTTCGCGCTGCTGCGCACTATGATGCATGACGATGAGCATAACGCCCTCCTTCTTGACAAGCGGCCATCAGCCACTGGAATTTCAACAAACTACAGCCATCAAACACCGCCACCATCAACGACAATAACAGTGTTACGCTGAGAGGGCCCTGTCTTAACCTATAAACACAACAGGTAAGAGTAACGATGCCGTCCCACGAATACAAGATTTTTCCATCTGAAACACTCCAGCATCCCTCAATAAAGCACCCCCCATTAAGCTAAATAACGGCGCCCAGACAGGCCCTTTCACCACGGCGCCCGGCTGGATTGCATTTAGCGGGGAGCTGTGCTAGTGTCCCGACATTTCGTCACTGTGGTGCCACGAAAATCGACAGAGAACAACTCATATAATTTCCATAAAGCTCACGCGATCAACAAAGAACACTGGATAAGATCATGACTCAGCGCAAAATAGAAATCATTTCACCCACGTTTATCGATGCCTGGAAACTGCCCGCCGATCAGGATCTCAACCAATTGTTCCCAAAGATTCAACCTCTCGCCCTTGAGATCGGCTGTGGAGTAGGCGACTTCATTGTCCAGCGTGCTGCCCAGCAGCCGGAAATGAACTTTCTCGCCATCGACATCTACAACAAGGGCTGCTACAAGAGCTGTCGCCGTATCGACGTAAGCCCGGTGGAAAATGTCCGGGTAATGCGTATCGAAGCCCGCTACCTATTCAGCCGTTTTGGTCGGCCCGATCTACTGTCAGCGATCTACATCAACTGCCCTGATCCCTGGCCCAAAAAGCGTCACCGTGACCGCCGACTGGTTAACCAGACCTTCCTCACTCAGATGCTCCATTATCTGAAACCGCAGGGAGATCTTTATTTTGTCACGGACGTTCAAGATTACGCTCAGCAGGTTGCCGAACTGTTGCCGACCATCGATGGTTACACCAATCAACTTGGCCAGCCTTACACCCTGAACCTCGACGGTTATCCGCTGTCAAAATACATGCGTCGTTTTCTCGACCAGGGCCTGCCGGTACATTTTCAGCACCATCGCCGCCGCAGTGACTTCACCCTAGATGCAAGCCTGCTGCCGACCACCGCAATGGGCTTTCGTAACCGCCACATACTGGATCAAGCATGAAAAACTACCTCACAGCAGCCTTTCCCGGAACCGGTGGCCAGATCAAGGAGGCCCCGGAAGACTTTATTGTTGAAGAGATTCCCGCTTACGAGCCATGCGGTGAGGGAGAACACCTCTACCTGCGCGTTGAAAAGCATGGGATGAGTACCTTTGCCATGATGCAGCGCATCGCTACCGCCCTCGGCGTGCGTGAAAAAGAGGTCGGCTATGCCGGGCTCAAAGATGCCCGCGCCATCACCCGCCAGTACATTTCACTGCCGCTGATTGATGAAGAACGCATCCGGGATCTGGACCTGGAAGGGATCACCATCCTCGATGTCCAGCGCCATACCAATAAATTACGGCTGGGGCACCTGCGCGGCAACCGCTTTCATATCCAGATCCACGATGTGGTGGATGACGCCGAAACACGCGCCAAAGATATCCTCCACGTTCTCGAACATGTCGGCGTCCCCAATTTTTTTGGCGAACAACGCTACGGTGTGATGGACAACAACCAGCTGGTTGGTGGTGCCATCCTTCGCGAGGATTTTGCAGAAGCCGCCAAGCAGATCATCGGTGACCCGGAAAAAATCACCAATAATCGCTGGCAACTTGCCGCCCAGGCCTATCGACAGGATGACTATCAGGGCGCCCTCGCGGCCCTGCCGGGTCGGTTCCGCGATGAGCGTCGCCTGCTCCATGGCCTGATCAAGGGACAGACCCATCGACAGGCCGTGTTAGCCTTGCCACGCAAACTACTGCGCCTCTATCTGTCGGCCTACCAATCTGAACTGTTTGATCGTCAGGTACAGATGCGCCTCGACAGCCTCGATACCTTATGGCCCGGTGATATCACCTATATCCACGACAAAGGTGCCTGTTTCAGGGTTGAAGACCACCAGGCAGAACAACTGCGCGCGGACCGGCTGGAAATCAGTCCAACAGGACTGCTGCCGGGACACAAGGCGATGATCGCCAGCGGCCAGACCGGAATCCTTGAACAGAGCCTGCTCGAAAAAGAACAGTTGGATGAAACCATGTTCAATCGCCTGCCCGGTCTAAAAGTCAGCGGCGAGAGACGTCCATTACGTATCCCACTGCAACAGGTGTCGTGCAACGCCAGCCAACAGGAACAAGAGAAGGTTCTGCAGCTGAGCTTTGCCCTTCCCGCAGGTAGTTTTGCCACCAGCGTACTACGTGAAATCACCAAATCGGACAATTCACCAACCGGATAAACCCCACAGCAACACATCCATTCCCATTACATTTATGTTGCTTGTTTCAACTGACAAGCCTGGCAACTCTGACAATCCAGTCAGAGTTGCCACTAAATCCCTCGACCTGAATGCTTAAAAAAAATGATAATCTGTTTTGGCAACATGAAAACCACGGTTAATTTAGCCAGAGACAGCCCCGCCACCGTATACGCTTTTTACGATCTGTTATATTCTTATACACACGCCTATCCTGCCATTTAAACATGGATTTTTCAGTTAAAGATTACATGTCAACCCTTTTTCAACTTAACAACTTGACACTTATAAAACAACATTCTATATTCTTTAAAAATCTAATTTCAAGAACACGTTCAACATGGTCTACCTAAAGGGGATAACCATTCACAATGGGCGCTAATTGAAAACTAAACAAACCAAAAGGCTCTGCCATCGCAACAGATTTCGCATTACTTACCACGCAGGCTTGACAAGTGAAAAACATTTCTATACATAAGCCATCACGATAATAAAATAACAGCTAGCCACTCATACGTAAGCAGGGGACGTCACCATGCCCGCCAAAAAAGACAAATCAGAATATATTATTCAGGCCGTATCCCATGCCCTAGATCTTCTTGAGCAATTTCACGATGAGGTGGACGAACTCGGTGTCACCGAGCTGAGCAAACGCCTGAAGCTGCACAAAAACAACGTTTTCAGGCTGCTGGCGACGCTGGAATCACGTGGCTATATCGAGCAAAACAAGGCAACAGAAAACTACCGCCTCGGCCTTAAATCATTAGAACTCGGTCAAACATTCATCAAGCAGATGGGCCTGCTGCGCCAAGCCAAGCTCACCCTTGAAAACTTGGTTGAAGAGTGTAATGAAACAGCTTACGTAGCCATATTCAAAGAAAACCATGTCGTCTACCTCGATGTCGTCGAAACCGACATGACCGTCCGGGTTGTCTCCCGGGTTGGCTCCCGGCTGCCGGCCTACTGCACCGCCGCCGGCAAGGTTCATCTAGCCAACCTGTCCGACGAGGAGATGGACTCATTCCTGCCCAAAGATCTCCAGACATTTACCTCCACGACCCATGCAACCCGCGATGCCCTTAAAGCGGATCTCAAGCTGGTGGTAGAAAATGGCTATGCCATGGACAATGAAGAGCTGGATCCGGGCGTACGTTGCATTGCCGCCCCGATTCGCGACTACACACGCCGCATTGTTGGCGCCATCAGCCTGTCTGGGCCGTCGATGCGCTTCACCACTGAGCGGATGGAAAAAGAACTGACGCCGTTGGTGATTGATGCTGCAGCAACACTATCGACGCGGTTGGGCTACCGTCAGTAGACGAGAGAACAGCACACTGAAAAATTTTAAAGGCTTACGCATTTTGCGTAAGCCTTTTTTTGTTGTGCGGTGATTGGAAAAAACATCAAGACCAAGGTCGCGGGTTTCGTCCCGCAGCCGACCTACTTTCTTTATTGGACCCAAAGAAAATGGGCAAAGAAATCGCCTGAAACCTGGCCCTCCGGGGGTCGCAAATCCACTTACGATGAGTCGCCTTCCGTCTTGCTTCACCTTGGCGGCAAGTCGGTCTTGAGACCGACTGATTTGATTCTTTTACATAGCTGAAGCGTTGAATAATTTGATTGTTTAGTCGGTATTTACTTTTTCCGTGGCACCGTTATGCAGAACCTTGTTGGTGGGAAACGTTACCTCTCTGCTATTTCGTTGATAACGGTAGGTCGGGTTAACGGAACGTAACCCGACAACGATTCTTACACACCAAGGCTATCTCCCACCAGCCAACAACTGACCATACAGCTCTTCAACCTGCCGTTGTAGTTGCTCCAACCCCGCGGAATTATCAATGATATAATCAGCACGACGTGCTTTTTCACCCTGCGGCATCTGAGCGTCAATCCGTTGTTGTGCGACATCGG
The DNA here is from genome assembly GCA_021162745.1 of Desulfuromonas sp. GTDB lineage: Bacteria > Desulfobacterota > Desulfuromonadia > Desulfuromonadales > Desulfuromonadaceae > Desulfuromonas. The sequence goes on along the minus strand of JAGGYC010000156.1, from coordinate 34,080 downwards.
CATCGCTATTGTCACGGCCCATCAACCGTCGCAGCTGCACCTGATCATCAACCACAATACTCAGCACCTTATCGACCCGCCCTTCCGCACCGGCCTCGTACAACAGTGGCGCTTCGTAGACCACCAGCCCGTCTTGCCCCACCTGTTCTGCAGCCTGCCGTAACCGCTGCTGCGACAATTCTGCGATGGCCGGATGAAGGATCGCTTCAAGATCATGACGCGCCTCTTCGTCGGCAAAGACAATCGTACCAAGCTGCTGGCGATTCAGCGTGCCATCCGCATGTAGAATCTGCTCACCAAAACGCTTCATCAGAGCACTTAGAGCCGACGAGCCAGGCTCCACCAACTCCCGTGACAGCTGATCGGCACTGACAATTTGCGCCCCGAGGCGCTGCAACATCGCCACCACGGTGCTTTTACCGCTGGCAATTCCTCCGGTCACACCAAGAACCATTCTCTTCCCCACCGCTAACCCCTTAAAAACAGGGGATTATCCATCATCGCACCGCTTGACAAGCAGTCAGGCGTTATAATAGGAGACTGTCCGACAATACAAGTGCCTACTACGAAACCGCCTGATCGGTTCATATTTCCGTATGTTTTCGACAAATAGCTTGCTATTCGCTCTCAAACCTACGAAAATCTGTCCTCAAACAGCCGATTTCTCGCTACGGCACGTATTCTCGGACAGCCTCCTTGCATCCATGTCGTTACAAAATAGACTGCACGCGCCTTATCCCGACAAAGGCGCTCTGCGCTCGCCACTGTATCATCTCAACATGCAAACGCCAATATCTGCCAATTAATGTGAATATCTTCGCCAGGAGAATTTTTATGAAACATGATCAATCACATGACTATTTCAATCAAGCCAAACAGGTGATCCCCGGTGGTGTCAACAGCCCGGTCCGTGCCTTTAAATCCGTCGGCTGCGAGCCACTGTTTATCGACCATGCCGCAGGCAGTCGTATCTACGATGCCGACAACCAGAGCTACATCGACTATGTCGGCTCCTGGGGACCGATGATTCTGGGCCACTGCCACCCCAAGGTAGTTGAGGCGATCCAGCAGGCTGCCGCCGGTGGCGCATCGTTCGGCGCTCCCACCTATAAGGAGATCGAACTGGCCAACATGGTCTGTGAAGCCTACCCCAACATCGAAATGGTGCGCATGGTCTCCTCGGGCACCGAAGCGACCATGAGCGCCATCCGTCTCGCCCGTGGCTGCACCGGTCGTGACAAGATCCTCAAATTCGACGGCTGCTACCATGGCCACGCCGATTCGCTGCTGGTTAAAGCGGGCAGCGGCGCCGCGACCTTTGGCGTCCCCACCTCACCGGGTATCCCGGCTGATTTCGCCAAATACACCTTGACCGCCACCTATAACGATCTTGACGACGTCAAGAGCATGGTCGCCGCCAACAAAGATGAGATCGCCTGTATCATTATCGAGCCAATTGCCGGCAACATGGGCTGCGTACCGCCTCAGCCCGGATTCCTGCAAGGGATTCGCGAGCTGTGTACTACCGAAGGCATTATCCTGATTATTGATGAGGTAATGACCGGCTTCCGCGTTGCCTACGGCGGTGCTCAGGAACGCTTCGACGTGCGTGGCGATCTGGTTTGCCTGGGTAAAATCATCGGTGGTGGCCTGCCCGTTGGTGCCTTCGGCGGCAAAAAAGAGTTGATGGATCAGCTCTCTCCCGAGGGCGGCGTCTACCAGGCGGGAACCCTGTCGGGCAACCCGCTGGCCATGAGTGCCGGCATCGCCACCCTGAAACTACTTCAGGAAGAGGGCTTCTATCAGCAGATTGAGGAGAAGAGTGCCTATCTCGAAGCAGGGCTGCGTCAGGCCGCGACCCAGGCCGGTGTCACCACCTGCCTGCAACGCGTCGGCGGCATGTTCTGCACCTACTTCTGCGCAGGGCTGGTCAACAACTTCAACGATGCCCTGGGCAGCGACACCGAGGCCTTCGGTCGATATTTCCGCTCCATGCTCGATAGCGGCATCAATCTGGCGCCATCCCAGTTTGAAGCGGGCTTCATGAGCATTGCTCACAGCAAGGACGATCTCGATCAGACTATTGAGGCCGCTGCCAAAGCTTTGGCAGCCGTGTAGATTACGCCATCAAACCCGTCATGCCGCTGCTGTTCATAACAACAGCAGCGGCACGGCACCATCCTCTAAATAATTTACAAATTCCCACCTAAAAGCTATGCTGGGCGAATCAGATCAGACACGGAATATTTGCGCTAAAGACGAATGGGCTTATCAATGGAAGGTTTCAGCGACACGGCGCTGGAAAATACGCTGATCGGCTTTGCCAAGCTACTTAGAAATGTCAGCTACTATCCCGACGGCCACCCGGCGCTCAATATCGCCATCCAGAACTCTCTCGACCTGTTCAGCACCGTGCTTCAACGCGATGGTCAGCCCATCGTACTCATGGTCAGGCGTCAGCAATTTCTCGTCAACGATCAGCCCCTGCTCAGCAAAAGCCCGTTGCCGACCTCTTTGGCCGAACGGCTGTTTGCCCACAAGGTAAAACTCCTGACGATACTGCCTGACCTCATCGATCGGCACCTATTGGCTGTGGCACGCATCAGCAGCAATGAGCCTGCGACGGTCTCCGCGCAGGGTGGGGTTCAGGAACTACTGGAACAGCAGCACGTTTCTACGCTATGGACCAATGAGCTCGATTTGGCCGCCATCCGTTCACGCAAACACTCGATGGAAGAGCAACAGGGAACCCGCGACAACCGTGACGCCACCGCGCTATGTCCGGGTATTATGTCAGGCGCTGGCCTCGCTGAGTGGCAAACCGTTAATCGATCTGCTGATCGACAATGCATCAGACAGCCACCAGCAACATCTGATCAACCGCACGATTCAAGAGCTGCCGGCCGAAGAGATAGGCAACCTGTTGATTCAGCGCTTAAGTGAAGAACGGGATCACAAACTACGCAAATTCCTCAGTCAGCTGCTGGTCACTATGGGTGAAGCGGTATTCCCTCACCTCATCGACTCCCTGGATAATGAGCGCTGGTTTGTCACCCGCAATGCCATCACCATCCTCAGTGAAAATCGCAGACCACAGCTGGTCGGCGTGTTCATCCCCTTTCTGGATTACCCCGATGGTCGGGTAGCCAAAGAGGCGATCCGCGCCCTGGCGCGGGTCAAAACCACCGAAGCAACTCAAACGCTGATCACCCAGTTGGAGAGCCCAAACTACGAATTCCCGAATCAGATTATTCTTGCCCTCGGTGCCCAAGCGGATTCGGCGGCGGTACCGACACTGATTAAGATCGCCTGCCAGCGCGACCCATTCCTCAATCATAAAAGCCAGGTACGCGATGCCATCATGGCGTTGAGCGAAATTGGCACTGCGGAATGCAGTCAAGCGTTGATCGAATTGCTCCAGCGTGGAAAATGGGTTAAACGTAAGCAGTACAATGAAATTCGTTGCCAGGCGGCAACCGCCTGAACACAGGCGCACTGCAACTGCTCATCTCCGCTGCGGATCACCGCTTCATAGTAGGGGATCAAGCGCTGATCAGCGTAACCGGCAAGAGCCTGTGCCGCATAAACGGCAACAGCCGTATCATCCTGCAGACAACGGACCAACTCGGCAAGGGCGGCCGGATAGCCTTTACGCCCCACGACCTGCACTGCCACCGCCCGCACATCCGCATCGTCATCCTTGAGCATAGCGCACAACGCCGTCTGGATAGCGTCACTGTCAACCGATTCCAAACCATACAGCGCAGCAATACGGTTGGTCCGTTCAGAATGTGCCAACTGTTTGAGTAACGCGTCGCTATCTTGGCGCTGCTCTATCTGCTCCAGAGCCGCAGCCTGCCGTACACCTCGGTCACCATCCTGCAACGCGCCGATAAGAGCCTCACGTCGTTGTGCTTCCATCTCTACTCCAGTTCCAGACAGTTACGCCAGCTCAATCACTTTCAATAAATTGGTTGAACCCGGCTGCCACAACGGGGTGCCGGCGGTAACAACGATCCGCTGTTCCGATTGTGCCAAGTTGCGTTTAACCACCTCTTCACGGGCGCGACAGAACATCTCTTCGGTATCCTTGCACGGCTCAATCAACACCGGCACAACGCCCCACAGCAAATTCATCTGTCGACAGCGCTGCGCATCGGTCGACAACGCCAACACCGGACAGCTCGGCCGAAATTGCGACACGCAGGAGGCGGTAAACCCGGACTGAGTATAGGCGACAATCGCCGAAGCACGCAAATCTCCGGCTAAGGTCACGGCCGCGTGCCCCACCGCCCACGACACCGACGGCGGATCGACATCAGCCAATTGATTCATGCTCAGAGCATAATCCAGATGCGGCTCAGTCGCACGGGCAATACGATCAAGCACCTGGGTAGCCTCGACAGGATAATTGCCTGACGCCGTTTCGTCTGAAAGCATCAGCGCATCGGTACCATCAAAGATCGCATTGGCCGCATCGTTGGCTTCGGCGCGGGTGGGTCGGGGGCTAGAGACCATGCTGGACAACATCTGTGTCGCGGTGATCACCGCCTTACCCTTAAGCCGCGCCCTCTGGATCAACTGCTTTTGCAACACCGGCACCTGCTCCAGCGGCACTTCAACACCCAGATCACCACGGGCGATCATCACCGCATCAACGACGTCGAGAATCTCATCAATATGTTCCACGGCCTGCGGCTTTTCAATCTTTGCCACCAGTTTCGGTCGCCGTTCTGCCGCATCAATGATCGCGCGCAGTTCGTCCAGATCGACGGCACTACGCACAAAGGACAGGGCGACAATATCAATCCCCTGCTCAAGACCAAACAGTAGGTCAGCACGATCCTTAGCGGTAAAGGCGGGGATACTCAATTCACTCGACGGCATATTGACCCCTTTACGACTGTAGGCCGTACCGCCGCTCACCACGACACATTGAACATTGGGTGGATGGATCGCCTCGACCCGCAGCTCCATCAAGCCATCCGCCAGCATGATCGAATTGCCGACATCAACATCACGATACAGCTCAGGATAATCCACCGGCAATGCACCGTTTGCCGCATCATCGGAAGAACACAGCACCACCGGATCACCCTGATTCAGTCGTATCCCCTGCTCCGGCAGCTGCCCCAGGCGAATTTTCGGTCCACACAGATCCTGCAAAATAGCCACCGGCTGCTGTTTGAGCGCTGCCACTTTGCGGATTCGCTCAATCAGCCGATGATGGGAGACATGATCACCGTGAGAAAAATTGAGGCGTGCAACATTCATCCCACTGTCGATCATCTGTTCAATAATCGTTTCATCTGCCGAAGCGGGGCCAATAGTACATACAACTTTTGTTTTTCTCATAGAGTCCTCATGCAAGCCACGTATCGCCTAGCGGATAAAAACAACGAAACAGGGATAGATATGAGCGGAAAAAATACTTACAGTAACTCCAGCCAATCCACAGCATCCACCATAACAGGTCAACAAGCGATGATCCACCATCAACAGCTGAATCTTTTAGCGGCATTTATCTGGTATTGCGGCAGCCCAAGCTGTGGCAATGTTACCGTCCGCGCTTCTTCCTTTTTCTCAGTCTGATGATATTCCTCGGTGCCACCCTGTCACGGCTGGCCAGTGATCACTATTGGTTATTATCCGCCGTTGCCGGCCTCGACATCAGCGTTGCCATCGCTCTGCTCAATGGCGGCAAGATATTCTGGCGGCCCCTGCCCCTTTAGTGCTGAGCGGTTCGCCGCCGGGCCAAGCTGCGCTGTAATGCCTGATATACCTCGTCATCAAAACAGGCAAAAACGACCCGCTCCAATACACTGCTCTGTTCGAGGGCCACACACACCTCGCGCACGGCAATTTCACAGGCAAGCTCCACGGGAAAATGATACACACCACAGCTGATGGCCGGAAAAGCGATGGAACGCACGTCATGGGCAACCGCCAGTTTCAAACTCTGCCGATAGCAGGAAGCCAACAGCTGCTCCTCATGCTGATCACCGCCGTGCCACACTGGGCCGACGGTATGGATCACATAACGGGCGGGCAACGCATAGCCCTTGGTCAGTTTGGCATCGCCGGTATCGCAACCACCCAAGCTGCGGCATTCAGCCAGCAACTCAGGTCCGGCAGCACGATGGATCGCCCCATCAACACCACCACCGCCCAGCAGCGATCGATTGGCGGCGTTGACAATGGCTTCGACCTGCAACTGAGCAATATCGCCCTTAACAATCTCAATCCGTTTCATATCCACTCCTTGTTAAATCCGGCATTTCACTAGGCAGCTGTCGGGCTTTGCGGATCGTAACGAGAAATCGACTGTTCGAGGGCAGATTTTCGAAGATTTGAGAGCTAATAGCACCGCTATTTGTCGAAAATCTACGGAAATATGGACCGATCAGGCGGTTTCGCAGTAGATTCTTGTAAAGTCCGACAGCCTCCCAGGATGATCCCTTGTCAAATATAGCCGTCTGACGCATATTGTCCAGACAGGCAAGTGCTCAACAAAACAATTCACAAGGAGAATTCGATGTCGCTGCATTTGTCACAACGCGCCCGCCAAGTCACCCCATTTCTTGCCATGGAGATCATGGAACAGGCAAAGCTACTTGAACAACAGGGACGTGAGATCATCTATCTGTGTCTGGGAGAACCCGACTTTCCAACCCCACAGAAAATTATTACAGCGGCAACACAGGCCATCGAAGCCGGGCATACCACCTACACCCATTCCCTCGGCCTACTTGAACTGCGCCAGCAGATCTGCCACCATTATCTACAGCGCTACGGCGTGACCATTGTCCCGGAGCAAGTGCTGGTTTCAGCGGGCACCAGTCCATTGATGCTGTTGCTGTTTGCGGCTCTACTCGACCCCGGCGACGAGCTGATCCTCACCAACCCCGGCTATGCCTGCTACGCCAACTTCATCCGCTTTAACGGTGGCACCCCCGTTGAGATCCTCACCCGTGCCGAAGACGGTTTTCAACCGCGTCCCGCCGAGGTAAAAAAAGTGCTCAGCCCACGCAGCCGCGGTATCCTCATCAACTCCCCCTCCAACCCGACCGGCTCACTGATACCCACCGACTGGCTGCAACAGCTTGCCGAGTTAGATGTGCCGATCATCTCCGATGAGATCTATCACGGCCTCACCTATCAGGGCGAAGAACACAGCATCCTTGAATTTACCGATCAAGCCTTTGTCCTCGGCGGCTTTTCCAAGGCCTATGCCATGACCGGCTGGCGCCTCGGCTACCTCATCGCCCCCCTCGCTGCCGTGCGGGTGCTGCAGAATCTCCACCAGAACTTTCTCATCTGTGCCAGCAGCTTCATCCAATATGCTGGGATCACCGCCCTGCGTGATTGCCAGGAGGACGTCACGGCCATGCGCAGCGCCTATGATGAACGGCGGCAATTTATCGTTGCACGCTTGCGCCAGCTCGGCTTTCCCATCCACAGTGAACCAGTCGGAGCATTTTATGTGCTGGCCGATGCCCGTCACCTCAGCACCAATTCACTGGCATTGGCCCGTAAGATTCTCGACAGCACCGGCGTTGCCGTCACCCCCGGCATCGACTTTGGCAGTGGTGCCGAAGGATTCCTGCGCTTCTCCTACGCCAACTCGCTGGACAAGCTACGCGATGCGATGGACCGGCTGGAACAGTGGCTACACCAACGGTAATTCAACACCAAAACAACAAATAAAAAAAGCCGCTACGACGATTGTCGTAGCGGCTTTTCCGTCTCGATACAAACCGGGTTATTTTTTATGACATCCACTGCATGAGGTCGGTCCGGCTTTTTTTGCCTTGTGACAGGTTTTACACAGGGTATGCGCCTTAGTCTTACCCAACTCAAGCGGACCAGGGGCTGACGCACCATGGCAGCTCGGGCAACCATACTCTTCACCATGCTGGGCATGGGCCAGGGTAACGTTACCTTTGTCACATTCGAATACTACCGTCTGCGACGCCTGCAGAGCCGGAACCTCTGGAACGGCAACAGCACTATCAACCAGATTATTGACCAGCTGCGCCCCCTCCTGCTTTACATCGGCCACCTGCTGCTCAGCCGCATCGACAATCGCTTCAGCTTTCTGTTCAACAACCTCAGCAACAGCACTGACATCCTCTGCTGCCGTAGCCACAACCTCTTTCACCGCCTGTTCAGTAGCAACACCACTATCCTTAACCATTTGTGCAGCCGAATCAACCACCTCAGTCGCCTGTTCGACAACATTATTCGCAGATTCTTTCACCTGCTCGACGATTGTCGGCTTAGCCTGCTCTGTCGGTTGCGGTTCCGGCGCCGACACCTTCTCTTTTTCACAGCCACCCAGCATCAATCCGACAACCAGCATCAACACGAAATAATTTTTCACGACACCCTCCTTAAATTGATTTTTAAAGTATTTTCAGTTTCAATCCACCATTGAAGATTATCGTTCCCCGTAGCATTGTCCAGTACCTTAAGCTATAATTTCTCCTCGCATTGCGTTAAAACCTTCGATATAAACGCATATATACCCTCGCAGGCTGGTCTTATTTGACAGAAATAACGACACGTATGTGTCATATCGACGGGCACCCAATCAGGGAGAACAGGATGAAAAAACGCTTCAACAATAACGGCTGCTGGATTTACCCGAACAACCCACCGATCCAATCGACGCAATCCACCGCGGCCCCCAAACCCCACATTGTCAAAACGGCCTACTGTCCCAAAGGCTGCAACCTGCTCAGTGCCGACCATCAATTCCAAGGCGTCAGCGCTATTCATCTCAAATTCAAAGGGGAAAACCGCGAAGGAGAATTTGTCATCTCCGCCGTCGAAGGCGACCACGACGAACTGGTGCTATCCAGCCAACGTATCGCCGGTGAAAAAGATGATCTCTACTGCCCCCACTGTGGTATCGCCCTAGAAAAGCTCATTAACTGCCACTGTAACGAGCAAGCATCCATGGTATTTATCGGTGCCACCCCCAGCCCCGACTTCACTAAAGGGGCCGCCTTATGTAACGTCAGCGGCTGCTGCGAAGGCATTGTTGCGGCCAACAAAGAGATACGTGATGTGCGCCTGGCAACGCCAGACTTTCCAAACTAACCCTGCACGAATTACATACATAACGATTCATCGCAAAAAAAGATAAGGGCCGAAACAACATCGCTTCGACCCTTATCTTTTTCTTTTCAACGCCTACAAAACCGGCGTCACCGCTTCGGCGGCAGCCAATGCTTTATCGCGGGCCTGCTCAACAGACAGATTACGGGCACGTATCGACCTTGACCGATCATTAATAATGAATTTCATATCCGACCTTTATCATTCGCCCTAAACCATAATATTCGGAACTGGTGGTACCTCCGGTCACAATCTCCTCATCAAACAGGTTATCGACCGTAAAGGTGGCATAACCAACCGGCAACTTAAACTTGGAATACAGATTAACCGTCAACTCATTTTCCAGATCATCTTCGCGATCATTCTGATTAATCACATCGAGGTTGAACGTAAAAGGATCACTCAAATAGTTCAGGCCAAACGCCGTCTGCACTCGCGGCCCCACCTGCTCTTCATCGCCATTTTCATCGTCGGCCACTGGATTAGCGACAAATCCGCGTGCCGACAAGGTGATATTCTGCAGCAGATTATCTTGACCGTTAAAGGGATAAAACATGGCATCCCACTCCACCCCTTTGTTTTCATAATCACCGGCATTGTAGTAACTATTCATTCCATCGGCACGCTCGTAAGAGATGATTTTATCTTCAAATTCCATCAAAAATAGCGCCACCCGTAAACGCAGATAACGATGGTCGTATTTCACTCCGGCCTCATAGGTCCAACCCTCTTCCGGATTCAGATCCGGATTCCCGACACGGGTGCCTGTCTTGTAGTACAGATCGTTAAAACTTGGAGCACGGAACGCCTTGCCGGCATTAGCAAACAGATTCAGAGCCGAAGTCAGCCGGAAGCTCGCACCGGCACTCGGCAGAAACCGGCTGTAATCACGAGCACCATCAGCACCATTGATAAACTGCTCGCGGGCACCGGCGCTCAGTTGCAAACGCTCCAACAACCGACGCTTCACCTGCCAGAACAGGGCACTGTCATCACGATAATGGCGACCATATGAATATTCGTAATCCGCCACCCGGCGAATCACATCACCACCCACGGTATGCTCAAAGCTCAGAGCATCAAAACGGTAGTCACTGCTCAACCCATAGTTATAGGTGCGCCGCTTCTCTTCCGGCTTGGCCGGTGACGTCTGCTCTTTGGTCAACTCATCAAAGGAATAGAAGCCCTTTATTTTGAAATTATCGGCCTCATAACGGATGTCGGCAAAATGCTTGTCTTGATTCTGATCGTAAAAAATCGGGCTTCTAGTCGGACTTTCATAACGTCTGACAAAACCGGTCTCGATTCTCGTGAACAGATAGTCCACATACAGATGCTCGACAGGATGATAGTTGAGGCTCGCAGAATACTGGTCAGTACCCTGCATATCGTAGGTATAGGGACTTCTTGTCGAAAATTTACGATAGATGGTATCAATGCCGTCCAAACGCTGATAACGAACACCGAAATTCAGTTGGGCACTGGTAAAACCGGCACTATGGTTCTGATAACCCTCTTCACCGACCTCGACACGGGCATAAGGGGACACCCCTTGACCGGTTTGCCTGGTAATAATGTTGATCACCCCGGTCATGGCATCGGCGCCATACAATGTCGATGCGGCACCACTGAGCACTTCGACCCGCTCAACCTGATCGAGACCAATGGCATTAAGATCATAGCTACCGCCGGAAGCACTCTGGATGGGAACGCCGTTAATCAGCACCAACTCGCCATCCTCAAGACCACGAATACTCACTTCGCTTTTCATCCCCATCCGGCTGACACCCAACGGTGCCAACGATTTGTACGACAGGCTTCCGGTCCGCTTCAGGGCATCAATCAGATTGTTGCCACCCGACTCCACCAATTGTTGTGCCGTCGCCACAGTGACAAAACGGCAACTTTCCTTTTCCTTAACCGGATAACGCTCGGCAGTAACCACCAGCTGCCCCAGTTCATACAGATCGGGTTCGCCATCGGCCCAAACCGTGATCGCCAAGGTCAACAACACGACAGTCAACAGACAACTTTTCAAACTCTTCATCTTTACGCTCCTACAGAATTACACATCTGATCCGGGCGCAAAAAAACCCAGACCGAATAACATCGACCTGGGACATCCCTTTTCTATCCCCAAGACTTCAACACGCACCCTTGCCTTGGGTAGGCGTATCACAACATTTCAGACAGGTCTTCTGACTTCCGGATCATCCTACTAGCCGCGTCTTCCCACCAAAATTCGGCAGTGACATAAAGCAGCGTTCGTCCCCAGTTACAGCGGCGGGCCCGTCCCTGAATTTCACAGGGTTCCCTATTAAGCTCATTACGAGCATCTGAAACAGTTCTAGTATCTATTTAATTGTTGGTCGCTCAGTATCTTCATGAGCAAATTACCAGATCGTGTTTATCAGGGGGATGAAATACTGTCAACACTAAACAGCAATAGAGGGGATGATGCAGGGGACAAGAATGATCACGCTGTCCACAGAAGAATCAACCCTCCTCAACGTACCCAGTCACATTATCCACCACTACCGGCGAAGAAAAATAACTCACCGTCGGTCGGCCACCATACTTGCCCTTGACAAAGCTGAACCACTCATCGCTGAACATTGTCTCGGCCTGCGCTCGCGACTGCCACAGATAGACACCGCCAGCGGTCAAACCATCGTCGGACAGCAAATAATATTTACGGATCAGACCGGCACTCTGCTGATACTTCTCCGCAGTAGACAGGAATACCGCCTTGGCCTGTTCAACCGTCATCGGCTGCGGCAGAGCAAACTGAACAATCGTGGTAATCATCGCAAACTCCTTGACCTGAAATAGAAAAGACTGCCAACGCAAACGCTGACAGCCTTAACACTAAACATGATACTCAACCGCTAAAAGGGGATCTCGTCATCCGGATTGAAGGCCGGCTCTTCATAAACCGGCGCCGGACGCTGCGGCTGTTGTTGTGGTGGTTGCTGCGCCTGTTGCGGCTGCTGCTGGGCTTGTTGTGGCTGCTGTGGCTGCTGTGGCGCACCATAACCTTGTTGCTGCCCCTGCTGCGGTTGCGGTTGCTGCTGACTTTGTTGCTGTTGACCGTAGGAGTTCTGATTCTGTGTATAAGCACCGCCTTGGCCACCACTATCATCACCAGCACGACCGAGCATCTGCATCTGATCGGCAACGATTTCTGTCGTATAACGATCATTACCATCGCGATCCTGCCATTTGCGGGTGGTGATTTTGCCCTCGATGTAGACCTGCTTACCTTTGTGCAGAAACTTGCCACAGATTTCAGCCAGCTGACGCCAGGCGACAATATTGTGCCATTCGGTCTTGGTCTGACGATTGCCTTCACGGTCTTTATAGCTTTCGCTGGTGGCCAGCGAAAAGTTAACCACGGCTGCCCCGGCTGGGGTGTATTTAAGCTCCGGGTCTTTGCCAAGGTTGCCAACGAGAATAACTTTATTTACCGACATGGATAAAATCCTCTGAATAGATGTGGATCGCCAATTAATTATTGTCACTCGCCAAAAAAAAGTGTCACTCGATAGCGAAACGCTTTAGAGCAATTCATAGATTGCTTCGCTCACGACACTACAGCAAGTTTCAGATGTTAGTTTCTTGAACGACATATATTACACGTTTGGAAAGGTGACTGAAAGTCAATTTTCCCAAATCAAAATTTCATCCCAAATCACGCCACAATTCGTAAAAAACATATACCTGAACCCGCTAATGGAATCGCCCACGCCAGAGCCTTAACTATTTAAGATATATAGAAAAACACTCAAGACCTCCAGACAACTATTCAACACGACACCGATAAATTCAAGTATTATGATGTCAGGTAAACCACTGAACTTGACTATTTAATTCACGCCCATTCTTGTCACTTGATCGCTGCCACTCACAGCCGGCATGGCTATGGCAAAAGAATGATCAGGGCAGAAAAAACTACCGGATTACACGATCAACACACTGAGATAGTCCATTATCATAACGATGTTTAAACACGTCATTGAAGAGCGGGGCATCCAAAATGACACAGTCAACGAACCCAAGGATTCAGTGCTCTTTTAAGTTTCAGGAGTAGTTCTAAGCGTATCCGCCGACCTCATCCCCCCTTCGACAGGTTAGCACTGTTTTTTCGGCATTGATTGTGCATACAATATATTGTTCGTCCGCTTGAATCTGAACACCTTGGACGTGAAACATAAGGTTCTATTTTCTTATCGACGCATCAGCGCCGGTAAGAATTAATCTGTTTCACGTCCCCAAAGAGCGGTATCCTTATACATACGCTTCGGCTGGGAGTATAATTGCCAGATAGCCGTCAAATTGCAGTTCATGTCCCTTACATGAGCTAGTTATGTCAGCGGCCCTGTTGCTTCTGTTTAAAAATATGAACGACCCCAACCGCATTCCGCCGAGTGTTTGGTCATTCCCGACACATGTGTGCGTTATTGGGTGGTAACACACTGGGAGATCATATGACCGACAAACAGATTCAGGAAATGCGCAAGGTCTGGGAGCGTTTTGTCGCAGGCCAAGGGCTGGATAGCCAGCGCTTGCGTCAACAGGTGGCCAACTCCTGGCGACGCTGTCACCGATTACAGGTGGATCCGCACAACGCTCACCAACCCCGCACTATCCAGTTGACTGGCCAGAACAAGAACTTTGAGCATCTCCAACAGCTGATTAAAGTCGCTCAGCCAGTGATGGAAAACCTGCACAGCCTTGTCGGGGATACCGGTTTTCAGGTGGTACTGGCTGACAGTCACGGGACGATTGTCTCGCAAGTGGGGGGACAGGGATCTCCAGAAGATATGTCGTTGGGGCCCATGCGTCTCGGCGATGATTGGAGTGAGGCGACGCGAGGCACCAACGCCATCGGCACCTGTCTTGTGGAGCAAAAGCCGATCCAGATCCACGGCTTTGAACATTATTGTGAAAGTAATCATGACCTGGCGTGCAGTGCTGCGCCGATCTTCAAACCCGACGGGTCACTGATCGGAATTCTCAATGTCAGTGGTGACTGTCATCTTGACAGCCTGCATACCCTGGCGATGGTGGCGGCCGGTGCCAAGGCCATCGAAAATAAACTGCGTCTTATCCACACCCGTAACAAACTGCGGACAGCCTATCAAGATTCGACCACCATCATTAACGCGATGTGGGAAGCGTTGGTCACGGTCGACACTCAGGGAAAAATCACCAAAATCAACGACGCTGCGGCTCAAATCTTTGATGTCGATGCCAATAATGTGGTGGGCTGGCATGTCAGCAATCTGGTCGGGCCTCAGGCACCGATTCTTGAATTGCTGAAAACCGGTATTGGCTATAAGGAAAAAGAGGTGTTTCTGGAGGCGCAGGGATTCAGTATCTTCAGCTCCGGCTGCTTGCTGTATGACGATCAGGGCACGAACACCGGTGCCATTGCCATCATTCGAGCCCCATCAGTGGATCTCAAACCTAAACCAAAACCTAAACCTAAGCAGAAACCACATCACCATGTAGCGGTCGCCAGTACCTACTATACCCTGGATACGATTATCGGTGAGAGTGACGTAATCAATGAGGCCAAGCGCCGTGTCGAGATTGCCGCGCAAAGCCCCTCGACCGTGTTGCTCCTGGGGGAAAGTGGTACCGGCAAAGAGATGTTTGCCCAGAGCATCCATCGTTGTGGAAATCGCAGAGAACAGCCCTTTGTGGCCATCAACTGCGCCGCTACGCCCGAAAACCTGATTGAAAGCGAGTTGTTCGGCTATGAAGAGGGCGCCTTTACCGGTGCCAAGAAGGGGGGCAAACCCGGCAACCTGGAGGAGGCTGATGGTGGCACCCTGTTTCTGGATGAGGTCGGCGATATGCCGATTCATGTTCAGGTCAAGCTGTTGCGAGTGCTTCAGGAACGTAAAGTAAAGCGGGTAGGCTCCAATTCTGAAATTCCTGTCGATATCCGGGTGATTGCCGCTACACATAAAAATCTACCCAAAGAGATCAAGGCTGGGCGTTTCCGTACCGATCTCTATTTCCGCCTCAACGTCCTGTGCATTTCCATCCCTTCGCTACGAGATCGTCTTCAGGATCTGCCGCTACTGATCAAAGCGTTAACTCAGCGGCTGTCTGAGAAATTGGGACGTGACAATATTACCGTTGATGAATCCTTTTTGCGTGCTTGCTATGTATACCCTTGGCCGGGGAATATCCGTGAGTTGGAAAACATCTTGGAGCGAGCCATTAATATGTCCGGTCCCGAAGGGGTATTGACAGCCGAGTTGATGGAACTACACACAGAACTGGAGACTGACGGAGAGGTTAAGCGGCAGAGCAAAGTCCGTCCGCTCAAAGAGTTGGAGCGAGAGATGATTGAGTTGGCTCTGAGTGAAGCGGACGGGAATGTTTCTAAGGCAACGATGCTGCTCGGCATTAGCCGTAATACCATTTACCGAAAAATCAAGGAACACCACATTGAGCTTAAATAAGCAAGAGGTGCGTTGTTTGCGCTCAAATGACAGCAAAAAGACGGTCAAAGATGGAAACAAGACCATTGATGATAAAATACAGACGAAAAAACGGCTTGGACATTTTGAAGGTTAAAAAGTGCGACCAGCTTAGTAAATCAAGTACCGAATGGAGAAAAAATAATGGGCAGTCAATCAATTAGAACCAAGATAGCACTATGGACAGGGATGTGTTTATTGCTCACCTCTGGAATAAACCTTACCTTGTCTGTTATCTCTGCTCGTAAAGAAGCCATGTTTGATGCTCAACAAATAGCGACTGTTTCTGCCGTTGAAAACATGTTGAAAATTCAAACGGTTCTTGAAAGAGCCATGTTTACCGCCCGCGGTTTTGCGCAGTCAGTTACCGCTACCAAGGATCTAGATCAACAGATGACTCTTAGCCGCCGCCATATCAACTTAATGCTGCGGCGAATGGTTCTGGAGAATCCCGACTTTGTCGGCGGGTCTACATGTTGGGAACCTGATGCCTTTGATGGTCGTGACGCCGAGCATGCGAATACGCTGGGACACGATAGTACTGGACGGGTAAACTATTATTGGGTTCAGGATGGCTCCGGTAATGTTTCAATGGAGAATCTGACAACCTTTGCTGACGAGTCTTGGTATCGCGATCCGGTACGCAAAAGACACGAAACACTATCTGAACCCTATATGTACCCCATTCGTGACAAAGATGTTTTCATGACAACGGTCTCAGTGCCCATTCAGGACAAAAGCCAAGTTTATGGTGTGGTAACGATCGACTTAACGCTCGGTTTTTTGCAACAGCTGGTCGATGAAGCGAATGTCTTCGCTGGTGATGGACGGATGTCTATTGTCAGTAATGCAGGGGTGCAGGTTGCAGCATCTGGAACGGGTGCCATGGCCGGAAAACCGCTGGCAGGCCAACCAGGCTACAGTCCACAGTTACTTGAAAATATCAGCCGCGGTGAGACCTATTACGACTGGAATGAACAGGGAATGGAGATTAGCGTTCCATTGCTCGTAGGTCAAAACGATCGGCCGTGGGGAATTTACATTCAGGTCCCAGCCCGCACGGTACTGGCTTCAGTCAACGCACTGATGTGGAAAGAACTGGGCAGTGGTTTGATCAGCATCGCTATTGCCCTGCTGCTACTGTGGGTGATTGCTACAAAAATTTCCAGATCAATCAGGATGGGGACTGCGATGGCTGAAAGTATTGGCCGTGGCGACTTGAGCCCCCGTCTCAAACTTGATCGTACTGACGAAATGGGCAAATTGGCTGACGCGATGAACCGGATGGCGGAAAGCTTGTCCGACAAGGCCAGTCAGGCTGAAAACATCGCTGCCGACGAACTTCAGCAGCGCCTGGCATTGACCTCAGAACTGGATCTCTTCGCCCAGGCATTGCAGACTATAACCGTAAACTTCAATAACGTACTCTCGCAGATCGACTGCAACGGCAGGCAGATTATTCTCAGTAGCGATGAGATTACAGAGATCAGTCGCACCATGGCCTTGCGGGCCAGCAAACAGGCCGACCAGGTTGAACAGATTTCGCGCACGGTCAGTGAAATAGCCAACCAGCTTCAGCTGGAAGGACTGCAGAATGGCGAATCCATTGAGCAACTGGCTCAAAGGCTCCAACAGGTACGTGAAGTGTTGGATCAGATTGGGTGGGTCGCTCATCATAATGCCGCCCAGGCCGGGGAGTGTTTGAACGTCAACAACGAGCTGAACGACCATGCGTTGTCATTGAATCTTGAACTGCAACGCGTTAAATTTCTCGAGCAGATGAATGCGGGAACCCCTTCCGATTGTAACTGATGGCTGTTAAGGTCCCGCGTTTTGCACGTATTTTAAAGTTAAAATTTACGCCTGTTAAAGAACTTTCAGCAGGCGTTTTTTAACGACCGGATCACAGCACCGGCCTCCTATTTCATGCTGACCTGGTAACGTCATTTTGTCCTGAATCATTAGCAAGTCGCGCCCATAAGAAGAAAAGATCAGAAAGGCGATTGAGATAGGTGAGACAGAGTTTGTTGATCGTGTCGCCTTCTTCAGCACAGATTGCCACGACCTCACGTTCAGCCCGTCGCACAACGGTCCGTGCCAGATGCAACCATGCTGCACTTCGGCTCCCGCCCGGTAAGATGAATTCGCGCAACACCGGAAGTTTTTTCGAGACCTGTTCTATCCATTTTTCAAGGCGTTCAATGTGGGATGTCATGACCATCGGTTGGCTAGTGCCTGGCGTTGAAATATCTGTCCCTAAGTTAAATAGATCATTTTGGATCTGTCGCAGCGAATCCGAAATGTTGTCAGGTTTCGTCTCTGCCAGAATGACGCCGATCAGGCTGTTGAGCTCGTCAATGGTTCCATAGGCACAAACACGTAATGAATTTTTACTGACACGTTTTCCACCCGTTAAGCAGGTTTGTCCACCATCACCAGTTCCTGTCGATATCGTCATTGTGATTCTCCTTATTGAGATGAGAATGTAAAAAAATATGGGGTGACGCAAATGTTAACGCCAGGTGCTTATCAACTTACCTGGCGTTAACAATTTTACCCACGATCAATGTCTGTTGTGTGATATCAGGCGGTGTTTTTCTGGTACTTCCTCTTGCGAATAATTGTTTCAACATCCAATACCGAAATAACTAAAATTGCAAAGCCACCAGAATATCGACCAATAAAGGATATGGTTTCATCCGTGAGATTATATGTAACGAACCCCATAACCAGCATCCACAGTACTAATATGAATCCACGCGTTGGGCGACCTAAAATCAGATGCCCGGAAGACGGTATTAACAATGCCAAGACAATAGGAACGAATTCTTTCCACCATTTAGAGGCAGGCATATCTAAAATCCCCTTGGCCGAGGCCATCTTGGTTTGATGAAATTTTCCAGATCGACTGATTTACACCGGTATTTTACAAACCACAGCGATGCAAGAAAATAGAAGGTCAGTCCACCCAAGATATTGATCCAGTAACCGAAGTACATACCCACCAGAGTGGCTGAAGTCAAGATCAGCAGAACAATTGCCGGGAGTGGATGGGCAGGGCAAACATAGCCACGCTCGATCATCCCTTCGGGATACATCTTTCTGAACTTGAACATCATGATGGCCGTGAAGGCGTAAACCAGCAAGGCGGAAAAGATTGAAAAGGTCACTACCTGGTCCAGAAGGCCGGTAAAGCCGAAGGCCAAGGAGATAGGCAGTAGAAACAGAATCGCCCGGTGCGGAGTGTTGTATCTGGGATGGAGGACACCGAACTGTTCCGGAATCAGCGTGTCACGAGACATGGAAAACCAGGCGCGACCGGCATCATGAATACAGCCATTGGCGCTAGCTAAACAGGCGAGGATGGTACCGATAAACAGGGCTGCGATGACGAAGGGCATTTCCGTGGCCACAGCAGCGTCGTAAAGGGGATAGACGGACTTTCCGAGATCATCGGCGTTGACGAGTCCCGAACAAACATACCAAGTGATGGTGGCACCGATCAGCAGGGTGATCAGGCCGACAATCGCTCCGATAGGCAGAGAGCGCCCCGTGGAACGGCACTCCTCGGCGGCCAGAGCCGTCCCCTCGATGCCCAGATAGAACCAGATGCCGAACTGAAACGCGCCAAGTACTCCGATCCATCCGTAAGGCAGTCCGTTGGACATCTGCTGAAGGTTAAGCAGGCTTTCAGCGGGGGTGTAGAATTTGGTCACGATCAGGAGAATAAAGATAGTGCATACCGCAATGGCGGTGATCACGAAATTCAGCGACAAGGCCGCCAGGGCTCCTCGGTAATTGAGCAGGGTCAGGAACAGCAGACTCAGGATGATATAGGGCAGCGCCTGAACATCGGGATGCAAAGATTCCAGGATCTGGCCGACCACCAGGGCGTCTGCCGCTTCCAGCATGACATATTCGAACACCAGCATCAGCCCGATATTGAAGGCTGCCAGGGGGCCAAGAAGATACTTGGCCATGGCATACTGCCCACCAGCCTCGGGGATGACTGAACCGATCTCGGTATTGACCATCACCAGGGAGATGAAAAGAACCCCCATGACCCAACAGGCGATGATAGCGCCCAGGGTTCCCCCCTTGGCTACGGCAAAGTTCCACCCCATAAATTCGCCCACCAGGACGATACCGACCCCAAGGGCCCATATATGGATAACCCCCAGGACTTTTGACAGCGTGTGTTCATTTTTATGTGTATTATCCATGGCGATACGTCCTTAATCAGTCCCGTTTTTCTTGTCAGATAACTCTTTTTCAGCTTTGAGAAAATCAATAGCCAGCCACAAGAAGATGATTGAACTCAGGGCCCAGGCTGAAAAATTCATAATTTTCCAGAAACTCATAATGTGATCCTTTAGGGTGTTATTTGTAGATTCTGTCGATCATTGTTTTCAGCTCCTTTTTACTGGTCTTCAGGACGAACACAAAGTAGACAGCCAGGGCACCGAAGGTGACAGAAAACGAACCTAGTCCGAAGGTGTAGTCTATCCCCTCCCCACCCACCAGAAGCCCCCCTTGGAGCAGCATGGTGCCTAAAAGAGTCGCGAAGCACAGGAGCATGATAAACAGGATATCGAAGACGGTTTTGAAGGTTTTCATAGTTTTTCCCGTAGGTCATGATTTCTTAAGATTTGCCCATATTTTCGATCTCTTCTGTGTACAGAAGGACCTTGTTTTTCTTGAGGTGCATCACCAAGGCGAAGGAGGTTGCCGTAAGGGCGGCAAGGACAGCGGCTCCGGCACCGATGGCGGCGCTGCTGAATCCCGCGTTCGGAGAGATCGAAAGCACCTGTTTGAGGACAAAAAGAATGACGCACCAGAGAATGGACATCGATACAAGCACAATGAGATTGTCATTGGTGTAGAGTGAGTTTATTTTCTTTTCCATAATGTCCTCTTCGTTGATTGAGGCCCAAAGCAGGCCCAAAGCTTAAGGTTTTCAATTTTCGCTTCCCTATCTTAGAAAGCGATTTGTACGCAGGAGGAATAAATGGGCAACGATGAAACGGAAGCCCTTGCGGGCCTCCGTTCGACATGAAAAAATCTTCTCAGGCTAAGCCGTTTAAGCCTTGTCCTTCAGCAGGTTGGTAAGGCGGTTGCCGGCTGCGCGGTTTTCCAGGATCTGGATAGCCCTTTCGACAATCAGGCTGCCGGCTTCAAGAGAGGGGATCCCCCCGGCGTAAATATTCGAGATGACAGTCATTTCAAAGGCAATATCGCTATTGCCGCTGAACTCGGCAGCAGCCTGTTTATCATCATCTTCGAGGCGATAGGTCATGTAGGAAGACATACTGCGTGAAGCCAGGGCATCACCGCCGGGGCGCTCACCGATCAAGTTAATGATCACCTTGGCCTGAACGGCATCTGAAACCTCTTCGGCCAGCTTAACCCGTCCATAAGGAGCCACAAGGTGCTGAGCAACGGTATAACCTCGACTCTTGAGACCATCCTCCAGCACCGGCAGCAGTTCGTCCATGTTGTGGTGAATGGCCTCGGCACTGAGGCCGTCGGAGATCAGAACCTGCACATCACAATTTTCAACCTTCAATGCCGCACGATCCTGTTCGGCAATATGTGCTCCCAGTTCAGGATCGTTGAGATGAGCATCCTTGCTGGTTGCTTTGGTATTGAGTAGCCGAACATTGAATTTCTCAAGCTCTTCCAGACGCAGATCAGCATGAATAGCCTCGCGAGCAATCGCCTGATTGGCACGTAATGTACGTTGCACATCGTTGGCAACACGCGGCCCGGCATTTTCAAGACCATAGACGGCCGGAGTAGACTCAAGCAATTTCTGAAACTCAACATCTGAATCACAGAAGATCCGCGGATTACCCCAATTGGCGCCACGCTCAACATGGCCCTGCTCGTCGAGCTGATAAATTCCTTTTTCAACAGCCCAGGCCTGATATTCTGGAGCCGGCTTCAGGTTGTAGATTTCGCGCAGGGTCTGGTCGTCATGTCCACTGGTGTCAAAATAGGACAGCATACGATCCATGCCATAATAAACATCCATGAAGAAATTGGCGCCGGCAGCGGTCAACAACTGGGTTGCCATCTGCTGCCCTTCAGATGTGCAGTTTGAATGGAGGGTGTAACATGGTGCCATCCCCATAGGCAGACCCATCAATTTACCCATGAACTGATCCTGAAGATTGGAGATCAACATCTCAAAGTTATCCAGATGGGTTTCAGGACCGATAAAGCCAGTAACATTGTTAACCATGAACGGATCATAACGACGCGCCAGGCCATAACACAACGCTTCGGTAACCGTCATATCGATACCGTTATGTTTGTTGTAGCTGACTTCACTCCCCTGACCTGTTTCAAAATACATCCATTGCTCAGCCTGATCACGCAATGGACCTTTTTCGGCCATGGTATAATAAGCTTTATCCAGAAAATCAACGGTGACATCAAACTCGTCGACCAGGGTGCGATCGGTTCCGGCGATACTCTGGAACAGAATTTCCACCGGTGCCCCTTTTTCCATGGCAGCCAGTTGAGTTTTAATATGAGCCAGGCAGCAGAGCTGAGTCGGAACACCGGTTTCGCGACGAATCTTGTCCATTGTCTCCAGAACAACGCTGACATTTTCCACCGTATCTTCCGCCGGATTCATCCCCAGCAGACAATCGCCAGCCCCTTCGGCGAGGCCCATATAGGTCAGCAGGGTCAAACCACGGAGATCATCGGTGGGATGATTCGGCTGACAACGCGACGACAGTGTGCCGGGCAGTCCAATGCGGGTACGCGCCTTGGCGTTAGGCTTAACCTTAGCGGAAAGATAGATCAGTTCATGCACATCACAGATCTTGGCGAGGCCAGCCACCATTACGGGGAGCAATGCTGGACCGATACGCTCCATCTCGCTGCCGGGTGAGCGCATCAGGTAATCCTTCAGCTCACCCATCGTCATATCAGCAATGGAGCCGAACACCGCCAGATCGATATCGTAGCCAACCCGCATAACGGAATCGAGGGCACCACGATCATCAACCAGGGGCCGATCGTACAGATGTTGCAGTGTCAGGTCGGAGAGTATTGAGCGTGCTGCTTCGCGACTGATCTCATCCTCAGCAGCCAACCCACAAACCCGGTCACCAGACTTGGAAAAATCAGCCACACCCAACAATTTTTTGAGCCCTGCGAACGAAAATTCACGCTTCAACAACGTTTTGCTGTACGTTTCATCCGCCTTCGGTTCAGGAATAACAATTTCGTCCAGTGCCTTGATTTTTTTAATCGAACTCATATTAATTCTCCTTCGAAAAATTCTGAGCTTTTCATGGTTTTCTTAGTTCATCCCGTAAAAAGAAACAGGAACAATATTGTTCAAACAACGACCGATATTCACAAAATGTGCATGTCGATCAGGGATTTCATCGATCACCACCAATTTCACCGGCAATTGCCCCCAATTTGACGCATAATTACCGAGGGTTTTGCCTGCATTGTCACTGACAACCAACACCATGGTGTGCTCATCAGACAGAGGATGAGCCTGCAACAGCGCCGCCAGACACTGCCCGGCTGCTTTAATCTGTGTTAGGGTCGATGGTTGTCCATAGGGATCCAGTGACCGCGGTGAAAGAATCTGAATACAACCGCCACTGCTTCCCTTGCGCAACAATTCCAGAGCATGTAGCCACTCATCAGGGCCGGCATCCATCGCCAGGCGTGCAACAATAGGCAGATCCCGCAACGGCAGCGCTTGTGTATCGGGTAGATACAGGGTGGTACCAGAGACATCGGTGCTGTGCAGGGCTAAACCATACACGGTTGCCCTCCCCCGATTTTCTGGAACAAACTGCTCAAGATTTGCCGCCAGTAGCGGTGAGGCGATAATACGTCGGGCGAGATCAATGCCCAGGTCACCAAAATAGGTTGTTGTCGGCAAACCCTCCCCCGCAACCTGTTGATAGATCAACTCACCAACCCCACCGGAAAAGGTCACAACCGGCATCACTGCGTTGCAGGCACATTCAAACGGCACCTGTTGATGAACCTGGGCAATCCCTTCCACAAAAAACGACGTTGCCCCTTTGACCATGGCTTCCAGTGCCTCGATATAAAAATCGAGGATCTGATCACGCAGCCGTCGGCTCATAACTTCACCAATAGCCAACGAAACACCCAGGTGATTCAGAAGCTGACGACCAAAGTCAGATAGCCCAAGCAACAGATAACTGTCCGGTTCAAAACGAAAATGTCGCGCCCCGATATAATAACAACCGGTACTTTGCACATTACCGTTCAACCCCAGAGCGGGATTGGTGGTTCCACCACCGATGTCGAGATTGATGATCGGCGTGTCGCTGTGAAAGCGTGACAACACTGAACAACTGCCCATAAATGCCAACCACGATTCCAGCGATGGATCATCAGCTGTAGCGATAACCGCCTCGCCAATCCGTTCACTTACCAGCCTGGCCAAGGGTTGCGCATTACTGCGCAACGCCGCCAGGCCGGTAATGATGGTGCCTCCAGCAAAGATATCCTCCAGGTTGGTGTCACTTTCCGCAAGCCATTGCTCTAGATACTCCTCCACCCGCCGTTCATCGATCACGCCGTCAGAAAACGGAGTAAAAACCGGTGTGGAACGATATAAAATTTCCGGCTGCCCAAGCTCCATGCGACCCGTAATACAATTACGTCCCACATGGGCCTTGGCAACAATGGCACTGCTGGTGGTCGAGCCAAAATCAAGCCCGATAAGTTTCACCTGACGGACATCAGTATTTTGCGCGGTTGTAAAACCGCACGTCATACTCTGTTCCGCCCCGGACCCAACCGGCAGGCTACCGTTTTCGCTATTCGACATCAGCCTCTTCCAGCTCAAGAGCTTCGGCCTTGGGAACGGACAGCAGATAAGCCAGGAAAAATCCTGTCATACCACCGACAAACTTGCCCAGCATAACCGGTGCGATCAGGGTCGGTTGAAAGTTTGCCGTGAAAGCAAGGTGATCACCGAACATGAATGCAGCACAGACTGAAAATGCAATACAGAGCACCTTGTCTTTGGCGCGCATATCACCGATAAGACGGAACATGGCCAAGATATTCGCAGCAGCGGCCAGAATACCGGCAGCACCATTACTTTCCAGTCCCAGCTTGCCACCAATGGCTTCCATGGGCCGTGCCAGGTGTTTTTGAATCAGGTAAACCATGGGGAAGGCACCACACAGCATAATGCCGATATAGCCGGCAATTTCCAGCGCCCGGAACTGGTCTACGGTATCGGCGATAATGGGATCAAAGCCCCACCCGCCCAGTATGGTGCTGAAACATCCGGTGAAATACTCAACAATGCTGAATACCAACACCAATTTAAGCGTTGCGGTCATGGTATTACCGAAGGCCAGGAAACCACGGACCATGACACCCGGAACCAGCCACAGGCCAACAGCGATCACAATACAGAAGATAATCAGAGGGGTAAGGTTGGCAAGAATGCCACCCAAAGAAAGAGCTAGAACATAGGTCGCATCGGCATTAGCAGACACCATGTCCCGCACCTGAACATTGGTCAGGGCAGTAATTATGCAGGTAACAAATACCCCGATGGGGATACTCAGAATTCCTGCCATAACCCCCAAGGCCATATACTTGTGATCACGTTTGTCCAGCATTGCCAGACCGACAGGAATTGAGAACACGATGGTGGCACCCGCCATGTAACCTGTTATCATGGCCATGATCCAGGCCTCGCGGGTCTGGGCCAGCGCATCGGCGAGCTGATAGCCGCCCATGTCAACAGCGATAAAAGTCGTTGCAGCGATGGCGGCATCTGAACCAAGTGCATTATACAAAGGACCAAAGATGACATTAATGAATTTTGACAGGTAAGGAATAGCCGCCATAATTCCAGCTACGGGAATAAAGATGGGTCCGATGCTATGTAAGCCTGTAATAAATTCCCCTCCAAGACCATTTTCTTCATCTTTAAGCGAGGCTATGGCTCCAGCCACAGCACATGCCATGATAATCCAGATAATATATGTTCCTATGTTTTCCATATCGTTCTTTCCTTTCTCCTAGTTCACTTGCATTTAATTATGATTTTTCCTCACCGTCGCTGTTGGCAATAAGACCGTGAGGGCCGACGCGCTCTGTCCTAGCTCCTTTCTCAATCAGTAATTTAGTTAAGGGTTTGCGAGATGTCGTTTAGATACCAAAATCTCCTTGTTCATTTCTTGTTTGTACAGATCTGCTCTTAAATTCAGCAATTTGTGAGCCATCTACTTTTTCTTCTCTGCCAAGATTTACAACAGCCTGTTTTTTCTTGGTTTTTTTTCACGTCTTGTTTTTTCTTGTATACGAAGAGCGTTACAGTTGTGCCATGGGAAAGATAGCTTACGGAGTTGCAGTTGGTACTGCATAGCAAGGCGGGGATAAAACGTTAGCAATAATAGTTGGTTACTGTAGACACTGACAGTTCTCAGCTCAAGGATCGGAGGGTAAATTTCTTGTTTTTGTGTTGCCCTGTATGTTTTTTAAAAAAACACCAATCCAAAATGACACACTAAAAGCCTATCGGAGGTTATTCCGCTCCGTGATGATATTCCGGCCTTTATCTGTGACTGTTGCGGCGAGGTACACTTCAAAAACCAGAGTTTCAATCTCGTCAATAATAATAAGATCAATTTGTGGGACGACACCGGTTTTCTTGCCGCCGTCTACCCACAGAATTCTGCGCAAGAGGCAAAAATATTTGACTCGTTGCTGTGGCTCGCCTACACTGTCGGGCTGAACAACCATTTTTGGTTTTCCATTTAAAAATCAATAATCTACGCAACATACACCCTTTTACCGGCGAGCAACATGAGTAGCGAAAACCTCCACAATCCCGACCATATCAAGATCCTGCCCCTGGGCGGCCTGGGCGAAATTGGTCTCAACATGATGGCCATCGACTACTGCGGCAAGATTGTGGTGATCGACTGCGGGTTGATGTTTCCCGAAGCACACATGCTGGGAATCGATCTGGTGCTGCCGGACATCTCGACGCTAACCGAGCGGGTGAACGATATCTGCGCCATGGTACTCACTCATGGCCACGAGGATCATATCGGCGCATTGCCGTTCCTCTACCGCCAATTGGGTTCACCGCCGATCTATGCCAGCCGCTTTACCCTGGGTTTGTTAAGAAAGAAGCTGGAAGAGTTCGATATGAACCTCAACCAGCAGTGCCATCAGATTGAACCGCGCCAGCCGTTTGGCGTTGGTCCATTTACCATTGAACCGTTTCGCGTTACCCATTCAGTGCCGGACGGCTTGGGACTGGCGATCCGCACCGCTGCCGGATTGATTGTCCATAGCGGCGATTTCAAACTCGACGCCACCCCCATTGATGGTCAGAGCACCGATCTGGCGCGGCTGGCCCAGTATGGCGAAGAGGGAGTGCTGTTGCTGCTGTCCGATTCGACCAATGTCGAGAGCGACGGCTACAGCGGTTCGGAACGTCAGGTGGGACCGCGCTTTTGCCAACTGATGCGAGACGCTGGTGGGATGGTGTTTATCGCCTCATTCTCCTCCAATATCCACCGCATTCAGCAAGCTGTCGATGCCGCCATCGCCTGCGGCCGCAAGATCCTCCTCCACGGCCGCAGCATGGTCAGCAACTGTGCCGTGGCGCGAGTGCTCGACCAATTGCAGATTCCAGAACATGAACTGATCGACGTCAAGCAACTGGGCGACTACCCACGCCAACAGATTGCCGTCATCACCACCGGCAGCCAGGGGGAACCGCGCAGCACCTTGGCACGCATTGCCGCCAATGACCACCCACAGTTTGCCATCGAAACCGATGACTGCGTTATTTTGTCATCGCGTTTTATCCCCGGCAACGAGAAGGCGATCACCAAGGTGATCAACCAGCTTTATCGCCAGGGAGCTGAGGTGCACTATCAACGCAGCAGCGGCGTGCATGTTTCCGGTCATGCCTGCCGCGAGGAGCTGAAACAACTGTTGGCGCTAGTACGGCCGCAGTGTTTCATCCCCATCCACGGTGAATATCGCCACCTGTGCCAACATGCCCGTCTGGCCAGCGAGACCGGCGTAGCCGCAGACAACTGCCTGGTGCTGGAAAACGGCCAGCCGGCGCTGGTGTCATTCCACGGCATCAAACGACTGGAAACGGTGGACAGCGGCCGGATTCTGGTCGATGGCAAGGGAGTGGGCGATCTCGGTGCCCCGGAGCTACGTGATCGTCATCGCCTGGCCCGGCACGGCACGGTGCTGGCAGTGCTGACGGTCAGCCGCAGCAAAGGCACCCTGCTTCACGGCCCGGAGCTGATCAGTCGCGGTTGCATACCGGAAATGGATAGAGAGCAGTTACTCGCCGAAGCGGCACAGCAAGTGGATATGATGCTGGCCGAGCACCACTTATCCTCGCTGACCGATTGGGACAATCTGCGCATCGAAGTGCGTCAGACCCTCAGCCGCTTTTTCAAAAAACGTTTACAACGGCGACCACTAGTGCTGCCGATCATCATTCAACTTTAAGGTTTTTTTGTAATGACATTAATCCATGCCCTACTCCTCGGTCTGCTGCAAGGCGCGACCGAATTTCTCCCGGTTTCATCGTCGGGACATCTGGCCATTGCCCAACATTTTATCGACGGCTTTCAACAGCCCGGCATACTGTTTGATGTCGTGCTGCACATCGGCACCCTGTGTGCCGTGGCGATCTATTTCTCGAAAGATATCTGCCAGTTACTGACCGCACCATGGACAGCGGGGGAACAGGGGCAACAACAGCGCAAGCTGCTGCTGTTGATCATTGCCGGGTCGGTACCGACAGCGATTATCGGCCTGACCTTCAAAAATGTGATCACCGAGCTGTATCACAATATTCCGCTGGTGTGCGCCATGCTGCTGATCACCGGGACGCTGCTGTTTGCCGCCGAGCGCTGGCGCAACGGCAACCGCCAACAACACCAGTTAAACGTAACAGATGCTCTGCTCACCGGATTGGTGCAAGGGATGGCCATCCTGCCGGGGATCTCCCGTTCAGGATCGACCATTGCCGCGCTGCTGTTTCGTGGTGTCGATGGTGCCGTCGCCGCCCGTTTTTCGTTTCTGCTCTCCATGCCGGCCGTCGGTGGCGCCGCCCTGTTGTCGCTGCGCGACCTCGGCACCCTGGCCGCCGATCAGCTGCCGCTCTACCTGGCCGGTGGCGGCATGGCCTTCGTCAGTGGCCTGCTATCGATCCACCTGCTGATGGCCGTGGTGCGCAACAAACGGCTGGCCGCCTTTGCCCTCTATTGCTGGGGTGCCGGTGCGATCTTTTTTATGTTATCTTAAAGAAATTGTCAGGTTACGCTTCGCTAACCCGACCTACGAATTTGACAACAAATAAAAAGGACACAACCCCGCATGGCTGATCAGCAGACAAATCGTCGTGAACATCTCAAAAAAGAGATCTCTGCCGTTTTCTGGGCGGCTTTTGGCATTTTGCTAACGGTCTGCCTCCTCTCTTTTAACAACGCCGATCCGTCATTCAATAACAACCTGCACCCGGAAACCACCCAAAACATCGCCGGCCCGCTGGGCGCTCACCTCGCTGACCTGTTGTATCAATTATTTGGCTTATCATCACTGCTACTGCCACCGGCCTGTTTCATGTTCGCCTGGCGGCTGCTGCGTTTTCGCGACATCCATCTGCGCCCGTATAAGCTGGGAGCGTTTTTGTCCATGCTGTTTACCCTCGACGGACTAATCGCCCTCAAGCTCACCAAGGTTACGCTGATGGGGCAAACCGTTACCGAAGCCGGCGGTGCCATCGGTCGGCTGCTGGTGGACATCCTGGTCGGCGGTCTCAATGTCGGCGGTGCCGCCCTGGTGCTGACGGTATTCTTTCTGGTGTCCACCATGCTGCTGACCCGCTTCTCCATGGTGCTGTTCCTCGAAGGGCTCAGTGCCCGTATGGCCAGCCGTCTCGAACGGCGTCGCGAACGCCGTGAACAAAAAAAACTGCAATCGGGAGAGAAAAAACCGGACGGCCCGCTGATTGCCGCTCCGGCACCTCCAACAGCACCAATGATTAAACCGGTTAAAGCACCACGCAAGAAGACCAAGAAGAGCGCCCCTGCCGAGCAGGAAGCCTTCGATTTTCTTGAGATCAGCGGCAACTACCAGCTGCCGTCGCTATCGTTACTCGACTACGAGGGCAAGCCGGTTCCACCGACGGACCGCGATGCGTTGATGGCCATGGCGCGCATTCTCGAATCCAAGCTGAAGGACTTCAATGTCGATGGCGAAGTGGTTGAGGTCAAACCCGGCCCGGTAGTCACCATGTTTGAATTTTCACCGGCACCGGGGATCAAGGTCAACAAGATCGCCGGATTGTCCGACGACCTGTCCATGGCGCTACGCGCTACCTCGATCCGCATTGTCGCGCCGATCCCCGGCCGCGGCGTGGTGGGGATCGAGATCCCCAACACCAACCGCGAAACAGTCTACCTCAAGGATATCCTCGAATCAGACCAGTTCCGCAAAAGTGGTGGTCGCCTGCCCATGGCACTGGGCAAGGATATCTTCGGCCAGACCGCTGTCAGCGACCTGGCAAAAATGCCCCACCTGCTAGTGGCCGGTTCCACCGGCAGCGGTAAGTCGGTATCGATCAACACCATGATTCTGTCGTTGATTTATCGCGCCAACCCCGAGGATGTGCGGATCATCATGGTCGATCCGAAGATGCTTGAACTATCGATCTACGAGGGGATTCCCCACCTGTTATTGCCGGTAGTCACCGACCCGAAAAAGGCTTCACTGGCCCTGGGCTGGGCGGTACGAGAGATGGAGCGTCGCTACAAGTTGATGGCCGACAAAGGGGTGCGTAACATTGACGGCTACAATAAAAAACTCGCTAAAGAACAAAAGGACAAGGAGCGTTTGGCGCGTCTCGCCGCCGTGGAAGCATCAACAGCCGCCAGCGATGACGACGATCTCCTCGAAGAGGCGGTCGCCCCTCTCGATCTGCCCCCCTCCCCGGAAGAGGAACTCGATCACGGTCATCTGCCCTACATCGTGGTGATCGTCGATGAACTGGCCGACCTGATGCTGGTCGCCGGGCGTGAGGTTGAGGAACATATCGCCCGCTTGGCCCAGATGGCACGGGCCGCCGGTATCCACCTGATCCTCGCCACCCAGCGCCCAAGTGTCGATGTCATCACCGGCCTGATCAAGGCCAATTTCCCGACGCGGATCTCGTTCAAGGTGTTCTCCCGCATCGACTCGCGCACCATCCTCGACACCATGGGCGCCGAGAATCTGCTGGGGATGGGCGACATGCTGTTTCTCCCCCCCGGCACCAGCAGCCTGCAACGGGTGCATGGCGCTTTTGTTTCAGAACTGGAAGTACAACGGGTGGTGGATTTCCTCACCAAACAGGGGTCACCGGACTACGATACCACCATCCTCACCCCGCCGCCGAGCAGTGGTGGTGGCGATAATGGTGACGAGGAATACGACGAGCGCTGGGATGAAGCCGTCGCCCTGGTGGCCCAAGCCCAGCAGGCCTCCATCTCCATGGTTCAGCGCCGCCTGCGCATCGGCTACAACCGCGCCGCGCGCATCATCGAAAAGATGGAACAGGATGGAATTGTCGGCCCCTCGGATGGCACCAGTAAGGGGCGGGAAGTACTGATTCAGGCCCACGATAACGAGTGATTTGACATGGAATACATCCCGCACCTTTGCCCTTCATCAATCAAATGTTTTGTACCGCTAAACGATCTATCAAAAACAATCTATATCAACATTTCCATCTTTGCCCAATTGGAGTTACTGTGCTAAATTAGAATTCTAATTAAATAAGAGATTTTAAAATAACAAGAGGCCCTAAAAATGCTACGCCATATCATCTGCTGCGTTATAGTGCTTTTCCTACTCACCGGTTGCGACACACAGCAACAATCCAGCCCCACTCAAGCCCCAGAAAAAGAACTGCTGATCTATTGCGGTACCGCCATGGCGAAGGCAATACGAGAGCTTGGCGACATTTTTGAACAGCAGGAACACTGCATCGTCAAAATCATCAAAGAGGGTTCAGGGGTTCTTTATCACAGCATTCAGATCAATCAGGTCGGCGACCTTTATCTCCCCGGCGCTGAAAGCTATATCGATCAAGCGATAGCGGACGGGATCGTTAGCGAAGACAGCGTGGTCGGCTTTAATCATGCGGTGATGGTTGTTGCCAAAGACAACCCCCTCAACATCAGTACCGATCTGAGCAACTTTACCAACGCCGACTATCGCACGGCACTGGGAGATCCGGCATGTTGTTCGATAGGCAAGACAACCCAAATAATTTTACAGCAAAACGGACTGTACCAACAGGCACTTAAGCAGGCTATTTTTGTGCTGCCGGATTCAAGGGCACTGACCGCCGTCACTGTCGAAAACAAAGCCGATTTAATGATTAACTGGCTATCGGCCACCCGGCATAAAAACGGCACGATCGTTGATGTATTACCTCTGGAGAATGGCAATTCCCACCCCATTGCCCTGCGTATCGGCTTGTTGAATACGTCGCAGCAACAACCACTGGCGCTGCGCTTTATGACACTGGCCAACACGAGCGAAGGACAAGCTATTTTCTCCCGCTATGGCTTCGCAAGGATCAGCGATGAATAGCTCATCCCGTTTTATATTGCGCAGCAGCGTGTCCATGATGCTGATCCTCGGTATTGTTTTGACTGGTTTCACACTGATACTGATCCGCCAGGACGCCTTACACTCCTTTGAATACCGCATTGAGCGGCAGATCCAAAATGCAACAGCCAAAAAAGATCTGGGTGAGTTGGTCGTCAGCGATCTACGCAAAGTCGCCACCCACTTTTATATGATTCTCTTTTCGGCAGATGAGCAGCAGCAGAAACTACTGCTGGAGGAATCCAGGCGGACGTTTGAACAAATCTATACGACGTTGGATATCCTCTCCGAAGGGGGAACATTATCCCGCGATTTCCCCCTCAACCTGACCGACAAAGAGATCTCAACCATCGCCATTTCCTACGCTCCACAGCACAAGCAACAGTACAATGTCGCGGTTTTAACCCTGCGACCGCAATTGGTTCTTCTGCAAGAAAAAATTCGTCAAACCGTTGCCATAACAGCCGAGCGTAATCAGCGTTTAAACGAGCAGCAAGGGGATTCACTGCAGGCCATGGGCTTGGAGTTGCGAATCTATGCCAAGGGGGTTCATGCCCGACTGGAACGATTGACGGAAAATGCCAACAAACTCGCCTATGACGCCAATGAAGAATTGAGCGTATTCTACAATGACATCTCTGTTGCCAAAAAAAAGAACCGGCGCATTGATGCCCTGTGGGCAGTGGCGACGATATTCAGTGTTTTCGGCTTGGTCGCTCTTGTTTATCGACAAACGATTTCGAGTCAAAAGAAACTGGAACACACCGTTACTCAATTGCAACAGACCGAACAGGAACTACAGGAAACCCATGTTGAAGTCTTAGCGTTAAATCGGTCACTGGAAGAGAAGGTTGTCATCAGAACCGAGGAACTACAGCGTTCGGAACATCAATGGAGTAAAGCTTTTGATGCCGTCGGCTGGCCGATTTTTCTCCATGATAAAAACGGGCGCATCACCAAAGCCAACCGGGCCTATCTGGATCGGGCGGGATCCACCATTGAAGAGGTGTTCGGCCAGTTTTACTGGAAGGTTTTCCCCAAACAGGATGGGGCATTGGCGGGCTGCATCAATGATTTTAGCCATAACAACACCGCCGGTTGTGCCGACGAGATGGATATTGTTGTCGATGACCAGATTTATCGCTCACAGGCCTTTGTTATCAATGACCCACAGGGGGACTACCTCTATTCGATGCACCTGATGGAAGATGTCACGGAAAAACGCCGGGTAAGCGATGCTTTAATCCAAAGCGAAAAACGGTTCCGCGATGTGACCAACTCCATGGATGAGGTGCTGATCCTGCTGGGTACGGATTTGAGAATTCAGCTGCTCAATAAAGCAGCGCGTAAAATCTACGGCGTCGAGGACGACGACTATATCGGCCGTCCTTGTCACGAGGTGTTCTGGGACTGCAACGATATCTGCGAGCACTGCCCCACCCTGGAGGTGATGGCCAACGGTAAGGTCGCCAGGGCGATGCGCCATATGCCCGACGGCAGGATTCTGGCACGCTCCATCTATCCGGTCTATGACCATAACGGCGACATCAGTGCCTGTGCCGTGCTGGCCACCGACGTTACGGAGCGGGAAAAACACATTGAAGAGTTGACCCGCTACGAGCAGATCCTTTCAACCAATACCGACCTGATCGCCTATTACGACCGGAACCATATGTGTCTGGCTATTAATAACGTCATGGCCGAATATTACAATACCACTGCGGACAAACTGATCGGCAAACACGCCAGTGAAATTATCGGCCAAGACCGTTATCAACAT
>JAGGYC010000090.1 GCA_021162745.1 Desulfuromonas sp. | reverse complement strand
ATCATTATGGACTTGAGAAGGTTAAAGAGCGAATTCTTGAGCACTTAGCGGTGCAAACGCTGGTGAAGAAGATCAAAGGGCCTATTCTGTGTCTTGTCGGTCCTCCGGGAGTTGGTAAGACCTCCCTGGGTCGTTCTATCGCTCGTGCTGTTAATCGCAAGTTTGTGAGGATCTCTCTGGGTGGTGTGCGTGATGAGGCTGAGATCCGTGGCCACCGGCGAACCTATATTGGGGCGATGCCGGGGAAAATTGTCCAGAGTATGAAAAAGGCCGGGGTGCGTAATCCGGTGTTTCTGCTGGATGAGATTGATAAAATGTCCATGGATTTTCGCGGCGACCCGTCATCCGCTCTGCTGGAAGTTCTCGATCCAGAGCAGAATAAGACCTTTGGTGATCATTTCCTGGATCTTGACTATGATCTGTCGCATGTCATGTTTATTACCACGGCGAACTCACTGCAGGGGATTCCTGCACCGCTACTTGATCGGATGGAGATCGTTCAGCTTGATGGTTACTCTGAGGAAGAGAAAACGCAGATTGCAGTTAAACATTTGATTGAAAAACAGCTCGCAGAACACGGATTGGCTGAAAAGGATGTCCATTTCAGCCGCAGCTCTTTGAGCGAGATTATCCGATTATACACTCGCGAGTCGGGGGTCCGTGATTTGGAGCGACGCATAGCCGCTATATGCCGTAAAATAGCGCGGCAAATGGTCGATCGTAAGTCGAAAGGCGCAACTGTTCGTGTCGGCGTGCCTCAGGTCAATAAATATTTAGGGGTTGCACCGTATCATTTCGGGCGTAAAGATCAGTCTGCGCACTGCGGTGTGGCCACTGGACTCGCCTGGACTCAGGCCGGTGGTGAGATCCTGATGATTGAGGTTCTTGTTTTGCCGGGCCAGGGTAAAATGACTGTTACTGGCAAATTGGGCGAGGTGATGCAGGAGTCGGCACAAGCCGCTTTTGCCTACGTTCGCTCACGCTGGGAGGAGCTGGGTCTCGAATCCGATTTTTATCGTAGCGTAGACGTCCATATTCACGTTCCAGAGGGCGCAATCCCTAAAGATGGGCCTTCGGCAGGTATTACAATGGCGACGGCTTTAGCGTCGGCATTGACCGAGCGGCCGGTGGATTGTAATCTGGGAATGACCGGGGAGATCAACCTGCGTGGCGAAGTCCTTGCCATTGGCGGCTTGAAGGAGAAACTTCTGGCGGCGCGGCGTGCGGGGCTTGAGACGATTCTTATCCCTCAGGACAATGAAAGACATTTGCAGGATATCCCGGCCAACCTTAAAAAAGGGTTGGTTGTCCACTGTGTTGAGAATATGGACCAAGTATTGGCACAAGCGTTGCTTAATCAGCCGTGCGAGAAAAAAATAGAGACAGAGATTTTCGTCGACGGATAAATTAATAATATCCGCCAGATTATTAAGATGATTTATCCTTGTGATCTCTTTTGAACTCTGTTATAACTGGCGCGTTTCAACAACGCAAAACTTATTGAAAACTAGGAGGTTAGCTGTGACTAAAACCGAACTCGTAAATGCTATTGCTGAGAAATCCGAACTGAGCAAGTCTGATTCTGAGAAGGCTCTGAAAGCTTTTGTCGATACCATTACAGAAGCTTTGAAAGCTGGCGATAAAATTGCTATGGTTGGCTTTGGTACTTTCAGTGTTGGTGACCGTGCAGCACGTGTTGGCAAGAATCCTCAAACTGGTGCCGCGATCAATATCCCTGCAGCAAAAGTACCTAAATTTAAAGCAGGTAAGGCGCTTAAAGACGCTGTAAATTAGGTCTGAAAAAAAAACGGATAAAGGTGTAATAAGTTCTTTACATCGTTAGGTTAATTTGGTAGTTTTCAGCGCGTTGAACGAGTGGGGCTGTAGTAGAGTTGGTTACAACATCGGCCTGTCACGCCGGAGGTCGCGGGTTCGAGTCCCGTCAGCCCCGCCATTCGTTAAGCACGTTAGATATGGGCGAATAGCTCAGCTGGGAGAGCATCGGTCTTACACACCGAGGGTCACAGGTTCGAGCCCTGTTTCGCCCACCATATACCAAGGGGCTGTAGTAGAGTCGGTTACAACATCGGCCTGTCACGCCGGAGGTCGCGGGTTCGAGTCCCGTCAGCCCCGCCATACAAAAAAAGAGAAGTGGTTATCCACTTCTCTTTTTTTGTCTTTTTTTTGCCAGAACTTAATCCTTAATCAACTTCTCAATATGCTCGACATAGGCTTTCGGCCCACCGTAGCGGTAACCGGTAACAGAAATTAGAGTGCCGTTTGCTTTAAGCAGAATCACCGTAGGAAATCCACGGACATTGAATTCATTTGCCAAGGCTCTATTGTGCTCTATCTGTCGTTTTGTCTGTTTGGTTCTTTTCGGGAAGTCGACAAGTAGCAATACCAGATTGTCTTTAGCGTAGGTTTGGAACTCCTCTGTTTTGAGGATATCCTTATCCAACTTTTTGCACCAATGGCACCAGTCTGAACCGCTGAAGTTTGCAAAAATAGACTTATTTTCCTGTTGAGCAATCTTTTTTGCCAGGTCAAAATCTACATGCCAGATGTTTTCTGCGGCTTGAGCCTGTTGGATAAACATCAGGGTGAGACCAAAGACCAACATGGATAGCGTTCTTTTCATTTATCAACTCCTTTACGTTGAGAATATGTGTTGTAATGTACTCGCTGTTTAAAGGGGAAGCGCTCTTTCTGTGGCCATAGTTCTAATGGCCGTCCAACCGGTAGCAGTATCTGTATTTTCTTTTTATCGGGTAAATTTAACCACTGACTGATGGTTTCTGCTCTGTTTTCAATGCGTAACCATCCATCAATCCATACGCTGGCATAGCCCAGAGCCGTAATTGCGAGAAGCATGTTTTCTGCCGCGGCAGCACAGTCTTCGACCTGAAAGTCATAACCTTCATAAATTTTCTCCGGCCGTTGATCGATGATACAGGCGATCATTGCTGTTGCTTGCTGCATCGCCTTGTTTGCCGGGTGAAGATTGTTGAGTTGTTCGATCAACTGTGGATCATCAATGATGATAAATTCGGTTGTCTGGGCATTCTTGCCGGAAGGGGCGCAAATGCCAGCTTGGACTATTTTTTCTAAATGGCCATGCGGTACCGGGTCTTTTGCCATTGGTCCTCGATAACTGTGACGTCTATGGATCGCTTCAAACAGTTCCATATAAACTCCTGACCGGTGTTATTTAAATTTCATAATTGTAGCATAGGGACGGGGTGTGGCCAAAAGTGTTAAATAAAAAACGGACTGCCGAGACAGTCCGTTTTTTATTTAAGCAAATGATATGTATGCTTACAGTTTCTCCGCATGTTCAGTCAGGTATTGTGCAACACCCCGTGGTGTCGCTTGCATGCCACGTTCTTTGAGTTGTTCGATTCGAATTCAGGATTGATTGTTCATCTGCCATTACAGCGGCAGCGTATAAATAACTATTTTGGTCAATAATTGATCGAAGAGGTAACAGTCTCGGTAGCTTGATTTTTTTATCTGGTGGTGTTTGCCACGGTATTGCGGCCGTTTTGCTTTGCCTTATAGAGAGCGGTGTCTGCTTTTCTGAGCAGGCTTTCGACATCAACATCATTTTCATTAAGGCTGGCGACGCCAAGGCTGATGGTTGTTTCAAAGCTGGTTTCCTTGAAAACAAAGGGCTCAGAGCAAATAACCTGGCGCAATTGCTCTGCAACCTTGAATGCTGAGTTGGTGGGGGTTTCTGTGAGTATGCAGCAAAACTCGTCACCGCCGTAGCGGATGAGAAAATCTGTTTTACGAATTTTATCAGTAATGCGCTGAGTAATTTTTTTAAGTACAAAGTCGCCGCATTGGTGTCCATAGGTGTCGTTAATGTTTTTGAATAGATCAATATCAATCATCAGCAGGCTGAGGTCATGTTTAAAACGCTGGCAGCGTTCAATCTCTTTTTGCAGCTGTGTTTCCATGAAATTGCGGTTGTACACACCGGTAAGGTGATCAATTTGATTCATGTGAACCAGTTTTTTCTGGTAGGACACCACTTCACTGACATCCTGAACGGAAAGGTAGAGATTTTCAATTTCGCCGTGATCGTTTCGCAGAGGCCCCATGGTGCAACTCTGTTGCATAAACTGAAATTCCTCCGCGAGAGAGCCTGCGGGCAGCATTGGGAACAGGTACTGGTGTAATTTCTGTGAAAAAAAACAGAAATGGCCAAAGGTTAAAACGGAACGGCAATTACGCAAAAAATGGGGACGATCGAGCTCAGGAAAAAACTCAAACAAGTTCTTGCCCGTAATCTCGTCAGAACTGATCTCGCTGTGTAATGCCATCCAGCGGTTCCAGTGGCGAACGGTCATCTCCTTATCCAGGACAACCAGACCGGTGTTGATGGTTTCAAAAATTTGCGAAAAGATCACTCGAATGACTCCAAAAATGTGCTGAGAGCTTTTTTCAGCCAGTCAATGGAATGTTGATTGGTGATCAGGAACAGATAACCTTCAACATTCTGCTGGTCAAATCGGAATACGGTACGGATAGAGATGGCGAAGCTTTCCGCAGGGACTGGCGATTGCTGACAGTCTTCAAGGCAATAATCCTTGGCTATTAGCCGTGGTGGATCGTAGGTGACCACATCGCTGAGCAATTCAGCAATTTTACCAATACAGGCACCGATGAGGATATTGCCAACCTCGACGAGTGTTTCCTGTTCGAGGATGTCGATATCAATATCCAGTGTTGTCAACTCCTGATCCTGGTTAAATAATGTTAACAGTTCTTTTTCGGCACCTGTTGGAAAAATCAATAACGCTTGACCGGAGAATTTGCCGAGAAAACCCTGTTCGATGATGTTGACTGTACCGGAAGATTGAAGTTCTTCGCATAGATAGCCGGGAAGCTGATGCCCTTTAAGGACATGAATCTCGGGTACACTGAGGATGACAAAGATGTCGATCACTTCAGCCAGATCAGCAGAGGCTTGGCCGAAGGCAATATTCATCACCTCTTGTAATATATCTTTTTCCTCGTCAGTAAAGAGTTCTGGCACGATGTCACTCATGACGACTCCTGTATTTCCAGGGCCGCTGTGGCTTGTTGTAATGCATCGAGGATCGTGGCTTTTGACGGTGGTTTCTTGACGGTGTGCAGGGCTCCCAATGCTGCGACACGCTGCAACACTTTTTCCTGAACATCGGCGGTAACGACAATCACTATCGCCTTGGGATTGTTTTTTTTAATTTCGGTTAAGGCCTGAAACCCATCCATTACCGGCATGGTCAGATCCAGGAACGTCAAGTCGGGACATTGTTTCAGGTATTGTTTAACCCCCTGTTTACCGTCCCCCGCTTCGTAGACGGTAAGTCCATGGTTGGCGGGGAGACATTTTTTCATGATCATGCGTGCGACAGGTGAATCATCAACAATAAGAACACTGCTAAGCATAGTTTTAAATCCACAGCTGGAGAGGAGAGGCGCTTTAATCAGAGTTGCACAATAGCGACATCATTTCTCTACATTTATATCATGCAAGCCATGGGACAGACGAGAGTTTTTGTTGAAAAAAAACGGGGGAGGGGAATATTTTTTAATGCCGACATGTGAGGGGGAGCGTTAAAAGTAATAGCTGGCGTGCAGGCTCAAGGCATCGCCTTGATCGCCGTATTCACTCGCTGGAACGGAATTTTTTGAACGATGGCCGGAAAAGTGGCTGTAGCTCAATTCCAGATTCAGATTGTCGCTTACCGAGAAGGCGAGTTCAGGGCGGAAGAGCAATGAATGGTCGTCGCCATTGTAGATTGAAAACAACGCAACGGTCAGTAGAGGGTGAGCTTCATAGGACAACGATGTGAGTAGATAGTTGCGGGCCGGCAGATAGGCACGCTGTTCGCGATAAAAGGGGGAGGAGAGGGTCTGTTGGTATCGCAGGGGGTTCTTTTCACCGCAGCCGTTAAATAGGTACTCAATGGCGACGTAGATTCCCGAAGGGAGTCGGCAATCGGCTTCGAGGGCGGCGATGGTGAACCTGTTGCCAGGGTCGTTATTGTCGGTTGTTGCGGGCCGGTGATGGTAGCAGACCGCTTCGGCTTTGAGTCCGACGCCAAAGGCTTGTCCAGCAATCCCCAGCCCAAGCATGGGTCTTTGTCCGAGCGTTCCGCTGATGATCAGCAGGTCAACATCGTCAAGCAGGGTCTCAAGGCTGGCGAGAAAACTTCGATTCGTAGCGGACTCGCCGAACACCGCGAGGGTTTGTAATTGGCCGGTCGGCGAAAAAAAGTAGTTCCAGCGCACAGCATCAATGCCGGGACGGACATCGGTAATCAGCGCTGCCGGGGCAAAGGGAGCAATGATATCCAGTGGCGAATAGAGGCCTATTCGGCCAAAACCAATGGCTTGGCGGCCAATGATAAATTCATGTGAATCTGATTGCCAATGGAGGTTAAGTCGGTCAACCTCCAGTTGGCGCAGCAGGTGACGGTCACAGCCGATGGTGGAGGTCAGATCCAGATGTTGGTTGGCCGATGGCGATGTGATGGTGTAGGGATGTTGCCGGTAGAGAGCGGTGTAGGTTGTCGCAACATTGGCAATCAATGCGTCGCTCAGCTGTGTTGTGGCGTGTAAACGCAACTGGGCAAGAGATAACCATTGCGATGCCGTTTGGCCGTTGGCGCCATTGACGCGGTGCTGCTGAATCTGAGAAAACGATTTCAGATGGCCCTGTAGTGTGCCGGCAGAGGTT
The DNA here is from genome assembly GCA_021162745.1 of Desulfuromonas sp. GTDB lineage: Bacteria > Desulfobacterota > Desulfuromonadia > Desulfuromonadales > Desulfuromonadaceae > Desulfuromonas. The sequence goes on along the minus strand of JAGGYC010000090.1, from coordinate 6,659 downwards.
GTACTGGCAATGAGAACCAATAACAGCCAGAGCGTTATGCTTGACAGGCAGCGGGCCGGCATCAGGCGACGCTATCTTGGTGGCTATCGGAAACCAAGCGACCGTCGTGGAGTTGAATAACGCGATCAGCCATAGCGATCACCATCGGATCATGGGAGCTGAAAACGAAGGTGGTTCCTTTGTTGCGATTAAGGGTTCGCATCATCTGTAGCAGGTCGCTGCTGTTTTTTGAGTCAAGGTTTGCGGTCGGCTCATCGGCAAGGATCACCGCAGGGTTGGTCGCCATGGCACGGGCAACGGCCACTCGCTGTTGTTGTCCCCCCGACAGGTCACGTGGCCGTCGTTTTTCCAGCCCTTGCAAGCCCAGAGCATGTAACAGTTCACCAACCCGCTGTATGCGTTCAGGCTTGGCCACTTTTTGCAGCAACAGCGGAAACGATGCATTTTCCTCAGCGGTGAGGACGGGGATGAGATTGTAGGATTGAAAGATAAAGCCGATATTGTGCAGTCGAAAATCAGCCAGCTGCCGAACGGTGCGGCGACTGACCTCAAGGTTGTCGAGAATGATGGTGCCGCTGCTGGCTTCATCCAGGCAGCCGATGAGGTTGAGCAGGGTGGTTTTGCCGCTGCCGGAAGGGCCGGCCAGCACGCAGAACTCTCCGGCGTCGATCTGGAGGTCGACATGATCGATGGCGGCGATCTGTTGGTTACCGCTGGTGTAGATCTTGGACACCTGGTTTAATTCGATCAAGGGCATGATGGCCTCATCTGTTGATTGAACAATCAGTGAAAATCTTAGAATCAAAGTTCGCGGGGTTCGTCCCGCAGCCGACGTACTTTTTTGACAGTCAGGTAGTGCGGTCATTGTCCGCCATCAAGTAACATACAACCCTGTTGCCATATCGGGGAAAACCCGTCGGACAATGCCCGACCTACATTTGATTAATGTCATGCAGGATAGGCATCGTCTTTTTCCGTGGCACCGTTATGCAGGATCCTGTTGGTGCGGTTCACATAAAGAGCGCGGTTTTAGTATGACCTCCATGTTGTTAAATCAATTATGGCGCATGGCGTCAACCGGGGCCAGTCGCGCCGCTTTAAAGGCCGGATAGAGGGCGGCGACGATACTGAGCAACACAATATACAGCGCACTCTCCAGCATCCATGCCGAAGACCATGTCGCACGGAGAATCGGATCAAAGACCACACCGCCGAACTCCATGTTTTCCGAAATGAAATCCCTGAGGTCGATGCCGACCTCGACCAGATACCAAGTGGTGAGACTGCCGAGTACAGAGCCGAACAGAGCGGCTGTCGTACCCAGCATAGCGGCTTCGCAAACCACCAGTTGCCAGAGTTTGAACGGCGACATGCCCGTCGCCAGCATAATGCCGAATTCGTGAATCCGCTCCATCACCGACATCAGCAGGGTATTGACGATACCGATGGTGATGATGAGCATGATGATCAGCAGCATAACATTCTGACTGGCGTAATCAAGGCGGATGGCATCGGCCAGATTGGGCATGGCAACCTGCCACGGCACCAATTCAAGCTCGCTGTTGTCGTTGAACAACGGGCTGATGGTGTTGAGCAGTTGCGGCATGGCTTCAGTGTTGTTGAGGACGAGGGCCAGTTCGTGGATCTGTCCCTGTCGCTCCGTTATCATTGCCGCTTTATTGAGTCCGATCATCACCAGAGAACTGTCGATCTGTTTGATCCGACTGTCTATGATGCCGCGCACCCGCAACAGTTCGCTGACCAGATCGCCATTCCGGTTCTGCACGGTGAGCACCAGTTTCTGGCCGATATGGATTTTCAGTTCGTCTAGCAAGCGTCGACCCAGCAGAGCATCGCGTGGTTGTTCTTTGCGCAGCCACTGTTCCGCGGGCAGATTTTTCAGTACCGGATTGACGGCGGCCTCGGCGGCCATGTCGATCCCCATGATGGCCACGGCCCGGCTGTCATGACTGGATTGGGCCAAGCCGCCCAGATGGATGCGCGGCAGGACACATTCAATTGGAGCTGTGTCGGTCAGTGTGGCTATCAGCGAGCCGGAACTGAATGCCAATTTTTCATCGTGATCCTGTCGATAGCCGTGGTGGTAGACGGTAAAGTGACCTGAGCCGGAGCGGACACCATTCTCGATCATCTGCGTATAAGATCCCATGGCCAGGTTATGCAGGGTCTGGGTCAGCATCAATGCCAGACTGATCGCCAGCAGGGTGATCAGGGTGCGGCGCCGGTTCCGCCACAGATTTTTCCAAGCCAGAGAGAGATAATCCATTTTATAGCCCCCGGATGACATCAACGGGTTGTAGCTTCGATGCACGCCGTGCCGGTAAATAGCTGGCCAGCAGGCTGACCGCCAGCAGGCAGACAGCCGGTAACCAGTAGTTGCCCCATTCATGAACGGCGCGCAGCCGTGGGGCAATGGTGCCACCGGCATAGGTGACGGCACTTATGCTGTCACTGAGGTCGATACCGACCTGCTCCATGTACAGGGTGAGGGCGCCGCCCAGCACCAGGGCACAGCAGGTCGCAATCAGACCGAGAATGAGACTCTCCAACAGTACCAGACGGCGGAGTTGCGCCGGCGGCATGCCGGTAGCGAGCAGGATGCCGAACTCGTGTGAGCGTTCCATCACCGACATGTAAAAGGTATTGAGGACGCCGAGACCAGCTGCGGAATAGAGGATCAGCACCAAAATCATGCGACTGACATCATAGGAGGCGATTACCTCCTGCATCTGTGGCAACAGTTTTCCCCAGTCGAGCACTTCGTAGTTTGGGCCAAGCCGTGTTTGCAGCTGGGTGGCCAGATCGGCGGCCAGCAGGGGCTGCTCAACGCGCAGGGCAATTTCATGCACGACATCGGGCAGAACCATCAGTTCCCTCAGCCAGCATTGGTCGACCAGTACCAGACTGCCGTCACGCAACTGGTCGCCGCTGGTGAAGATGCCGCTGACGTGGAGCAGGTCGTTGCCGATGGAACCATCGGCTGCCTGGGTGACAAACACCAACTGTTGTCCCGGTTGGATGTTCAAGCGTCGGGCCAGTGTTGAACCGATAATCCCTTCGTCGCGCCGGCTACCATCGGGGTAATGTCCGGCAATCAGTTTGTGTCGCAGGGTGGTGACGTCGGCCTCGGCGGCAAATTCGACCCCCAGCAGTTCTGCCGGGCGGCTTTCGTTGCCATGGCTGAGCAGGCCAAAGCTGCGTAGCCGGGTTGAGATGCCACGGACCTGTGTTTGCTGTTTAAGCGTCTGCATGAGTTTCTGTGTGGGTTCGGCAGTGACCGGAAAATGGAGATAGAGGTCGCGCTTGTCCTGATAGCCTTTTTTTGAGATGACGATGTGGCCGTGATATTGCTCAGTGGTGGAGGCCAGCATATCGGCAAACATGCCGGAAAAGATACCGAGGGCGAGGATCAGCATCGCCGCCGAAATCACCATGGCCGACAGGGTGAGCAGGGTGCGGCGGCTGTTGCGCCACAGATTGAAAAAAGCCAGTTTGATCAACATCACACTAACGCTTCTTCAGGTTGCGTAGCGAGAAGAATGCCGGCCCAATTCCGGTGTCGAATTCAATGCTCTGGTAGTGGAGCACCGTCTGTTCTCCGGGCTTGTCTGCCGGTTGCACCCGCATCCGCATGGGGATGATCCGTTCCCCTGTTTTTTGTAATTGGTCAAAATAGATGGTACGCACCAGAATCATCTCTTCGTCAAAATAGCGGATCTGCTTCGGGGTCAATGTCGGGCGGTCGATAGTGTAGATCAGTTTTCCCCACACCGTTGGGGTGTCGGGCCACGGCAGGCATTCAATCTGGTAACTCAGCTCGTCGGCACTAAGCAGGGTGAACTGATAGTCTTTGTCGACATGACTCGATTTAACCAGATCGTCGTTGGTGATGTGGCTGCCCATCCATGCGCCGCCCATCATCGACGACGGAATCTTGATGACGCGATCCACCTTGGGCAGGTAGTTCCACACCTCGCGATCGATTTTCAGCGTACCCACCCCTTTTTCTTTGGCCGGGCGTAGAATTCGTGTTAAGAAACGCTCGCGCTGCCAGGACCAGAACTCCATGCTCAGGGTGCGCTGCCAGTTCTCCGTTGACACGCTCATGGTGGTCAGGGCATGCGCTGATTCGCCATTGTACTGTGTTTCCACCTGACGGATCAGCTGCTGGAGCTGTTGGTTGTTTAGATCGGATTTGGCCAGACTGGTTTCGGCCAGGGCGGTCAACGGACTGATGGTCAAAACCAGCAACAGAATGATGCGAACCATGCTACCTCCCTTCCGATTCTCTGAGAACTCCCCGGTAGGTCGGGTTAGCGAAGCGTAACCCGACAGCCATTTTTAAAAAGTATAGCGGCAGTCTCTGGTTGCGTCCAAAAATAATTATCTGATTAATCACTCCCTTGACCCACAACGGGCAAGAGCCTACATTGTGAGAACTACACATCTCAGGAGACAACAATGACCACATTTGATTCTGAACAGGATAATGACCTCTTCAGCCTTGAGGCAATCCAGCAACAGTTACTGCCGATCCAGGCCAGCAGTGGCCGGAAAAAATATCAGTTATTGCTTGAAGCTCCGAATAGTGCGGCACTGGTTCAGTGTCTTCCGCCGCAGGAGCTTTTTCTGCTGGTCAAGGAATTGGGTGTCCTCGATGTGCCCGATCTGATCGGCATGGCCAGCCCAGAACAGGTGACCTTGTGCGTGGACATGGACTGTTGGCAAGGGGACGAGCTGGATGCCGAAGACAGTCTGTTGTGGTTGCAACTGCTGTTGATCCAGGATGAGGAAGCGTTCTTGCGTCTGATCGACGGCTTCGACTTTGAGCTGTTGGTGATGATGGTCAAAAAACAGCTGACCATCACTGGTGGTCTGGAATCGCTCGGAGATGATGAAGATCTGATGGCGAACCGCAAGCGTTTCGATCAGGTCTACGAGTGTGATTATCGCAACTCCGATGTGGCTAAGGTGATGGATCTCTTTCAGGATGTGCTGTTCCGTGAGCGTCAGGAATTTTTTTTACGCCTGATGGAAGCGGTGCGCCATGAGTTTGACAGTGCCTTGCAAGAAGATGTCTTTGTCCTGCGCCGTGGTCGTCTGGCTGATCTTGGCTTTGTCGAAAGTTTTGAGGCGCGATCCCTTTACAGCACCATTGATCCGGATAGCTTTAACCCCGAACATTATCTCAAACCGGCCGGGATCTACAGCTCCGAGACGATGGTTTCAGCGGCTCCAGGTTTTATGACCACCACTGTTGTGCCGCGCGATCTGCTGGCTGATGTGATGGCCGGTGGGATGACCCCTGATCTGTGTCACGAGTTGAGTTTCCTGCTCAATCGCGCCATGAGTGCCGATCAGGTCGATTATGGCGAGCCCGATGAGATCCGTCAGGCCCTGGGGGATGTCTATCACTATCTGAATATCGCCCTCGGCCATCTGGCCGGTTCCGATGTTGAGCAGGCTGCGCAACTGTTTCGCAGCGTCTATCTGCAGTCACTGTATCAGTTGGGCTTCAGTCTGACCGTCGAACTGCGACAGCGGGCTGAGAAGATCAAGACCTCCAGTATTGGTCCCTACCTTGATGGACCGGATACTGCCGTAATTACGGCCCTGTGTCAGCCAAAACCCCGTTTTTTCAATGGTATCAACGATGCAACACGTGCCGATCAGCGATCATTTTTCACCTGGGCCGAACTGGTGATGGTACAGGCTGAGCTGGAGTGTATCGAAGGGTTGCACAATCTGTTTGGGCCTCAGGGTCTTTTTGATCTGCCGCAGCTTGAGCAGCTGGACCTGCAGGGGTGTTTTCCTGACCATGGTAACGAGGTAACATTGTCGGAGTTGTTCCTGACTGCTTTGGCCAATCGCCTGATGGGGCGTGATTTTGACCCGCAGCCATTCCCGGTGCAGGAGTTGTTGACGCTACAGAACAAAATTAATCAGGATGGTGAAGGGCTTGTTGCGTTGCGAGAGCAAACCCAGCGTTGGCTGGAACAACAGGCACCGGGAACCGGCGGTTTTGCCGGCTTCTGTCTTGATATCTGGCAGCATGAACTCTGTGAGCTGCAACCGACTGAGCTGACGGCGGAATATGTCGGTGGGTTGATTATTCGGTTGTGATATCGTCACACCGGACATGGTGGTTGACGCGAGACAATGTCGATACGCTGGCAACGTCCATTCTAAGGAACGTTGTCTGTATGACGTGTGGCATCCATAGGTACTTAACTGCCGCCATCCGGGAAGATGCCCTTTTCATGGGCGTCGCCAGCGCACCTACAGTTGTGCTGAATAGTCACCCTTGAAGTTTAACTTGCGCATCCGGTTCTTCCTCTGAATTGGAACGCAGTTGCACGCAGTATGTTCAAACCGGTGGCTTTAAGTGTTGCCGCCACACGTACCGCGATCATCCCCCGGACTCGAAGATGCTTGATGCCGCTAAGACGATCCAGATCGGAATTGGTCGCTTCGATTCCGGCTCGATAGCGATATTCTTCACGGAAAGCGACCGTCTTCTCCGTGGCTCTGCGCCGGGCCAGACGTAGTGCCTTGGCGTCATAACCGAGGGTGATGCTGTTTTTCTTTCGCTTCACCGGGCAGTCGGATTGCCTTGGACACTTGTCGCAACGTTTTTT
>JAGGYC010000101.1 GCA_021162745.1 Desulfuromonas sp. | reverse complement strand
TAACTAACGGCGGAGCTAACGGATTCTGTGTGCGGATTGCGTATCTAGCCGAACTGCGGGGCGGGCCTGATCTTTTGCGGCCCGCACGTATTTGATTGATGATATTCCATCATGAACAGCAGTACATGTCGCTTGATAGCGGACAGTGCTGACTCCAATTTTTAGATTTGACAGGACACTTAGCATGACACCATTGCTTGAGCTGAAAGATCTCCATAAAAGTTTTCGGGTTGCCGGAGGGAAGCGCGGTTTTTCGCACAGCATGTTACCCGCAGTCGCCGGAGTCTCCCTCACGTTGAACAAAGGGCAAACCCTGGGCTTGGTTGGCGAATCGGGCTGCGGCAAGTCAACCATCAGCAAGCTGATTATGGGACTGCTTCGTCCCGATTCCGGCTCGATCCGGTTTCGTGACCAAGAACTGAGCCAGCTCAACGCGCGCCAATGGCGCCCCTTGCGCAGCCAGATGCAGATGATCTTTCAAGATCCCTACGCGTCGCTCAACCCACGCATGACCGTGAACGCCATCCTCAACGAACCCTTTGCCATTCATACCAAGCTCAACCAGCAGCAACGCCGGGACAAAGTGGCATCACTGCTTGAAAAAGTGGGCCTGGAACCGTGGCATGGGCAACGCTACCCCCATGAATTCTCCGGCGGACAACGACAGCGCATTGGTATTGCCCGCGCATTGGCCCTGCAACCGGAACTCATTATCGCCGACGAACCGGTTTCGGCTCTCGACCTGTCGATTCAAGCCCAGATCATCAACCTGCTGGACTCATTACAGGAAGAATTTGGCTTAACCTACCTGTTCATTTCCCATGATCTGTCCGTTGTCGAGCATCTCTGTGATCAAGTTGCCGTCATGTATCTGGGACAAATCGTCGAACAGGCACCGGTCGAACAATTTTATCGCCAACCCGCCCACCCCTACAGCGAAGCCCTTCTGCAGGCATTGCCCGTTGCCGACCCGACACGTACCGCCCATCGTCTGCCTCAAGGTGAAGTGCCGTCGCCCCTCGATCCGCCCCCCGGCTGCCCGTTTCATCCGCGCTGCCCCTATGCCATCTCAATCTGCCGACAACAACCCCCGGCATTGCTGGAAATTGCCGATCAACACGTTGTCGCCTGCCATCGCAGCGGCGAATTAAATCTTGGTGGGATCTCCTGACTCCATGAGCATTTGACCTGGCCAGATTCACTCACATAGAAAACAGCTCTTGCAAACATTGAATCATATCGACCTGTGTGCGTTCAGGTAAAACACCGAGCTTGTTGATCAGTCTACATTTATCAACTGCCCGCATTTGATCGAATAAGATCTGTCCTGTTTTGCCCTTAAACATGCAAGGGATTCTCGTTGGAAAATCAAAAAATTTTGACGTCATGGGACTCAATAATCACCGTTTTTAACGAGATCATCTCATCAGTGGAAAGCATTACACAGCATCTGGTTTTCCTGATTTCACTCCCTTGAGTCGGATCCAGCTGAATAAGCCAAATTTCAAATCTATGCTCCACAGGAGCTACCATTCCACTCATCATCAATGAGCGGAGCATCCAACCACTCATAATCAACACTTTCACCAAGAGATGGCAAAATTCCAGTTGAACATCAAGACGAAAGCAGGGGCGTAAATCCTGGGCGTAGACATAAAAATACCCGCCGGGGTGCGCATCATTGAGAGGCGTGGCGGGTGTGTTGGGATGAGTATTTAATACTCCCGTTTACTTGTCAAACGATAAATCGGTAACAAATTTATCTATGGTAAAACCACTGCTTTTTCCATATAGCATAAAGTCAACCGTAGACTTGACCTGTTTGCTTTACGATTGTCTTCTTTCGAAAATCACCTTGCCCTCATTTATGATATGCGTCTTAAACTCATCAACATTAATTGTATTAAAATCAACCACATCAATAAAATAAGGGATTGGCAGCTCTTCGTTCAGTTTCCCGTGGAGGCGAGAGGTTGTGTTGAAGTCGATTTTTTTGCCCAGAATGGCAATGTCGATATCGGACCCTCGTTTGTAGTTCCCCATTGCTCTTGAACCAAAAATTACGGCTTTTTCAATGGCTGGAAAGGAAGCAATACTTTCCAGAATCAAATTATAGCTTTTATCGGATATGCCAAAGCTATTACCCATTTTCTTTCCTGAAAAAAGTGTACAGCTCGGAGATGATATTGAAATAATCCCGTCTTATCTTGTTGATAATCGCATCCGTTGTGCTTTCGTCGTAAGTATGCGAGGTCAAATTTCTGTCTTCCAGGGCTGATAGCCACAATTCACCATTCGCTATAATTTCCATCTGGAAAGCCTGTTTTATGGTTTGCCTGGGACTTGTAGCTATATACCCTTCACTTTCTATATAGTCTTTCAGTATTTTCCAGCACAGTTCAAAGCAGACTTCGTAGAACTGGATAACACCGCCCTTTTCCGCTTCCGAAGGATCGGGTATGGCTAATGTTCTTTCCAGTAATTTGAAAGATTTTTCAAAATTGATAAATCGTTGTTTCCAGCGTATCTCTTTTGGGTTTTCCATAATGTTACCATCATCCGATGAGCTTTTTCGAAAGGTATCCGTGTTAGTCAATCATGGAAAGCTACATATAGCATAAACAGAAAATTTTCTGATGGATAAATCATTTCCCGCAACATTTTAAACGGGCCACGCAGAGTGTGCAAACAGCCACCGCTTGCGCACCAATAACAAAACAACAGCCACAAATCCACCGATTGAATCCCCCCGAAGGGTTGGCGTTCTTATTGCTCGATTGGTGCAGGAAACAATTTTTTCAGAAACCAACGAGAATGGACTCCAACTCTCCCTGTTCTAATATGGGAAGCGTCCCTATTTTTCATCTGACAAACGGAGAAACTCGCAAAGAAGTCCGTTTGTCAAGCCTGCCCCCCCCCCTGTGCTTTGCCCTGACCCCTGTGCTTTGCACTTTTTAGTTGATAATGCGCTGCACCGGGCCGAAGAACCCCTGCCCTTCATCCAGAGGCCACTTGAGGACAAGATCGGTGCGTTTACGATCCAAAGCGTATTCGCAGTTGATCCGGTTGGGTTAACAGCGAAAACCGCGGCAGGGGATACGCAACCAACGCAGCCCCCTCCCCTTGACACCGTGTGCCAACAATGACACACTGCGGCAAATCATCAAAT
>JAGGYC010000016.1 GCA_021162745.1 Desulfuromonas sp. | reverse complement strand
TGGATTATTTTTGTTGCTGCGCCGCGTCGCCTCATGGCACGATAAATCGAATGACAGACCTGTTTGCTTGGATGATAAAGGACTTGTTTGATGTCAAAACAATTGGACATAATTGAATATTATGACCGCGCGACGGGAGAGCTTTGTCGCGAGACGGTTATGGGTGATGCTGCGATTAAGTGGGCCTACCAGGCCATGAGCGGCCAACTGTTTTCCCCTTTTATTTTCGGCTCTTCGTTGCTCAGTCATCTGTTGGGCTGGTATTTTGATTCCCCTTTGTCGAAAGGTAAAATCGCCCAGACCATTGCTGATCTCAACATTGATACGGGTGAGTTTGCTAAACCGCAAGAGCAGTTTAGTAGTTTTAATGACTTTTTTACCCGCAAGCTGAAAGATGGTGCTCGTCCGTTTTCAACCGACGACAGCTGTTTTTTGAGCCCTGCCGATGGTCGGTTGCTGGTATATAACGATGTTGGCGTTACTGCCAGTGATACCCGTGTGCAGGTGAAGGGTATTGAAGATAGTCTGCACAACCTGTTCGACTGTGAAATCGATGATTTCAATGGTGGTAAGGTGGCCGTGGTGCGATTGTGCCCTGCCGATTACCACCGTTACCACTTTCCCTGTGCCGGCACGGTGGTGGAGCAGGTGCGGGTGAAAGGGCAGTACCATTCGGTCAACCCCGTTGCTCTAAATTCCAAAGAACAAATTTTTTGCCTCAATAAGCGCTCTTATACCTTGATTGACACCGAAATGTTTGGCCGTGTTGCGTTTATGGAGGTGGGGGCCTTTGGCGTGGCCGGTATCCATCAGACCTTTTCTGGAACGAAGGTCGAGAAAATGCAGGAAAAGGGTTATTTCGATTTTGGTGGCTCGACGGTTGTGCTGGTGTTTCAGAAAGATATCATCGAATTTGACACTGATCTGCTGGAGAATAGCCGCAAGGGCATTGAGACGTTGGTCAAGGTTGGTGAAACCATTGCCCACGCGGTTTGATCGTTGTAGGGGGTAGAAAAGGGTTAGCCATAAAAAAGCCACCGTAACGGTGGCTTTTTCAATGGAAAACGGGCTGCCATTTTGCCTGTCAGGTGGTCGGGATGATCATGACCGGGCGCATTGATTTACGTAAAACCTTTTCTGCCGTATGACCGAGGAAAGGATAGTGAATCTCGCCCTTAGAGTGGGCACCCATGACAACCATATCGGCTTCGATCCGATCTGCCACCTGGAGTATCCGCGTAATCGGATTACCGTGAAGCACTTCGAAACTGTCAATTCGCTCAAAATCTTCGGGATGATCAGTAAGCTCTTGCGCGGCAAAGTCTTTCAGTTTCTGTTGCAGCGTTTTTATGGCTTTTTCTTCATGGTCATGTTCGAATCGATCAAGACTCCCCTTGACAAGCATCGCCTCAATATAGCTGCGCATGGCAGCGTCTACTTCGGGAATTACATGCAACAGGTGTAAGCGGGAATCATTGTGACGAGCCAGCATAATAGCGTGTTTAAAGGCCTGAATAGAGTTCAGACTCAGGTCCATGGGGACAAGAATGCGTTGATAGTGTGGCAACATGGAAATACTCCTGCGCGACAGTTTGAACCACCGGATCTCCAATAAACAGATAACTTAGAGAAGAGTGTATTTTTCCGGGCAAGAGGCCATAACTTCTTGCGGCCCCTTGCCCGGAACAGGTTTAATTAATTGGCAAGAGCGCCGTCGATAAGGTCTTTACCAATGACATTGTAGAACTTCGGATAGATCGTTAACATCTGGGTTTTCCACGCCAGGCGCTGGTCAGCCGTCAGGGTATGAACGGTTGTCTTGCCGGAATCCTTGACCTTTTGCAGGTAGGAGTCAGCCATTTTCAGAGCGAGATCGTTGCCATAGACGGTGGCTTCAGCCATGGCTGTCTTGATAACTTCTTTTTGTGTGTCCGACAGTTTGTTCCAGAAAATCTTGTTGGTGACAACCAGATAGCCCAAGTAGCCATGGTTGGACAGAGTCAGATCTTTTTGTACTTCAAAGAATTTCTTGGTGTAAAAGTTGGACAGCGGATTTTCGCAGGCGTCAACAACCCCTTGTTGCAGGGCGCTGTAGACCTCTGAGAACGGCAGAACCTGAGGATTGGCATGAACGGCATGGAACTGCTCTTCGAGAACCTTTGATGACATGATACGGAACTTGACACCGGCAGCATCTTCAGGATTCAGTATCGGCTTGTTGGCTGACAACTGCTTGAAGCCGTTATCCCAGAATGAAAGACCAACTAGACCTTTTTTGCCGACAACGTTAAGAATTTTCTGACCCACTTCACCGGTACACACCCTGTGCAGGTGGTCGGAATCATTGAACAGGAACGGCAGGTCAAACAGTTGAACCTGAGGTGCAAACTTGGTGAATTTTGAAAAGCTTGGTGCCGCCATCTGTACCGAGTTGGTCATCAATGGGATCATAACATCCTTGTCGTTGAACAGAGACGAGTTAGGATAAACCTCAACCTTGATTTCACCGTGGGAACGTTCTTCCACCAGCTTTTTAAAATACTCCGCTGCTTGTCCTTTAGGGGTGTCTACAGCAACAACATGGCTAAACTTCAATACAATTGGACCGGCCAGAACCGGTGTTGCCAGAGCAGCAACCAACAGAGCCGCAACAATCAGACTAAACTTACGCATAAATTTCTCCTTTGCAAGAGCCGGTCATAACCGGCAAACAGGGACGGGTGATGTGCCCGCCAATAAATAATTTAACTTCCGTACATCAAGTTCGGCAACCACAGAGAAATTGCCGGAATATAGGTGATAAGCAGCAATCCGACCAGCAGAACAAAGAACCACGGGATCGAGGCGTGGACGACCTCGCCGAGACTTCGACCGGATATGCCGCTGGCGACAAACAGGTTGAGGCCGACGGGCGGCGTCAACATGCCGACCTCCATATTGACCGTGATGATGATACCGAGGTGAATCGGATCAATACCTAACTGCATGGCCACCGGGAAAATCAGCGGAGCAATGATCATGATCAGGCTTGAGGGCTCCATAAAGTTTCCGGCAACCAGCAACATCACATTGACCAGCATCAGGAACATGATTTTATTCAGGTTCATGTCGATAATCCACGCGGCCAATTGCTGTGGAATCTGCTCAATCGTCAGTAGATAGGCAAAAAGCATGGCATTGGCAATAATGAACATGATCATGGCTGCCGTTGAAGCCGATGCCTTGATGACATCGGGGATCTGGTTCCATTGCAGATCTTTGTAGATAAATTTAACGACGATAAAACCGTAAACTGCTGAGACGGCTGCCGCCTCTGTCGGGGTAAAGAGACCGCCGTAGATACCCCCGATGATGATGATGACCACCAGCAAACCCCAGGAAGCTTCCTTGAACGAAGCCCAGACTTCTGACATTGGAGCTCGCTGCGTTTTTTTAAAGCCACTACGAACTGCAGCCAGATAGGTTACCACCATCAAAGCCAAACCAAGTATGATGCCGGGAACGACACCGGCCATAAACAGCTTGCCGATCGATTGATCGACGGTAACACCGTAGACAATCAAGACGATGGAAGGGGGAATCAAGATCCCCAGAGAGCCGGAACAGACAATCGAACCGATGGAAAACGAGGAACTGTAGCCGTCATCTTCGATGGCACCGATCATGATTGAGCCGATGGCCGCAACTGTTGCCGGAGAAGAACCACTGACTGCAGCAAAGATGATGCAGGCAAAGATGGCCGACATGGGTAACCCACCGGGGAGGTGGCCGACAATGGAACGGGCAAAGCGGATAATCCGCCGTGCTGCTCCACCCTGGGAGAGGAAATTCCCCGCCAGAATAAAAAGAGGGATTGCCATCAGGGCAAACTTGTCCAGCGACGTAAACATCTGCTGGGCGATGATCAGCGTCGGCTGATCCGTAAACAGCAAAATGACAATCGTGGTTGAAAGGCCCAGTGCTACAGCAATGGGCACTCCCATCAACAATAAACTGAATAACGCAGTAAATAAGATCGCAATTGACATCAGGAATGCTCCTTCATAACCATGTCGTAACTGAATTCATCAGCAGGAACACGCACTGTTTTAATCAATTTCAATAACACCTGATAGGCCGCAATCGACATGGCGATGGGAACGCACAGATAAATAATCCAGTAAGAAACCTGTAGGTCGACGGAAACCATCCCCATCATGTGATTAAACATGACGAAGTCGTATCCCCAGACGATCAGGCAGATCAGATAACCTAAGATGATGGTCAAACTGCACGACAGAACCCACTTGGCCACTTTGGGCGGAAGTTTCTGAATAACGATCGTTACCCCGAGATGCATGCCGATTTTAAAGCCGTAGGCTGCTCCGAACAGGGCACTCCAGATAAAGAGGTAGGAGGTCAGTTCCCCGGCCCAGGTCAGCGAAGCGTTAAACAGATAGCGTAACACCACATTGATAAAGGCAACGAGGGTTGCTGTACCCATGGTTACCATCATAATCAAAGTGCTGAACACTTCGAGATAACGGTCAATCTTGTCAAACATGAAGACGCCTTTCATAAAAAAATGCAGACAACAAAAGCAGTGACAGCATTCATTCTTTTCGCTGCCAAATAAATGAAACAATGTTTTATTGGGTTTACTGTTGTGGATGCAAAAAAGACGCCATTTTTTGAAAACAAATGCTAAGTGTCTGTTTTCCGGCATAGTTCTAACCGTTAGTCGTCAGATGTGAAAGTAACTGTCCGGTTATTGTTGGCGGCTATTCGCCATTCTTGAAACGGAATTGGCCATTTGTGGCCATGTGGGACCGTCGCGCAGCAACAGGGGACTTGGCGAAAAAAACCGCGTTATCGGCAGCGATCAGCAAAAGAGACAGTTGACAGGGGGAAGGCGCTAATATTTAAGGATGGTTTTGAGCAGGCGAAACCGCTGTGTTTAGCTGCATAATTGAGCAAAGCATTGTAACGAACAGTTCGGCACTGAAAGAACTGTAGTGGATGTGGACACGGGGTTTTGTCGCTGTGTAAATAATTTAACCTGGCATAAACGGCGGCGTTTTGGTAGGTATCGGGGGCGTCATCATTTATGTTCAGGCTTAGCGGATTCATTCCGTTGTGAATTGGGTCGATTGACGACGCCATCCGTTGTTTCCCCTTGAGAAGGAAGTTTTCATGACAGAATTGGATAAGGCTCTTGACCTGTACATGCAGGACGAGAAAGATCAAGCCCCCTATTATGACCTGGTGTTGAATTCAAAGTTTTATATTCCGGTTCATGATCAGGGTGCGGCGGTTGGCCAGCAGGATTTGAAAGACAATGACGATATTGTTCCATTGATTCTTGAAGCTGATGATGCGGAATATCTGATGCTGTTTGAAAGCGAGGAACGTCTTGTCGCCTGGGCCAATGAAGAAGTCAGCTATGTGGTTGTCGCTGGTGATGTGATTGTGCAGATGACGCCACCGCAATTGCATTGGGCGTTGAACATGGGCACCGATTATCAGAAGCAATTTGTCCCTGATGAGATCAACTGGCTTAAAGAGATTATCAAGCAGTATGCCGAATTAGTCGAGCAGGAGCAAGCGGAGTAGTTGCCGACGCCGCACAGAATAGACGCAATTTGAGTTTTTTTACTTCTGTTCCTCGGCAATGCGATCCGAAAGCGTTCCCACGGCAATGGCAAAGGCGTTGGATCGATTCCACGCCAGCAGGGCGCGAAAATTGTCATACACCAGATAGCCCGGTCCACTGCGGCCATCCGGCATCAATAGCGAAGCCTCAAGTTCTCGGCGCGGCAGGGTACTGCCGTTGCTGCGCCGCACGCCGAGGGCCTGCCAGCGTGAAAGGGGCAGGCGGGTGCCCAGTCCGAGTAGCGATGAATCCAATGTTTCCGGCACCGTGACCGGGCGGCCCCAGGTCTGGTCATCCTTCCAGCCGACTGTTCTCAGGTAATTGGCCGTTGAGGCCAGCACGTCGGGGATGGTGCCCCAGATGTCGATCTGGTTGTCGCCGTTGCCATCGGCGGCGTAGTGGAGAAACGAGGAGGGCATAAACTGGCATTGGCCCATAGCTCCGGCCCAGGAACCTTTCATTCGGGAAACGCCGACATGGCCGGCATCAATGATGTGCAGGGCGTTGAGCAGTTCTCTGCGGAAATAAGTGCTGCGGCGGCTATCATAAGCCAGGGTCATCAGCGATTGAATGACCGGGAAGCCGCCGGTGTAGGTACCATAATTTGTTTCGATCCCCCACAGGGCAACGATAAAGCGTTTTTGTACGCCGTACTTTCGTTCCACTCGTCCCAGCCAGGTTGGGTAACGATCCATCATTTTGCGGCCAATGGCAATCCGTGTTTTACATATCCGGGTCTCAATATATTGCTTCAGGCTCTGGAGCCGTTCCGGCTGTTTGCGATCCAGACTGATCACCTTGGGTTGTAGCTGATTGACCCTTGCCAGAGCGGTGTGTAGTGT
The DNA here is from genome assembly GCA_021162745.1 of Desulfuromonas sp. GTDB lineage: Bacteria > Desulfobacterota > Desulfuromonadia > Desulfuromonadales > Desulfuromonadaceae > Desulfuromonas. Next base: position 3,640 of record JAGGYC010000016.1, on the reverse strand, counting down.
CGCTGGTGAAATCCCGGCAGCGCGGGCTTCAACGCGAAACGCTTTCAGCCACAGCTCGAAGTCGTTTGTCGAGCCCTGGGCGACAGTACTGGTTGAGAATAACCAGCAAAGAGTTATGAACGCCAGAAGCCGATTGCTGACAGGTTTCATTCTTCAACTCCTGAGCTGTGGGGCATAAACAACATTGGAGGTACGTTTTTTTATTCATGGAATCTGGCGTATAATGTAGCAGGTTTTACGACGGTTTTATATTTTTCTGCCAACAGGAACGCCAAGGATACAATTATGCTGAAAAAAATTGTCGAAAGCCCTTACCTCAACCTGCTGAGTGGTCTGGTGTTGTTGATGACAGCGGGCTATGAAACATGGAAAAAATTCGAAGAATTCCACCTTGCAGCACATCACGGTATTGTGTTCTTCAGTATCGTCCACATTGTTAAAAAATTATGCATGGCCTCAAAGAGGTTGAGGAAGCGGAAGAGATCTTATCCTGATGCAGGGGAATTGGGATGGCGTCGCTGTTGGGGTAATGGCTTGCGGTGGTTTTTAAAGCCCACCGTCTGCTGAAAAAAAAGAAAAACCACGAGGATATCCTCGCGGTTTTTTTATGAGCTTAATTCATGGATAGCATTATTTTGCCCCAGAGGTTCTTGCCCCAGAAGATCTCTTCTGACCACTCCAGCGGCGATTGCCCGGTTTCGCCCCACCACGGTTCTGGCGTTGATTTTGATTGGGCTTGTTACCGCCACCGCGACTCTGTCGACCATTTTTGATCGGTTCAGCGGGCAGACTAAGGTCCGGTTCAAAGCCTTCGATCACCTCTTTGGGTATTTCGCGCTTGAGTAACCGCTCGATATCTTTGAGAAGTTTCAACTCATCAACACACACCAACGATACAGCCTGGCCTTCATTGCCGGCGCGACCGGTGCGACCGATGCGGTGGATATAGTCTTCCGACACGTTGGGCAGCTCGTAGTTGACGACGTGAGGCAATTGATCAATATCGAGACCACGGGCGGCAATGTCGGTAGCAACCAACACGCGTACCTCGCCCTTTTTAAAGTTGGCCAGTGCCCGGGTGCGTGCGCCCTGACTCTTGTTGCCGTGGATGGCGGCGGAACTGATGCCGTCTTTCTCTAACTGCTGGGAGAGACGGTTGGCACCGTGCTTGGTGCGGGTAAACACCAGTACCTGTCGCCAGTTTTTCGAGCCGATCAAAAATGATAACAGCTCCCGTTTCCGTTTTTTATCCACCTGATGCACCAGTTGGGCGACACTCTCTGCAGCGGTGTTACGCCGTGCTACTTCGATCAGGGTGGGTGCGTTAAGCAGGCCATCAGCCAGCCGTTTAATCTCGTTGGAAAAAGTGGCCGAGAACAGCAGGTTCTGGCGCTTTTTAGGCAGCAGCGCCAACACCTTGCGGATGTCATGGATAAAGCCCATGTCGAGCATGCGATCCGCTTCGTCGAGGATCAGGAACTCGACCTGAGACAGGTCCAATGTTTTTTGGCTGACATGGTCGAGCAGGCGTCCTGGTGTTGCCACCAGAATATCGACACCTTTACGCAACGCAGAGATCTGGGGGCGGATATTGACACCACCGAAGATCACCGTTGAACTTATGGGCAGGTATTTGCCGTAGCAGCTCACGCTTTCACCGACCTGAGCAGCAAGCTCACGGGTTGGTGTCAGTATCAGGGCACGCACGGGTCGTTTACCGCTGGCGGGTTTTTCAGCATTCATCAGCTGTAGCAGGGGCAGGGTGAAACCGGCGGTTTTACCGGTGCCTGTTTGTGCTCCAGCTAAGATGTCGCGTCCTTCGAGGACAACGGGGATGGCTTTGGCTTGAATAGGGGTGGGTACACTGTAGCCTTGTTCGGATACAGCACGAAGCAGTTCGGCCGACAGGCCGAGGTTGTCAAACGTCATGAAAAAATAGAACTCCAGAATGGAAACCGGCCTATCCAGTGCCAATATTGTTGTTATTGAGCACAGGAACGGTCTTAGGCTGGTAACACTTAAACGTGGTGTCTGGGGAATGTCGAAAAGAAACTACCGAGGCACAACAGGTGCCGACCGATGGGCACCAAGGAAAAAAAGTATAATAACAGCCATGCCACGACATGTCCAATATAATCGCTGGACATCAATGCAGGGCTGCCATTGTTAAGGGGTATGTTCTCGCTTTCCACAACAAAGCCGGTTCGGGGAGGTAACCGAACCGGCTTTGAATTTTGGATCTATTCAGAAGAAAGGAGAGTCAAGCCTCGTCTGCCACAACAAGTCTTGATGTTTGGCACTCTAACAAAGAGGAGCCGTTGTGAATACGGGCAGATTCGCATTTGTCTGTCTCTTGATTGACGGTTTGTTTCTGTGTAAATGCACAGTCATGGTGTTGTTATTTGTGCTCTTATGGTTGAGTCGGGCCGCCATTGTTTTAAAATGCATACTCAGACTGCAGGGGTTCGTTGCTGCCCGACAGGCTCCTAGCTCTGGAGATTGACTAGGGTGCGACCACTCACCTGACCCTTGAGGATAGCGAAGATTTTTTCCTCCAGCCCCTCCAGAGTTACCTCGGTGACCGTCTCTTCCAGATTATCCAGTTTCCAGTCGCCGGCCAGTCGTGCCCAGGTCTGGGTGCGGTAGGACATCGGGCATTCCGCCGAGTCGATGCCGATCAGGCTGACCCCGCGCAGAATGAATGGAAAGACGTTGAGATTCAGCTCCATCGACGCCACCAGGCCGCAGCAGGTGACGACACCGCCGTAGCGGGTCGACTTGATCGCCGCTGCCAGCGGTTCACCACCGGCGACGTCGATCACCCCGGCCCAGCGCTCCTTCATCATCGGTCGTTCAGATCCTTTGACCACCTCCTCACGACTGATGATCTCTGCCGCACCGAGATCGGTGAGGAACTGCGCCTGCTCCGGTTTGCCGGTAGCAGCCACCACCCGATAGCCGGCCTTGGCCAGGATGGAAACGGCAATACTGCCGACGCCGCCGGTGGCACCGTTTACCAGAATGTCGCCGTCCTCTGGTTTTACACCACCCTGTTCCAGACGCAGCACCGACAGCGCTGCCGTCAGCCCCGCTGTGCCGTAGATCATGCTTTCGCGCAGGGTTAAACCCTGAGGCAGTTTCAGTGCCCACTTGGATGGTACGCGGATATACTCACCATAGCCACCGGCGGTGTTCATCCCCAGGTCGTAGCTGGTGACAATCACTTGGTCGCCGACAGCAAAAGCGCCGCTGTCGCACTGCACCACTTCACCGGCGGCGTCAATGCCCGGGGTATGGGGGAATTTACGTGTCACTCCGGGGTTGCCGGTGGCCGACAATGCGTCTTTAAAGTTAAGTGAAGAATAGTGCACTTTGACCAGCAGATCCCCTTCAGGGAGGTCAGCCATGGCTTTTTCACCGATGGTGCGGCTGAATTTTTTCGGTTCAGTTTGTTCGACGATCATCGCTTTAAAGGTTTCGGGAATCATGTTTTTCTCCTTGTTGGTCCGTTGGTGTCAATGGTTTGCGTAAACAGTATAGTGGCGACATCGTTGTTCGCAACTTATGCTCAAAGTAAAAAAGAAGGGCGGGTTGCCGTAATTTTCCTGCTTCCAATTGTTGCAACTTGAGTATAAACTTG
>JAGGYC010000029.1 GCA_021162745.1 Desulfuromonas sp. | reverse complement strand
TCATGGGATCGTCATGGGATCGTCATGGGATCGTCATGGGATCGTCATGGGATCGTCATGGGATCGTCATGGGATCGTCATGGGATCGTCATGGGATCGTCATGGGATTGGATATAATCAGCAGTTGAATGCTAACGTCAACGGTTCCGTTGCGAGTCGCTCTAGGGCGATTATTGCGCGAAGCACCGGTAAAAAATCAAAGATCGTTCTTATGGAACAACGTGACAGCAGTAATAGTTTCTGGCTCACGACCTTGTTTGCTGTCAATCGATACACTATACCAGATCGGGGATGTTTGTCACAGAAATAAACGAGTTAGTATGAGGTAAAGCTATTTTAATGGCTGTTGTGCGGATAAAAAATACCCCCAACCGGAGGAGCCGAGTTGGGGGCCAAGGACAATACGAGGATAAATCTTTTTGTATTTATGCGAAGCCGACAGCTAACGATGTTGTTGCAGGTGGGTTGAGACAGCTGTCGATGGCGTCAAAGTCCAGCTCAGTTTCCGACAGGGCGTGCAACAGGGTGATCTTCTCTTCATCCTGAGCAGTGATTTTTGACACGTCATCATTGATCGCCGAAAAGGTTGCGTCGGTAGTGCCGGGGGTGCGAAAATAGGGGATGCCGCTGTCGTCGAGAATCTGTTGGGTTATTTTCGACATTTTAGTCCTGCCGGGGATCACCAGGCCGGCTAGTTTTTTCCGGTATTCCGGCAAGTGGTAGAGTGATGATAACATCACTAACAATTCATCACGGCTGCTGGTAACAATCAGCAGGGTTGAGTCTTGCAACAGGTCGGCGACCCGTTGCGAGGAGGCTGATCCCAACTGTACTGTGTTGATGATGCGGTGGATCTGTTGCTGATCGCCGTTCAGCGGGGAGCTGAGTAACCGTGAAATCCGCCCTAAGGTCGGATTGGCGAGAATCGGCGAAAAGTTGAAACCACCGGCGATCTGTATCGGATAATCGGCAAAGGCCCGTTGTAGATAATCAAGATTTTCCTGACGTTTTGCAGCGATCAGTTTATTGGCCAGCAACATTTTAACTTCTGCGCCTTCGCGTTCATACAGTGCCAGATTCAGGTTGACGCTGTCGATGACGTTACCGATGCCGCCGCCGGCGATCATCAGTACCGGCGCACCGAGGATACGGGCGACGCTGGCATTATTCAGACCGACCACCGAACCGACGCCGCCATGTCCGGCCCCTTCGATAATCAGAAAATCGCAACGTTTTTCCAGCTCGCAGGTGGCCTTGACCATCTGCTCACACAGCGCCTCAGCACAGATTTTGCCGCTGAGGACACCTTTTGTGGTGCCGCGCTGGAGAACCACCGGTGACATATATTCAAGATCTTCATTCAGATGACACACCTCAGCGGTGAGAGCGGCATCTTTGTCCATGATCCGGCCCTGATACATGATCGGTTTGGGTCCCAATGGTTTAATGAAACCAACGCGCTGGTAGCGTTTGGCTGCCAGGTGCATGAGGGACAGGCTGATGGTTGTCTTACCGCAGTGCTGGCCGGTTGCAGCGATAAAGATTTTTTTGCACATAAGTTTGTATCCGCTTTCTTGAAACGTGGCGCAAAAGGTCATTGTTGACCTCCGTGGGATTGCAAGGTTGTTGCCAACGGGTAGGGGGAATTGATGCTTTAAAATTATACAAATAATATCGAGATGTTAGGGAGTGCGTTGGCTTGTTGATGGTGTTTGCCCGCGCTGGTTGCTGGTTGATGAGCTGGATCACAATGAGGCACGGTTGTATCGTTTTGGCGTGATGTGGGAGATGTTGGCACAACCTTTTAATGGTGGCCGGTGGGTCGTTGGCTTTCTGGCAGCGGTCCTGTTATACTCACAAAATGTTTAAAATGACCCTCCATCGTAAAATTCTGCTGGCCTTTCTGGCCTTGGCTCTGTGTCCGCTGTTGTTGTTGATTCTCAGTGCGTCGCACAGTCTCCAGAGTGTTGAGAGCCTGGTACGGCAGAAGGCGGCGGCGGCACTTGATAAGCAGGCGGCACAAGCGCTGGTGTTGCGCGCTGAACAGGTCGCTGACCAGGTCAGTGGGTTTTTGTACAGTATCGAGTCTGATCTCGATACGTTGGCCATGTTGCCGGCCAATCCATCGCTGTATCGCCGCTTTTACCGCAGTCATCAACGATTGGTGTGGCAAGGGGGAGCAGATCAACCCGAGGGCCGTACCTTGCGTTTGCCCCTCTATCACGAACTGGCATTTATCAATATCGATGGCCGTGAACAGTTACGCTTGGTCGATGGACAATCCGACACCTGCCGTGATCACAGCCAGCCCGGTAGTACCCGTTATATCAGTGAAGATTTTTTTGCCCAGGTTCTTCAATTGCACGGTGAGGATGTTTATGTCGGTGCCTTGGTGGGTTGGCACGTCAGTCGTGATCAGCAGTTGGCTGGAGCGCGTTATCAGGGGATGATCCGTTTTTGTCGTAAGGTCTATGACGATGCCGGGCAATGGCTTGGCGTGGTGATGTTGGCTCTGGATCATGTCCACCTGATGGAATTTACCCGCCATATCAGCTCAGGCGCAAATCCTCACGTGCTTGAAGCCAGCTATGCCGAAGGCAATTACGCTTTCATGTTTGATAACGAGGGTTGGATTGTCGCCCATCCCAAGTACTGGGATATTCGCGGCTTGGATCGAAATGGCGAACAGGTTGGTGCCTATCGTGGTGAATCACCGGCAGGTGATGATGGGCGTCGTGCCTATAACCTGTTTCAGGCCGGTGCGATTCATATCAATTACCCTCATGCTGCCCGCCAGGTGGTGAACGGGTTGGCGGGGATTGTCGATGTCACCAATGTTGGTGGGGCGCAAAAAGTGATGGCCTATGCGCCGGTCCGCTATCAACCCCGTGGTCAGCACAGCGATGGTCAGGAGGGCGATGGGGTATGGGGCGGAATCACCATCGGTGCCGAATCGGAGAGTTTTCACCGTGCCTCGTTAGCGACTTCGGCAGATATTCGTCGTCACTTCAATCGTTTCTGGCAGCAGGGTTGGGGCCTGATCGGTTTCAGTCTGATGCTGCTCTTGGCTGCAGCCCAGCTGCTGTCATCGAGTGTGACGCGTCCATTGAAACAGTTGATTCACGGCACCCGCCAGATGGCTCAAGGCCGATTGGCGGCACCGTTGGCCGTGCAGGGCAGCGACGAGATTGCCACCCTGACCGAGGCTTTTAATCGCATGGTGGCCGAGTTGCACCAACGCCGTGAGCGGCTGGGCAACAGTCTGCTTGAACTGCGTCGCTCGCGCAGTGCCATCCGCTCCGAGCGAAATTTTACCCGCACGGTGGTGGAGAATATCGATACCGGAATTATCACTCTCGATCGTCAGGGCTACGTCACTTCGATGAATCAGCCGGTGCAGCGCATTCTCTGTTTGGAAACCAGGCCTCTGCATGCTCCGCTGGCCGATGTTTTGCGGGCCTATCCTGAGATTGCTGAACAGTTACCTGAAGTTGTCCGTCGCGAGGATGTCAGTGGTTGGAGCCGTTATTTTGAATGCCCGCGTCAGGGCCGGATACTGACTCTGCGTCTGGCGTTGTTTCCCTTTGCCTCGGCAGCGGATGACGGCTTGATTCTGACGGTGGAAGATCTTACCGAGCGGGCGCAGATGCGGGTACGGATGGCACGCATGGAACGGCTGGCTTCGCTGGGGCGGTTATCGGCCGGCTTGGCCCATGAAATTCGCAATCCACTGACGGGGATCAGTTTGTTGCTGGATGATCTGCATGATCGTCTGTTGCATACTCCTCAGGATCAGGAACTGATCCGCCGCGCCCTGGAGGAGATGGAACGCCTTGAAGGGCTGGTGGGGGATCTGCTCAATTTTTCCCGTTTGTCAGCCTGTCAATGCCAGCCGGGAGATCTTCGTACGGTGCTGGAACGGACGCTGTTGCTGTTTGAACAGCAGTGTCAGCGCAGTGGTGTTGTCATTGCCCGTCACTTTGCCGATTCATTGCCGGTGGTTGATCTCGATGAGCAACGCCTGCAGCAGGCATTTCTCAATCTGCTGCGTAACGCTCTGGAGGCGATGCCTGATGGTGGCACCCTGCAGTTGACGTTACGCCATGATGGCGATAGTGTCTGCCTGTTGATCGCCGACAACGGCATCGGTATGAGTGAAGAGCAGCGGGCGCTGATCTTTGAACCATTTTTCACCTGTAAGAAAGAAGGCAATGGCCTCGGGTTGTCGATTGTTTATAATATTATTACGGAACACAATGGGCGCATCGAAGTGACCAGCCAACCCGGTTGTGGTAGCTGCTTCGAAATGTGTTTTCCTGTTTCTACCTCACTGTTACCACGGAAATAGCATGGATAAAATACTGATCGTCGATGATGAAACCTTTATTCGCGAAAACCTTGAGCGGATTCTTAGTGAAGATGGCTACCAACTCTATGGTGCTGAGGGGCCCATTCCGGCCTTGCAGATTTCTGAACAGGAAGAGTTCGATCTGGTATTGCTCGATCTCAACCTTGGTACGGCCAGCGGTCTTGATCTGCTGAAGAAATTACAAACCATCGATCCCAATATCCTGGTGATCATCATCACCGGTTACGGAACGGTGGAAACTGCCGTTCAGGCTCTGAAGATGGGAGCTTATGACTACATTAAAAAGCCGTTCAAGGCCGATGCTATCCGTTTGATTGTCAAACTGGCCTTGGAGCGACGTAGTCTGCAACGTGAGATTCGTCGTTTGCGGCGACGCTCAGAAACGGCGCTGCTGGAGCAGGCTAATATGGTTGGCTCCAGTAGTGAATTGTTGCAGGTGGTGCGTCAGGTTGAAGATGTGGCTCAGCACGAAACGGCAACGGTATTGATTACCGGCGAAAGCGGTACCGGCAAGGAACTGGTGGCGCGGGCAATTCACAATCTGTCGCCGCGCGGTAAGCAACCGTTTATCGAGATCAACTGTGGTTCGTTACCGTTCAGTTTGCTTGAGTCGGAGCTGTTTGGCCATGAAAAAGGGGCGTTTACCGATGCCCACAATCGTAAGATCGGTCTTTTTGAAGAAGCCAACGGCGGTACGGTGTTTCTCGATGAAATTGGCGAGATGGACATGTCGCTGCAGGTCAAGCTGCTGCGGGTACTTGAGGATCGTAAAATCCGTCGCTTGGGGGGGAACCGCAATATTGATATTGATGTGCGGGTGATTGCCGCCACCAATTGTGATTTGAGCGAAGCGATCAAAGAGAAAAACTTCCGTGAGGATCTGTTCTACCGACTCAATGTCTTTCCGATTTTTGTACCGCCCTTACGCGAGCGGCGTGATGATATCCCACTGTTACTCGATCATTTTCTTTCACGTTACAGCCGTGAGTTTAACCGACCTCTGCGCGAGGTCTCCAGGGATGCCCTTGGATTGCTGAGTCGCTACCATTGGCCGGGCAATGTGCGTGAATTGCGTAATATGGTGGAGCGAATCTGTATTATGCATCGCGATGAGGTGATTACGCCGCAGATGTTGCCACGTGAAGTCAGTGGTCTGGAGCCTCGCCAGCAGACCGATTTCAGTTGCACGATTCCTCCTGAGGGCTTGTGTCTGGAGGCGGTGGTAGAGAATCTGGAGAAGGAGTTGATTGCTCAGGCGTTAACTCTGACATCCGCCAATGTTGCCAAGACGGCACGGTTGCTCAATCTGGCTCGCGGTACACTGCGTTATAAGTTGGAAAAATACCATCTGCTCGATGAGGACTAACAGCGTTCCAAAATCTGTTGAGTGTTCAGGCGTTTTTCAGTTTAAGGGAGAATGAATTTTTTTAGGCTTGTTGAATTTCCTGTTTCTGGCTATAGTAACCTCGTTTTTCAGTAATCACCAAAGTGGTTACTTTTAGACGGTTTTCAATGTTGCTAAGCCATGGCAGGTAACTGTCAGCAACGAGCCGACCCCTTCCCTTTGGGGTCACCGCCCTGTTCCACCCTCCTCCGGAACAGGGCATTTTTTTGTCTTTTTTCCTCCCTTGTTAATCATGCTCGGTTTTGATTTAGTTGCACACCACCATCCTGTGGTGATCTCTGTTCTCTTGGTTGTTGCGATTATGCTATGTTGTACTCTCTTAGGCCTGCTGACCGGTTGGTTGAATTGAATTTTAGATGGAGTTGTTGTCGATGATAGCTAGTTTTTTGTTCGCGCCGTTTGAGCGATGTCACTGTATTGTGCTGGTTTTTATGTTGCTACTGATCTGTCCCGGCTTGGTTCTGGCCACGACCTCCCTTGAACAGAAGGTGCAGCAGTTTCAACTCGATAACGGTCTCACCTTGCTGGTGGTGGAACGTCACGATTCCCCGACCTTTACCGCCTATATGACCATCGGTGTCGGTTCAGCCGATGAGATGGCCGCCAATCGCGGTGTGGCTCATCTACTCGAACATATGCGTTTCAAGGGAACCAAACAGATCGGTACCCGCGATTACGTGGCCGAAAAACCATTGCTTGATGCCATTGACCAGACCGCACTGTGCTTACAGCAGGCCCGACGTGATCCTCAATCGGATCCCGAGCAGATTGAACGCTTGCAGCAGCAGTTGAGCAAGCTACAGCAGCAACAGCGCACGTTGGTGGTGAAGGATGAATTTTCGCAGATCTATGCTCGCCATGGCGGGGTCGGTTTTAACGCCTTTACCGGCAAGGATCTGACCAGCTATCTGATCTCGTTGCCTGCCAACAAGCTGGAGTTGTGGATGGCGCTGGAGGCGGATCGGATGCAGAATGCGGTGCTGCGTGAATTTTATACCGAACGCGAAGTGATACTCGAAGAGCGCCGCCGCAATTACGAGAGCAAGCCTTCGGGGATGATGTATGAGGCGTTGTTATCGACGGCGTTTCGCGTTCATCCCTATCGTCACCCGGTCATTGGCTGGACTTCCGATATCCTCAATCTGAGTAAGGCGCAAACGGCAGACTTCCTTCACCGCTACTATGCCCCGATCAATACGGTAATCGCCTTGGTGGGCGATGTCGATGCCGAGGAGGCCAAGGCGTTGGTTGAACGTTACTTCGGTCAGATCTCCCCTGGTGAGAAGATTCCGCCGGTGACGGCGGTTGAACCGGCCCAGTGTGGAGAACGGCGCACTGAGGTGCGGTTTGATGCTCAGTCGCAGTTGTTGGTGGCATTCCATAAGCCAACCCTGCCCAGTGTAGATGACTATGCCTTTGATCTGCTCGGTCAACTGTTGACCGAGGGGCCAACTTCACGACTGTATAAAAGTTTGGTGCTGGAGCAACAATTGGCGACCTCGGTAACCAGTTATGGAGCACCCGGTGGGCGTTATGACAACCTGTTTGTGCTCAGTCTTACCCCGCGCCAGCCCCATACGACGGCGGAACTGGAACGGGCGCTCTATCAACAGCTCGACCAGCTTAAGCGGCAGTTGCTCGATGCGGATGAATTAGAGCGGGTGTGTAAGCGGCTGCGGGCGGATCGACTGCGCTATCTGCGTACCAATAATGGCCTGGCGAATATGCTGACCCGCTTTCAGGTGATTGCCGATGACTGGCGTTATCTGGTCGATTATGATCAACAGGTGGCGCAGTTGACGGCACAGGATCTACAGCGGGTGGCTCAGCGTTGGTTGACCGGCGATAATCGAACGGTGATCACCCTGGTTCAGGAGAAAAAATGATGCAGTTACGACGAAGAGTGATGATGTTGATGGCGGTGTGGACGATGGTGTTGGTGACGGCTACGTTGGTAAGTGCTGCCGAACAACAGGCTGCCGAACAACACATTGGCCATTACATCAAGCAACATGGACAGCAGGGCGACGAAAAACAACGTGCCGAACAGCGACCTGATGATCTTGTTTTTTTGCCCTTGGAATTTTCGATAGAATATCCGGAAAAATTCCGTTTAAACAATGGGATACAGGTCTACTTTAAAGAAGATTATGAAGTGCCGCTGCTTGACGTGACTGTTGTTGTTGATGCCGGAAAGGTCGGCGTGCCGAACAAAAAAGCGGGACTTGCTGAACTGTTGGCTGTGCTGTTGCGCAGCGGCGGGGCTGGACCGTGGAGTGCCGAACAATTTGACCAGCAGCTTGAGGCGCTGGCTGCCGACATGCAAGTCAGTGCCGGTAGCTATACCACGACGGTGACGTTATCCCTGCTCAGAGAGGATGCCGAGCAGGGGTTGGCATTGTTGGAGGCAATGCTGCGCCAACCGCGCTTTGATGAGCAACGCTTTGAGATCAAGCGCCAGCAATTGCTGGAATCGATCCGTCGCCGTGGCGATAACGCCGGCGCATTGGCTCGTCAACTGCTGATGGCTCGCCTTTATGCCGGCCATCCCTTGGCGACATTTGCTTCGCAGCAGAGTGTGGCGGCTGTCTGTCTTGATGATATTAAACAACACTATCGGCGCTATTTTTCAGCGCAGAATACACGGATCGTCATTTCCGGTGCGCTCAGTTGCCCGGAAGCTCAGGCGTGGTTGGAGCAGACCTTTGGCGATTGGCACACGGATGGCGAACGACAACAGATCCCGGCTTTTGCCGACAGCGACCCGGCAGGGATTTTGGTGGTAGATCGCCCGTTGCCGCAGACGACGGTGCTGCTCGGAGAGATCGGTATTGAAAAGAGCAATCCCGATCTACACGCTGTTCAGGTGATGAACTATATCCTTGGTGGCGGTGGTTTCGGTTCCCGTCTTATGCGGGAGGTTCGCTCCAATCGCGGCTTGGCCTATTCGGTATATTCCTACTTTTCCGTCGGTCGTCGCTTGTTAGGGCCGTTTATTGCCGGTTGTGGGACCAAGAATGCCTCGGTGGCCGAAGTGGTGACGTTGATGCGTCAACAGATGACGCAGATGCGTGAACAGCCGGTCACGATGCAGGAGCTGGAGCAGGCCAAGCTGAGTCTGGTTAACTCGTTTGTCTTTGCTTTCGATAACAGCCATGCCTTGGCCAACCGGATCATGAAGCAGGAGATGTATGGTTATCCCGAGAATTATCTGGAGGAATATCGGCAACGGATTGCCGCCGTTAGCGTGGCCGACGTGCAGCGGGTGGCTCGGTGTTACTTGCATCCCGACAAGCAGTTGCTGATCCTGATCGGTGATCGGCAACAGTTGCAGCCGTCACTGGACATTCTGGGGGAGACCGTTGAAGAGGTGGCGCTGGATAGCCTGTTGTAATGCGGACAGCCTCTTGGGGGGTAGCTAGATAAACGGACAAAATAATCGTGTTGCACCAACAGGGTTTTGCATAACGGTGCCACGGAAAAAGACAAGGTCGGGCACTGTTCATGATGAAATATTATCGATCAAATACGTGCGGGCCGCAAAAGATCAGGCCCGCCCCGCAGTTCGGCCAGATACGCAATCCGCACACTGAACCTATTAGCGCCACCGTTAGTTTCTTTGGTTTTCAAGGCCATTTTTTGCTTACTTTTTTGTGGCCTGTCAAAAAAGTACGTCGGCTGCGGGACGAAACCCGCGATCTTGATCTTGGTTGTAATGGTTTTGATCAGACAGTTTTCGGGCAACCATTCTCGTTGACGCTCATTGCGTTCGGCGGCGACAAACGGGGGGGGCACTACCAGACAATTTAAGTTGAACTGCTCGTTTAGTGATCAGGGCAGGTATTGCTCAAGGCTGAACTGGCCGTTTTCATGCACAGCGTAATGGCAGGTTTCTCTCCAGTTGCCTACTACCATTACATGTTTGTTGTCGTGTTGCCGGTGGAGCGTCTGATGAAAGTGGCCACAGATAAATACATCACAACCGTTGGCGAATCGCTGCTCGGCATAGTCGTTAATGACCTGTTCGGGCAGGGTGTAGCGGCGCTGCGGCTGGTGTTGACGGCGCTTACGACTGGCATGGCCGAGGATCTCGGAGATTCTCCAAGTGGTATCAGCCGGCAGCACCCGGATCAGCAGTCGGGCAAAACCGCTACGGAAGAAACGGCGCAGGCGTAAATAACTGGGGGTGGCGGCCACGGTGTCGCCATGGCACAGATAAACGCAACTATCATCAAGTTGTAGTTGTCCATCATTGGGGAAGATGGTGGCCTGTAAGGTGTCACTGAAGAACGGCCCCATATGAAAATCGTGATTACCCTCCACCATGATGATTTTGGTGCCGTCGGCGTGCAACTGCTGTAGAACCTGAAGCAGGGGCAGGTAGGCACTGAACACGCAATGGCGGTAACCGACCCAAAATTCGAAGATGTCACCGAGTAACACCAGATTGCGAACCTGACCGCGTTGGCTGGTCAGAAAGTTGAGCAGGTGCTGGTAGGGCGGGTCATTGGGATCGGTCAGATGTGCATCGGCGATAAATAGATCTTTCATGGCGCGTACTATAACAGCCGTCTTCTGTCGCGGCAACCGATTTACAGAAAGCGAACACCATGACTCAGAATTGTCCTGTCCAGCATTCCATCTCCGAGCAGTCAGCGACCGTCAAGCCGCGTATGTTGCTCCATGCCTGCTGTGCGCCGTGCAGTAGCTCGGTGATCGAACGCTTACGCGGGGAGTTTGAGTTAACCCTATTCTATTACAATCCCAATATCCATCCGTTGCAGGAATATGAGATCCGCCGTGATGAGATGGTGCGTTGGTGTCAGCAGTGCGAACTGCCGCTTATCGTCAGCGACTATGATCCGCAGCAGTGGCAGCAGCGAATTGCAGGCTACGAACGGGAGCCGGAACGGGGCGAACGCTGCACACTGTGTTACCAGATGCGCCTGGAAGCAACGGCGCAGCGGGCCAAAGCTGATGGCTTTGATCTGTTTACCACCGTGTTGTCGATCTCACCACACAAGGATGCCGAGCGCATTAACCGGTTGGGCGCTGAGCTGGCCGAGCAGTTAGGTGTGGAATTTTACGCAGCCAATTTCAAAAAGCAGGGTGGTTTTCAACGCAGTCTGGAGATCTCTAAAGAGCAGGGCTTTTACCGGCAGAATTACTGTGGTTGTCGTTATTCCCTGGCGGAAACTGAGCAGCGACGACGCCGACGTTCGGCGAGCCGAACCGATGACGGTTCAGCACCAAGCCGGGAGGATTAATGGCAGAGGCAGCCACAGATTTTCGTCGTCAGGCCAGTGGTCGCAAGGTGATTGTGCTATTGCTGGTGGCGGCCACCATTGGTCTGGTTACCGGCACCTTGGCGGTGGCGTTTCGTTACCTGTTGCTGGAGGTGACCCAGCTGTTTTGGGGGCAATCCTATGATCTGGTGTCGGCGACGGCGGCGATGCCCTGGTATCTGATTATGGCGATCCCCATTTTCGGCGGGCTGGTATTGGGGCCGGTGGTGGAGCGCTTTGCTCCAGAAACGCGCGGGGCCGGGGTACCGGAAGTGATTGAAGCGGTGGTCACCCGCGAAGGCAATATCCGTCATCGCACCACCCTGATGAAGATGTTTTCCACCCTGCTGTCGTTAGGCTGTGGTGCATCGGTAGGGCGTGAGGGGCCGGTGGTGCATATCGGTTCCTCTGTGGGGTCATCCCTGGCCCAATTACTGCGGATGTCGCCGGAGTGGAAGCGGGTATTTCTCGCCTGTGGCGCAGCAGCCGGTATTGCTGCGACCTTCAATGCACCCATGGCGGGGATGCTGTTTGCCGCCGAGATCATCTTGGTTGATTTTCAGATCAACTATCTTAGTCAGATTGCCGTTTCCGCTGTGACGGCCACCGTGGTTTCCCATCGTTTTCTCGGTTCCTTTCCGGCTTTCAACGTACCCCATTTTCAGTTGCTCAGTTATTGGGAGATCCCTCTCTACTTCGGGCTGGGATTGCTGGCCGGGGCCTTGTCCATTCTGTTTATCCAACTGATCAACCGTGTTGAAGATGGTTTTGGTGCGCTGCACCTGCCACGTTGGAGCCGTCCGGCGCTGGGGGGTGTGCTGGTGGGAGGCTTGGCCCTGTTCTGCCCGTATGTGCTGGGGGTCGGTTATCTGGCCATCAACCAGGTGCTCAGTGCCGAGTTGTTACCGGCGGTGATGCTGGCCATTCTGGTGGCAAAACTGCTGGCGACCTCGCTGTCGGTGGGTGCCGGCTTCTCCGGGGGGATTTTCGCGCCATCACTGGTGATGGGCGGTTTGCTCGGTGGCCTGTTCGGCAGTGTCTTTCACGGCATTGCCCCCGACACCGTGGCCGGTTTTCCCGTTTATGCCCTGGTAGGGATGGCAGCCATGGTTAGCGGCACCACCCTGGCTCCGATCACCGCGATCTTCACCATTTTTGAGCTGACCTACAATTTTGAGATCATCCTGCCGCTGATGACCAGCTGTATCGCCAGTTTGGTGGTGGTGCAAACCTTTTATGGTCTGTCGATCTACGAGACCCGCCTGGTGCGTAAAGGGGTGAAGATCGTCCGTGGTCGCGATGTCACTCTGCTGCGCTCGCTGCGGGTGGCAGATTATATGGAAACCGATTACGAACAGGTGGCGGAGAACCTATCGCTGGGCAAGCTGGTGGCACAGGCTCAGGAGAGTCATTATCCCCACTTTGTGGTGGTCAATGATCAGCAGCAGATGGTGGGGATGTTATCCATGCGCGATCTCAAGGCCTGCCTGAGCGAGATGGGGGAGCTGTGCGAACTGGTGCTGGCTTCGGAAATTATGACCAGCAAGGTGTTGACCCTCACCCCGGATCAGAATCTGGAGACCGCTTTTGAGCTGTTTGAAGGCAAACAAATCTCCACTTTGCCGGTGGTTGACAGCAGAGATCTTAAACGGGTAGTGGGAATATTGAAGAAGAGCACCCTGATTCAGGCGTACAACCAGAATATTTTGAAGATCGG
>JAGGYC010000054.1 GCA_021162745.1 Desulfuromonas sp. | reverse complement strand
CCTCGTGTCGGCAGTTCGATTCTGTCTCTGGGCACCAATTATTCCAAGGGGTTAGCGATTTATCGCTGACCCCTTGTTTTGTTTGAAAATGACTACACTGTTGGGCCTGTTCAAAAAAAGGCTCCCAGCCGCACCCCAAAATAGCCCTTCATCTGTTCCCAAGCGGTTCCACCGCGACCCACATCGACCATGAATTCCTGATCGGCAAACAGTCTTTCTTCTTCCGTTTTTGCCTGTTCACAGCGCCAGTCATGGCGACAGGTGGCGATGGGATGTTTCCATTTCGGGAACCCCAGCATCGGCACTTTCCGCAGCGGACCGACGCTGGCGCCGTTCCAGCGATAACCAGCTTCAATTTTTCCATCGCCACAGGGCAACGGCTGGGTCAGTTCCAGAACATCCAGCTGCCCTGGTACCGAGCGCATGTAGATCCGACCATCCCAACCCTCTAGCTTATTGCACATAAACCAGTTACTCATTCACCCCTCCTCTATAATCCATATCACTCAAATTGCTGTTGCTGCTACCTTCAACGATCAGGCAGCGCACCTCCTCAATACCCCATTGAAGTCAGATAACGATCTGCGGCCAGTGCAGCTTTAGCACCGGCACCGGCGGCAATGACAATCTGCTTGTCCATTTCGTCCGTCACATCGCCGGCAGCAAAAAGACCGGGCAGTTCGGTAGCCTGATGGCGATTCACCGGCACCTCACCCCATTCATTAAGGGCAACGAGCGGTGCCAATACGTTACTGTTGGCTTCAAGCCCAATCTCCAGAAAGACACCGGCCACGGCCAGATCGTATTGCTCCTCACCTTCGGTACCGGACAAACGGACCCCTTCCAGATGCTCGCCGCCCAGGTATTCACGCACCTGACTCTGCATATGAAAATGAACCTTGCCGTCAACTTCCGCCTGCTTGATCTCTTCCACCAGTACCGGATCGGCCTGAAACTCGGCCAAGCTGTGGATCAAATGGATCTGCGAAGTGTAACGCAACAAATCGCGTACGGCGGTGAAAGCCGAGTTACCGCCACCGACCACGGCAACCTGTTTATCCTTGAACAAGGGGGCATCGCAGGTCGCACACCAGGCCACGCCACGGCCGATGAAATGATCTTCACCCGGCACATTCAGACGACGATAGCTCTTGCCGGCGCAATAGATCAGGCTGCGCCCCCGATATTCCTCGTCCGTCTCAATAACAACCTTCAGTAGATTGTCGTCACGAGCATCACGACTAATACTTTCCACCTGGGTATGACAGCGTTCAGCAACGGGATAGGTTTCCACATGGCGGCGCATGGCCTGGGCCAGATCGGCACCGCCCACCTGAACCAGGCCCGGATAATTTTCAATCATCGACGTATCGTTCAGCTGCCCACCGACCTTCTTGCCGATCAATGCCGTTTTGCGCCCCTTGCGTTGCGAATAGAGGGCGGCTGTCAATCCCGCCGGACCGGCTCCGACCACAATCACATCGTAAATTTCTTCGCTCACGGCCTCCAGGCTGTGCCGCAAACCCTGAACCTGCCTCAACTGAGCATCAATTTGTTCATAGAGATCAGGATCGACAATTTTAAGGATTTGAAGCACGGCCTGATCCGGCGGTAAGGCACCTTCAAAACCGCGTTGACCATTGACAACCGTCAGGGGAACGCCATGCATCTCATAGCGATTGACCAGCTGAGGATATTCGCCGGCATCAATCATGTCGGCACGGATGAGTTCGTTGGCGTAAGCCAGCTGATGAATCAGCTGAATCATTTTAGGACAATAGGGACAAGAGAGGGTAACCAGGGTCTGAAGATGAGTCGGCTGCCTGATGAGTGCCGCCAGTTGAGCAATTGACGGATCCAAGACAGAGAGTCCATGGGAAACCAGCTCGATCGCCTCAAGTAAGGAGGTAAACTCATAACCACTGGTCAGACCGTAAAAACGAATACCGTGGTCCTCAACACCACGTACAACCGTGGCAGGAACTTTATCGATATTGTATTCAATCGCCTGGCGCGATTCAAGGGGGTGAACATCCAGTGACAGCTTGTCGCTCAGTGCGGCCAGTTCACTCAGCAAAGCCTGCTGGTCTGCACAGGTAGTGCAGACATTCGATTGGACGAAGAGCAACAACTGTACCGCCTCATCCAGCTGTTCAAACAATTGTTTCACCTGCTGAAGAACTTCAGCTGAGAGAAGTTTGTCCATTCGGCGCTCCTTTCTTCAACCTGAATCTATGCGGAGCAATACCCTCCTGCGGTCGAAAATAAGTCTAGCACTGGATAAAGACGATACAATGCTTCTGGCTGAGAAAACATAGCAGAGAAACAGCTATCTGCCAAAGATCAATACTGTTCTAAATGTTCTGATCGCAATACATCTTTTTCTTTCGGTATCTGAGCCCTTGATGGGGATGGAAACGGCCTGTATGACGGAAGCACTGTTCGGCTTCATCACGGTCTCCATTATCTATGCTTCCGCCTGGTATACCTTTTTCAAAGGGCTACGTTCCGCCCGTTTTTTCCTTCTGGCCTGGACACCATCATCCTTGACTCCATGACGCTGATGTTAAAAATGCTCGGCATCTTCCCGCATAATTTTACCACGGAACATAGTTTACTTGACACCCTCCGGCTGCGGGACGAAACCCGCGAACTTGATCTTGGTTCATGGCATCGTGATCTATATTTTCTCGTTGCTAAACGGCCCACTGTCCTGCGGGGTCCATCACTCTAATCGCTACAATCCGCATCAAAAACACCCCCCTGCGCCCACATCTGACAAAACCTGTTAAACTCCGTTATGAAAGGAAAAGGCACTTATTTTACTCAATCCCTTTTATGTACAGCAAGTAAGTGACACGATTGTTTCTTTTGTCGTCAATTTTGATCTCCGTCAATTTTTTCATGATCATTCTTTGCCATAGTGGCGGCAACAACAAACCCCATATCCCCATATGCCATTAAAGGCCATCAAAGGAGTTCAGCCATGAGTATGTTTTGTTTTCAGTGTCAAGAAGCGGCAAAAGGCAGCGGTTGCACCGTCGCAGGCGTGTGTGGCAAGCAAGAGAGCACCGCGAACCTGCAGGATCTGTTGATTTATGTTCTAAAAGGACTGGCCGTGGTTGCAAGCGAAGCCAAAGCCCAGGGCAAGTTCGACGATACCGCAGGCCTGTTCACCTGCCAGGCGCTGTTTGCAACCATCACCAACGCCAACTTCGACAATGATCGTATCAAGGGTTTGATCAAGGAAGCCATCACCAAGCGTGACGCCCTCAAGGCCGAGCTGGCCTTCACCAGCGACAGCGACTGTGTCAACTGGAACGACAGCGAAACCAACTATACTGTCAAGGCCACTCAGGTCGGCGTGCTGTCCCAGGCCAACGAAGATGTCCGCTCCCTGCGTGAGCTGCTGATCTATGGCCTCAAAGGTCTGGCGGCCTACCTTGATCACGCTGCCATACTCGGTTTCGAAAAAAGTGAAATCTATGAATTTTTGGTCGAGGCACTAGCGTCGACCACTCAAGAGCTCAGCGTCGACGAGATGATCGGCCAGGTGCTGAAATGCGGCGAGTTCGGTGTTGCCGGTATGGCGCTGCTCGACGAAGCCAACACCACCAGCTACGGCAATCCTGAACTAACCACCGTCAACATCGGCGTCAGCGACAAGCCCGGCATCCTCATCTCCGGTCACGATCTCAAGGATATGGAAGAGCTGCTCAAGCAGACCGAGGGTACGGGGGTGGATGTCTATACCCACAGCGAAATGCTGCCGGCGCACTACTATCCAGCCTTTAAGAAATATGAGCACTTTGTCGGCAACTACGGCAACGCCTGGTGGCAACAGGACAAGGAGTTTACCTCCTTCAACGGTCCGATCCTGATGACCACCAACTGCATCACCCCGGTCAAGGATGCGTACAAAGATCGCATCTATACCACCGGCATGACCGGCTGGCCCGGCGTTCCCCATATCGGCGAGCGCAGCGATGGTGGCAGCAAAAACTTTTCGGCGATTATCGCCCAGGCGAAAACGTGTGCAGCGCCCATCGAGATTGAGCGCGGCGAAATCGTCGGTGGTTTTGCCCACGCTCAGGTGATGGCTCTGGCGGACAAGGTTGTCGATGCCGTTAAGAGCGGCGCCATCAAACGTTTTGTCGTGATGGCAGGTTGCGATGGCCGTCATAAAACCCGCAGCTACTATACCGACATTGCCGAAGCACTGCCGCAGGATACCGTTATCCTCACCGCTGGTTGTGCCAAGTACCGTTACAACAAGCTGAACCTCGGTGATATCGGTGGTATCCCGCGCGTTCTCGATGCCGGTCAGTGTAACGATTCCTACTCCCTGGCGTACATTGCCCTGCAATTGAAGGAGGTGTTCGGTCTGGACGATATCAACGACCTGCCGATCTCCTACGATATTGCCTGGTACGAGCAGAAAGCGGTTATCGTGCTGCTGGCGCTGCTGTTCCTCGGCGTTAAGGGAATTCGCCTTGGACCCACCCTGCCCGCATTCCTGTCACCTAACGTGGCCAAGGTGCTGGTCGAGAACTTCGACATCAAGGCCATTGGCGATGTTCAGGCTGACATTGAAGCAATGCTGGCCGGTAAATAATTCCGCCAACAGAGGTCGATCAATCTTACCCACAGCTGATTAGTCGATACCTCCATAGCAGTAACAAAAAACAGGGCATCCCCAATTAGAGGATGCCCTGTTTTTTGTCTGCAATCTATCGGTGACATTGCGCTGCCGGTGCAGACCACAAACCTTCAACAACTGCACCAACTGTTACATGCTATCCCACTGAAAGTAGAGGAAACCTTCAACCGTCAACAGCCCACCGACCTCGACAGCCTACAGCTGATCCGCAACAACAACAACAGCCCAAAGATGCGCCTCCGTATCCTCTACTACGCCATCATCGGCAGCAGAACCTGGAGTTGCTGGAAATTTTCGAGCTGCCGTTTATCTCGAATGACAGGCGCTTTTTTGTTGATTCAAAAGCAAAGATGAAGATAACAATCATCGTGTATAAATAGTTATTTACTGCTATTTTTCTACACAGCTTAATCTTTTTATAGTATTTTACACCCATAAATAACTACTGAGTCTGAGCGATGACAAACAACGACCTTACCATCGAAATCTTTCAAAACGGCCAATGGCAGGCTGCCGCCGAGTTGTCCATCAGCGCCAATCCTGATGATTACGCCGGACAACAGCGACCAAGTGCGCTGTCGTACGATATCGACTACGCCCTGCCCCGCCTTGATGCAGACCGGGTGGTGGATCGCACCGGCTGTCGCTATCCGGTCAACTTCGATCGCTACGACGAACCGGGCTGGCCGTCATTCCTCCTCGACCTGTTGCCCACTAGCCCGGCCCGCACGGCTTGGCTCAAACGACTCAACCTGACTGCCGACGATCCCTCGGCGTGGTGGCAACTGCTCATCAATGCCGCTGCGTGCCCGGTGGGCAATCTACGCATTGCACCGACACCACAAGCCGAAGAGGCACATTTCAACCAACGCGGTTTCAGTCGCGAAGAGATTATCGCCCACCACGATGATTTCTGCGAATATGCCGCCCAGTGCGGTGCCGATGTCGCCGGGGCGTTTGATCTCCAAGGTAAATCGCCCAAGCTGCTGCTGGTGCAGGATCATCATGGCCACTGGCATGGCGAGGGCGCCTTGGCCGACGATCAGATCCACAGCCATTGGCTGGTCAAGTTTCCGCGCAGCAACAGCAAAGTCGATCGCCAGATCCTGGCCAATGAAGCCGCCTATTACGAAACCGCCCGCGCCTTTGGCCTGCACACCGCCCCCTACCCGCTGGACTATCATAACGACAGAGATGGCGCCCTGTTCATTCAGCGCTTCGACCGCCAGGTGACGTCGCAAGGGGTGGAACGGTTCGGCATGGAGAGCTTGGCATCGATCTGTGGTCTCAATGCCTTTGACCAGCCGCTATCGCATAATCAGGCCTGCCAGGCGATCTATCGCTACACCACCAATCCCCCTCAGGAGGTCCTGGAATATATCACCCGCGACATCCTCAACACCGTGCTGCGCAACAGCGACAACCATCCGCGCAATACCGCGCTGCTCAAACACCCCAACGGCAGCGTCGCCCTGTCGCCGTTGTTTGATTTTGCGCCGATGTTCCTCGATCCACAGGGGATCAGCCGCGCCATGCGTTGGCACGGCGATGGCGAGAAGATGCTCGGCCTGCCGGTATGGGGCCAGATTGCCATCGACCTGGAACAGCAGATCGACCTGCCCAGCAGCGATCTACGCCACTGGCTGGCTGGATTGGCGAAAAATACCGAGCGCCTGCCCGACACCCTGCAGCATTGCCAGGTATCGACCGACATCATCGACAAGCTGATCGGCCGCATCCGAGCCACGACGCGGGTATTGCGCGATGCCAAGCCCCACATCTAGGAGGACACGGTGAAACGACCCAACCCTGAACAGACCAAACGGTTACGCGCCGAGTTGATTGACGACGTCGAAGCCGGTCGCATCGATATCGGCACCGCCACGCGCAAGATGCGTAAGATTTTGGGGATGAACCGCCATGAATACGCCGAAAATGTCGCCAAGATCGGCTTTGAGACCCTGCAGGCGGTAGAAACCGGCAAGGGCAATCCGACCATCAATACCCTGCGTGCCATCGGGGCGCCGTTTGGCTTTGATGTGGGCTTTGTGCGTAACAACAAGCGGTAACAGCCGCCACTCTCCAGTTAACCATTGAGATGAACCTGACAGAATAACTTTATTTCCAACACGAAGCCCCTGAGTTGTGATTGGAGAGCCTTGCCATTTCGACAGGACATCTTGCAACAAGGAGATGTCATGGAAAACTACGGCACCCGTCTCCGTCTCCGTCTCCGTCTCCGTCTCCGTTACCGCTAGCGACAACGTGCCGCTGCGCCCGTCAGGCCATGCGGCACGCTGTCGTCCCCACCATCCCATTCAAGTCTATATCGTGGCTTTATAGATCGTCTTAATTTGACTGGATCAATTTCATTTCTTATGACATGCTACCTGCTGATTTATTGGAGCTGCCTTACGAACAAAAAGACCTTCAACGGTTACTCCTTAGACCATATTCATCGTTAAATCAGACACTTACCATCTTGAGGTCACAATTTGTGACCTCAAGTTTGAGAAATATGGATTGACGGAGGGAACATGTCACAGTTTGATTTAATCCGTGTAGAACGTTCGATCCGTATCATTCGGAGCGACAAAGTAATTCTCGATGAGGATTTGGCCGAACTCTACGGTATTGAAACAAAAAAACTAATTCAAGCCGTCAGAAGAAACCTCGACAGGTTTCCCGCCGACTTCATGTTTCAGCTGACAAATCAGGAGTTTAAAGACTTGAAGTTCCAATCTGGAACCTCAAGTCAGTGGGGTGGCAGACGTACACCACCTTATGCTTTTTCAGAACAAGGAGTAGCAATGCTCTCCAGCGTTTTGCACAGTCCACGCGCTGTACAGGCCAATATCGAAATCATGCGAACGTTTGTACGACTACGCAGAATTCTTGCTTCGCACACTGAGTTGGCAGAACGGCTTGAGCAGTTGGAACAGAAATATGATGAGCAGTTTCGAGTCGTATTTGATGCCATTCGTCAGCTTATGCAGCCGGATGCGACAGAGAAGGAACCAATCGGGTTCAAGGTTAAAGAAAAAACAGGAACTTATCAGTAGGTGGCTTTTGTACCAGGCAAGAGAACGACAGTTAAAGAACTGTCCTCTAAACCGAATGAAAATCTGGGAGATTACCCGTGGGCAAACGCAAAAACACCGGTCTGAGCAAGTCACTGGTCCTCAAGGGGATGCAGTGCCGTAAAGCGCTATGGCTGAAGAAAAACCCACCCGACTTTGAATTGCCGCCGCGCCCCGAGCTGGAAGCCAGGTTTGCCGCCGGTAACGCCGTCGGCATCCTCGCCCAGCAGTTGTTCCCCGGTGGCACTGAGGTCCACTTCGATGGCCTGCCCTTTTCTGTCCAACTGGCCCGCACTAAACGACTGATCGACAAAGGCACCAACGTCATCTACGAGGCCGCTTTCTCGCGCGGTGGGGTGTTCGTCAAGGTCGATATCCTGGTACGCGATGGGGACAGTTGGCAGATCTATGAAGTAAAGATGGGCAGCAGCGTCAAAGCGGTCAATCTCGACGATGTCGCCATTCAGTACCATGTGCTGAGCCAATATGGTCTTAACATCAGCGCTGCCTATCTGACCCATATCAACAACCGCTATGTCCGCCACGGCGCCATCGACGTTCAGCAGCTCTTTCACAGCCAGGATGTCACCGCCGAGGTGCTGGCCCGTCAGGATCAATTGCCACAACTGCTCGACCAGTTACGCGACACCCTGCGCGGCGATGATGAACCGGCCATCGACATCGGCCCCTGGTGTAACGACCCGTTTGAATGCGACTACATCCCCTACTGTTGGCAGCACATCTCCGAACAGTCGATCTTTGATCTGCGCGGCCAGGGGATCGATAAATTCGCCCACTACCGGCAGGGGGTCATCAAGCTGGAGGATCTCCCCCTCGACCAGCTGAACCCGGCCCAGCGCTTCCAGGCCGAGGCCACGCTGCTCAAGCAGGACACCACCGACATCCCGGCCATCCGCGCCTTTGTCGATAGCCTGTGGTATCCGCTGTGTTATCTCGACTTTGAAACCTTCAACACCCCGATCCCGCCCTTCGACGGCAGCCGCCCCTACCAGAAGATTCCGTTCCAGTATTCGCTGCATATTCAACAGCAACCCGGCATGCAGCCGCAGCACTGTGAATACCTAGCGGTAGCGCATATCGACCCGCGCCGCGAACTGGCCGAACAACTTCTTGCCGAGATTCCCGCTGATGCCTGTGTGTTGACCTACAATCAAGCGTTTGAAAAGGGTGTTCTGCGTGAACTGGCCACACTGTTTCCCGATCTTGCCGAGGCCCTCCAGCAGCGGATCGACAACGTCCGCGACCTGATGGTGCCGTTTAAAAAGCGCCATATCTATCGCTGGCAGATGGCAGGTTCTTATTCGATCAAGGCGGTGTTACCGGCACTGGTGCCTGAGCTGTCGTATCAAGGGCTGAGTATCGCCGATGGACAGATGGCGATGGTGGCTTATCGTCAGATGTGTGAAGAGCAGGATTTGTTGCAGCTGGCGGAGATTCGAAAGGATTTGCTGGCGTATTGTGGGTTGGATATGTTGGCGATGGTTAGGATTTTAGAGGTGCTGAAGGGGATTGAGTAGGTGTCTGACTCTTGGACACTTCGCTCCTTCATCCATGGAAAGAACATTGATTAACTCCGTTAGTCAAGCCTGACCCCTTTTTCCCTTCCATGGAAAGAACATTGATTAACTCCGTTAGTCAAGCCTGACCCCTTTTTCCCTTCTTGTGTTCTTGGTGACGCTGGAGCAACTTATTCTCGCCAACAGGTAAAACATGCTCTGCTGTCAGCAATCGCTGGCGACATTGTGATCCTCCACATGAATCATCCCGAAAGTGGCACGGCTGAAGGATTGATTGACGCAATACCGAAACTCAAACGGCGTGGCTTCCATTTTGTTCAACTTTCAAACATCCCTCTGTTATAACCGAACAGCCTGAGCGACTGGAACTTCTAGAAAGAAGGATTCCTTGTCCAGCAAGAAGCTGATCAATCCTGGAACACAAGCGTGGCCATAGATCTTTCGACAATAAAAAATAGCCCCAAGGTTCAACAGCGTCCGCTGTTAAGAAAATCTCTTCAAATCGACTGCTCAGCCGCAAGCGACCGAGCTTACGCCGATTTGATTGACCTTCAGCCAAACGGGATTTCCTGAATAAAATGGGCTAAGAGAACAGGTATTGTCAGAAGAGATAACTCATAAGCGAATCAAAAGTGATCATCAAAAAATTTTCGATTCAAAATTGATATGCCAGTCAATGCCGATCCAACTCGCTTTATCGTTAAATCCAGCTGAGGCGTCCTTAACATAATCACCCGGCCAAAAAATACCGGCAAGCACGCCTACGTCTTGGTTGTTGGCAAACTTATATCTAAATTCGAATTCAACAGCATCACCGATATCGTCACCTAAGCTACCGTTAGCATCTCTGAAGTTGCGCCAACTTCCCTTTTCCTCTTCAAGTTTGTAATTGTGATATCTTAGTTCAACAATAAGCTTATCGGCAGGAAAGAGTTCTAAATTGACTTGCCGGTCTTTAAAGTTCTTAAACCAGAACAAATTGTATTCGTTGCCATACCAAGCCCCCCATACGCCATAGGCGGTTTCATAACGGCCGTGCGTATTATCATTGGGATCGTCATCGCCAGAACTTACCGTATAGGCAACACTTAATCTTGGCGACCAAGGGAGGGTGGCAAATTGATAGCCCAAAATTGCATAAAAATGGAAGGCATCGATCTCCTCAGTTCCATAGTCACCGAATTCTTCGACATAGGTGAGATCGTAATTGAAGCCGCCTAACAGATCGCGACCGTAACTACGTATACCATAATAATAATCCTTGAGGTCTTTGTTTCCCGTGTAGTTATCGGCGCTATCCCATTTAGCGAGGAAAAATGGTTCAAAGGCAACATATGGTTGTCCCTCTGGTAGCTGATAATGGGAATAAAAACCGGCACCATCGAATGAGTGACCATGATTTAAGGTAAATCCGTGCTCTGTGTCGTAATCTTTGGTGTAGTTTCGACCATAAAAGAGATCAATAAAACCGTTTTTAAAACGGGTAGAAAGTACGGCTGCATCCCACAGGTACGGACCTACATTTGCCCAATCGCAAAGACCTATGACGCGAAAATCACCGTAATCTAAACGTTGTCTGCCCAGTTTCAGGGAAAATGATCCACCAAAAAGATTTTTGATTTCAACATTGGCCAGATAGATATCTGGATCTTCCTCAAAACGGAAACTTGGCCAGCCACTGCTCGGCATCCCCCAGGTGTCGGCATATTGACCCCAGAGTTGAAAATGAAGATTGTCGGTTGGATGATAGTCGAAACCCGCTCTGAACCTGTTGTCCCATAGATCTTCACCCCCATCGCGATAAGATGACCACGTTATATTATCCATATATGAATAACGGATTCGGGCATCAATACCAAATTTCAGTTTGTCTGGTTTTGTTATTTTTCCCTGTTTATTGGCCGAGCATGCACCACATCCCATAAAAACATGAGACTGGGCTGTTGAAGCCATTATCAAAATAGACATCACCAGCAAAAAAATCCTTTTCATCCTGTTTCTTTTCACTTTCCCCTCCCTTATTCTTCATTAAAATTCACACCACTCTGCAAGAAAAATCGCTAATTATATAAGTTAGTTACGACTAAAAAGCAAATTCCAAATATTGATAAAACAAAACAGACTTATAGGGCTATCCTATATAGATAATAAAATAGCCACTCAGGAGGTGCGCAAATTTTTGAGCAAACTTCTGGTCAAGCAATCTATCCATTTGGCACTTTGTGATTCATACGGGGAAATAGCGTGTTTTTGGTAAGAACACTTTTTGACTCGCTGAAACGTAAGGATAAACCAAACGCCAGAGGGTTGTATTTCTTCACTTGAAGAGCTCGATGATCTTCTTGATTGTAAATGGGATTTTTAACCCAGAAGTTCTTTCAGGTGACGTAGATCAACGTTTGGTGTGCGGCAATGGAAACGGAATTCGGCGTGGTTTACGGAGCTGAACTTATGAAAGTATAGCTGCATCATTGTCTGCTTATACAGATCTTGATCGAGCAGGGTGTGGATTATTTGTGTCTGGTTGATTGACAATTCGGGACTCGGTTAATGTTTGATGATGGTCGCGCAAAAACGAATTTGCTAATTCACTGCCCCATATTAATGTGAAATACGGTAAAATACAAGATGTATGGGACAGTGTGGGGCAGTGAATTGATTAGGCTGTTTTGCAGCAGATTCTCGTGAAGTTCGGCAGCATCCTAATGAGTCAAATGATCAACCATCGGAACAAGCCGCTGATAGTCTTCGTATGTTAATGAGCTGTCCCAGTGGCCTGAAACCATGCCGATAATGACACCTCCTGCGTAGATGGAAAGCAGCAATACCGGGAACACCCAGCGTGGTAGCGGTTTGCGTTCCAGTCCGGTGCTCATACTCAAACTGCGCTGAGGACATACTTCAACACAGCTCAAGCAACCGCAGCACTCAACATTGCAGATAGCAGTTGCGTTATGTACCGTTAATTGCGCCGGGCAGGCCTTGGTACACAGTTGACAATTGGTACAGGTGGAGGTGTCGCGACGGATTTTGAAGGGGCTGAGCATGCTTACCAGTCCAAGCAGGGCACCGTAGGGGCATAGGTAGCGGCACCAGAAATTTTTATAAAACAGCGATAGAATACTGGTGATTCCTACTATCACCATGGTGGTGGTGGAGACGTGGGTGAAAAATCGCAACATCTTTACGTCGCTCAACGACCAGTATGGTGATTGAATAAAGGAGGCGATGGCGTAAGCTGGCATGTCGATGAGGAGAATCTTGACAAAAAATGCCAGCAGCAGATATTTCAAGGAGCGCAGGGGGATATCGAGCCAGCGCCACATGGTAAAGGTGCGGCCGAAGATCCGTTTGCCCAATTTCCACGTTGCCTCGGAGAGGGTTCCCACCGGGCACAACCAGGAACAGAATGATTTCTTGGCGATCAAACTCATGAGCAAAAACGTCACCAGCAGAACCAGTGCCGCCGGATGTTTATCGTCAAAAGTGCCGGTAAAGAGCCACAATTTAAGGCTGGCCAGTCCCCCGATGGGGAGGAACCCGTCTACACCAGAGGGGCGAGTGATGTATGGAGTCACACCGTTGCTTTCAAAATGGCGTACAAACATGCCGAAGCGGATGCCGATGTACAAAATCCAAGCGAAGAAGCCCCATTGCACCAATTCGCGCCAGAAGCTGGTTTTTTTTAAAAGTTCTTTCATCTTATCCCCTTTTTAATGCAGAAAATGTGGTGAGTAATGTTTGCTCAATGTTCCGGATGTTTATTCCTGCTTCTGTCATCAGGCTGTCCCAATTTTTAACGTGTCCCTGAACTCTTTGTAGAAATGGTAAAGGTTGTGTGCCGCTTTTGGCAGCTAATAGGGCGCACACGATAACTTCTTTGTTTGTTGCTTTATTGTTGCACAAAGCCATGAGGTCGTTGGCGGATAAAATCTGCAACCGTTCCAGCACCTCGTCGACGACAACGTGATCCAATGGAATTGTCCCACCCTTCAGAGCGCTGGTGAAGGTTGTTCCCATGTTATCGGTGTTAATTTTGAGGGAGTTGATGGTGGTTAGCCAGTCGGGATTGTCGGAGCGAGCCGTTAAAATATCTTCCGCAACTGTGCCGCTTTTGTCGGCCAGCCAGTAGGCGATCCATAGGTCGGAACCGCTGGCACCATGCTGTTTTTTGCGCACTATGATTTTCTTGGTGACATCGAAGGTCAGGGCAAAAAAGGTGTTCTGAGTGGCGGTGAGAAAATAATCATCGGCGGTACCCGGTTTTGCCATGTTGTAGCTTCGATCTTGAAAACAGTGACATTCGATGGTCGATAAGGCTTGAGCCGTTAGCGGTAGTGTCAGGCATAACTGTAAAGCAACTTGAATTCAGGTGATTCATGTTTACGAAGATCTCCAGAAACAGGCAACGAAAAAGCTGCCGGTTGCTAAAGAGTTTTCCGATCTGGGCGATCTGATAGCCGTTGATGGGTCACTGATCACTGCCACCATGTCGATGCT
>JAGGYC010000006.1 GCA_021162745.1 Desulfuromonas sp. | reverse complement strand
TTTTTAAAATCAGGGACAGTCGTCTGTACTACTGATCAAATAAGATCCTTTAGCCAGCCAAAGGCGACAAAGGTGCCGATGGTTGATCCCAACGAGGAGAGGAAGAACACCAGCAGCACGCGGGTGACCCGATTGTGCCACCAGCCTGACAGCGTGGCAATGTCATCGGCAACAGCTTCCATGTCCTTGACCGTCGGCGGAGCAATAAAGGCTTGCACCAGCCCGGTGACCATTCCGGCACCGATGGTGGGGTTGAGGGATGTAAGCGGGGCGGCGACAAATGCAGCGGCAATGGTTAAGGGATGGCCGAGAGCCAGTAGGGCGCCGATGGCCGATAATGTTCCATTGGCCAGAATCCATGCCGTGGCGGCATCAAGCAGGCGACTGCGATCACCGGAGAAAAAACCGACTATAAACAGGGCGGCAACGATGCCGGGAATCAGCCAGGGGATACATTTTGATACGCTACTCTTGGCTGGAATGACGGCCATCTCTTCAATGGCTTGTTTTGACGGGGGAGCCTGCAGGCAGCGTTTAATACCCGGCACATGGGCAGCACCGACAACGGCAACGGTTTTGTCGCCAGCCGATTCAAGGATGTGGTAGGTCATCCAGGCATCGCGCTCATCGACCAGAATCTGTTTAGCTGCGGGAAGCAGCTCGCCCATCTCCTCCAACATGGCGGACAGGGTGTCGGATTGACGCAGATTGGCGAGTTCCTCTTCATCGAGCTTTGTATCTTCGAACAGTCCGGCAAACAGGGTGGCGATCAGATTCATTTTTTTCCACAGGGTTGTTTTACGCCATGCTCGCAGCAGGGTGGTGCGGATATTGCGATCCACCAGTGCTAGTTTCATTCCATGTTGCTCTGCGGTTTGGGCTGCAGCCGCTAATTCTTCACCGGGTTTAACCCCGGTTTGCAGGCCCATCCGTTTTTGAAACGAGGCCAGCGCCAGATTGGCCATCAGAAAAGGAACTTGGCCTGTTTTGACAATTTGGACAATGTTGAGTTTTTCCCAGCGGTTTCGATCCTTGAGGGCCTGATAGCGCTGGTCGTCGAGTTCGATGCACACACAGTCAGGTTGTTCATGCTCAATGGTTGCCGTTACGGTGGCAACAGACTCGCGCGAGATGTGTGCCGTACCGATGAGGACGAGCTCCTTGCCGTCAATCTGCAGACGATGGATATCAGAGGATCCGTTTTCATTGTTTGAATCAAGCGTGGCTGGTGTCGATGGCTGTGATGACATGAATGAACCGTTGATAAGGGGCTATTGGGGTTGATGGGGCAGCGGATACGGGGTGCTGCAAGTAGGACTCATGGTTGTTGGATAATAAAAAGGCATCGGGATAAATCCTGATGCCTTTACTCTGGATTCAGAGTTAATTAAAAGCTCTCCACGCATGCCGTGCATCTTTGGCCTCACAACGAGAGCCAATTAGGTGGGGTTCCCGGGTGGTAAATCAGGCGTCCCTCTACAAAAGGAGGGCTGGCACACATTACCGCGAAAAAGAACCCCGGATGAAAAATTATTCCGCGTGGGCGTCAAGATAACACCTGCTGCGCAGAGAGCAATTTCCTTGTCTCGATTATAGGAAAATCACCTATAGCTGGCAAGGGTAAAGTGGTGTTTCGGTGCAATCGGCTCCATCCTTGGTTTTGCCTGGCTGACGTGCTAAAATAATGTTCGTTTTTTGCTTCAACTACATATGAAAAGGTTTTGTGTCCGTTATGATGGCCTCGCGAACATCGCTATTTGGTGGTTTTACCTCAGGTTTTTTCTCGTTATGGAATGCTTTCCGTTTTATCAGGAACAATCCTTTGTTATTTAAATATGTTGCTATCCCTTTTGTGATCAACGTTCTGGTGTTTTCCGGCACTGTCTACTGGGGGTTAGATCTATTTTCAGCATTGGTCGGCGATTACGTGACTGTGCAGGATGCCTGGTACTGGCAAATTTTTGCTACGGTGGTTAAGATTATTGCCGGACTGGTGACGGCGGTCGTGGTCTTTTTTGCTTTTACGGTGGTCGGCAATCTGATTGCTGCACCGTTCAATGATCTGCTTTCCGAGCGCACAGAGCAATTGTTGACCGGTGTTCGCGATGATGAGGGTTTTTCGTTGCGCAAACTCGGGGCTGATCTGTGGCGGGTGATGGGTGATGAGATTCGCAAGATGGCCATCTTTATTGCCCTGATGCTGTTGTTGTTGGGTTTCAATCTGGTGCCTGGTATTGGACCGCCGATCTACGCTTTTTGCTCCGTATTGTTAACGGTGTTTTTTTTGGTCGTCGAATACACCGGTTATGTGTTCAGTCGTAAACATCTTGGTTTTAAGGATCAACGCCAGTTCATTGCCGCGAATCGCATGTCGACATTGGGCTTCGGTCTTGCTGTGATGTGTGTGTTGATGATTCCGCTTGTTCAGTTCCTGACGATTCCGCTTGCCGTGGTTGCTGCAACCCGTTTGTGTTGTGATGGCGGTGTGCAGACTGGTTGAATTTGCTGAATGGCGCCCCACGCCCTCCGGCGAATTTTCATAGAGGAACTGCTGCTAAATTCGACAGATTTAACCATGAATAAACCGGATATGCAGGATAGACAGGATAACACCTTAAACATTATAAGATTTTGGGAGATTGTTTATCATCCTGAATATCCTGTTCATCCCTGTTTAAACCTTTGTTTTGTATTTTTGTTTGTGATCTCAACGTAATCTGAGTAAGGATGTTTTTGAAGTCACTCAGAAGTTACAAAATATATACGATATCCCTTATAAGGAGATTCCATGGGTGAACCAGGTTCCACAAAGTTTCAGGTCGATCTACGTCGCCACCTGCGCGAACAGAAGGTAGAGCGTCGGCTGATTGAATTGATCTGCGAGATTGCCGAAGCGTCAAAGTATATTATCAATTCCATTCGCACCGGTGATCTCGGTGTTGCCGGTACGTCGAATCTGTACGGCGAAGAACAACTGGAATTGGATGTCCTCTCTGATCGGATTTTGCAGAAACGGTTAAAAAGTTCAGGCGTCGTCAGTAGTGTTGTCTCTGAAGAGAACAACGATATTATGCAGTTTAATTGCGAAAATGATGTTTGTTATTCGGTGGCCTATGATCCGCTGGATGGTTCATCTCTGGTCGATGTTAATCTGGCGGTGGGTACGATTCTCTCCATCTATCAAGGTGATAATATCCTGTTGCCGGGGCGACAGCAGGCTGCCGCATTGTATATTCTGTATGGACCACGCACTACGTTGGTTTATTCGACCGGTAATGGTGTCCATGAATTTGCCATGAATCAGTTGATGGAATATACACTGGTTAAGGAGAATATCACCATCGATGGTGTGGGTGGCATCTATTCTCCGGGCGGTCAGCGCAATCTGTATACCTCTGGTACGGAAAAATATGTCCGTTCTTTGGAAGAAAGTGGACATAAACTGCGTTACAGTGGTGGTTTCGTGCCAGACATCAATCAGGTATTGATGAAGGGGCGGGGAATCTTTATGTACCCCCATCTCCAGGGGCGTCCACAGGGGAAGTTGCGCCTGTTGTATGAACTGAATCCGATGGCATTTCTCATTGAACAGGCCGGTGGTGCAGCCTCAAATGGCCGTATGCCGATTCTGGATATCGTACCCGAGGGCATTGATATGTGTTCGCCGGTGTTTATCGGTTGTCGCGAGGATGTTGCTATGGCGGAGAAATTTATCGCTGCCGAAGATTAGTCAGGTTTGCGCGGCAAGTAGAAAAATACTGAAAGTCAAACATGAGAAAGGCCGGAACAGTCATACTGTTCCGGCCTTTTTTTATCAATGGGCTGTTTAATCGTGCTTTAGGTTTGCTTGAAAACGGCACATGGTCAATTGTTGACCAAGGAAGGTGCTGAATAGCTGCATCAGACGATAACCCCAGGGGTTGAAGTGTTCTCGGTCACTATGGCTGATGGTGATAACGCCATCGAGTTGATTATTGACGCGCAGGGGGACGCTGATAATCGAGGTTTCACTTTCATCTGCGGTGCAGTCAGAGACAAGGGTTGAACAATCATTACAGTGTTGCATGGTTTCGGCGCTGATGGTGTTGCGGATAAACTTATCTTCAATCCGTGTTGCCGCACGGTTGTGAAATTCACCAATGGAGTTAATGGTTAGAATGTTTCCCAATGGTTTGGTGTCGGGTAAGGCCGATCCGCCATCTTTGATGGTGAAAACAGTACAGTTTGTCGCTTTACAGGATTGATGTAAAATCTCCAGGGCGTTTTTCAACAACATTTGTTCTGTTAGTTTATGGACAGGCAGTTCGCCCAACCGTTGAAGGGTTGAAAGCGATTCCAGCAGATCGTCAAAGTTGTCGGACAAGTTGATGACAGCACCGGATAGTGGCATCTTATTGTTCATCATGTCCTCCGACAGCAGTAATCAGCTGGGCCATTTCGTGTAAGCCTTCGAGCTGTTCTTTAATATCCGCAACAACTTTTTGTACGTGATCGGTGGCAATCAGCGATTCGGGAATTGACAAAGAGGCGAGGGGATCTGGTTTGTTGAGGTACAGATTGTCAGATAGCTGCGAACTCAGCCAGATCAACTGAACGAGTGGACTGTTATCACTAAATTCATCTGCAACTTCAAAGCTGGTTAGTGCTTGAGTGATCGATTCAGGGAGATCCCAGCTCTGTGAGAGCAATGCTGACGTCTGATGGTGATCGATTCCGAGCTGTGAGTGGATCCGTTCTCTTAATGTCCCCACGGTAGAGGCAAAGGCATGTTCCATTTCGTCAGGAAAGCAATGTACCAGCGCCTGTAGACCGATGTTGTGAATGAGCCCGGTGGTGTAAGCCGTGGCCGGAGCGGGTTTTTCACGCACTAACAGGTAGTGGGATAATCCTTGAGCAATATTGGCTGTGGTGACAGCATTAAACCAGTAGCGCTGGCTGTCAAAGTGTTTGCCTCGTTGAATAGTGCATGTGCTGGTCAGTGCCATGGCCAACGACAGGCTGCGGGTGATGCCAAGGCCGAGAACGCGGATGATCGCTTCACGAACCGTCGTGATTTCACCACGTTGTCCGTAGTAGGCTGAGTTTGCACAGCGTAAAATCCGTGCTGTGATCGAAGGACTTTTATTGATAATGCTGACAAGATCAACAAGATCGACTTGATCGTCCGCAACAATGCGGATGATCTCCCGCGAAAGACCGCTCGGTGGCGGGAGTTGTTTAATTTTACGGATGCTATCGACAACTGAATTATGCATTGAGCATTCACCTGTTTTGTAAAGTGAGTGAGAAGTTTAAGCTTTTACTGTGCTAAAAATTTCGTGATCCGTTTGACGATCGAGTCTGTATCAAGCTGGTGAATCTTCAGTAATTCCTCTTGCGAACCCTGCTCGATAAACTGATCGGGTAAACCGAGACGCATGATTCGCGGGTAGAGCTGGTGTTGTTCCAACAATTCCATGACCGCACTGCCGAAACCTCCTGCGAGGATATTTTCCTCAAGGGTGATCAGTTTTCCGGTTCGTTTTGCTTCTGTCGTCAACAGTTCGGTATCTAACGGTTTCAGGAACCGCGCATCGACGACAGCAAGGTTAATTCCCTGTTTTGCCAATAGCTGTGCTGCTTTCATGGCGGTTTCGGCAAACGTTCCCAGGCAGATTAAGGTTGCATCTGCGCCGTCACGGAGTTTTTCACCTTTACCAATGGTAAAGGGGGCAACGTCGCCGCTATCAAGAAGGCCGAGGGCATTTCCGCGTGGATAACGATAGGCAAATGGCCCTTCGCTATTGCTGGCTGTGAGCATAGCACGCTTGAGCTCAATCTCATCACGGGGAACGGCGACGGTAATATTGGGGATGTGCCGCAGGTAGGACAAATCAAAGACGCCATGATGAGTCGGGCCGTCGGCCCCCACCAGTCCACCACGATCAAGGGCAAAAGTGACGGGGAGGTTTTGCAGGCAGACATCGTGCAGCACGTTATCGTAGGCGCGTTGCAAGAATGTTGAATAGATAGCGACGACCGGTCGCAGGTCTTCGCAAGCCATTCCGGCAGCCGTTGTAACCGCATGTTGTTCGGCGATGCCGACATCGAAAAAACGCTCGGGAAAACGGTCGCCAAAAGGCAGTAGACCGGTACCGGCACTCATCGCTGCCGTGATGGCGACGATTCGTTTATCCTTTTCTGCCAGTTGGCACAGGTAGTCACCGAAAATAGTTGTGTAGCTGCAGGTTTTCTCCTTTGATGGTTTGACCTTTCCGCTCTGTTTGTCAAAAGGGCCGACGCCGTGAAATAGTGATGGATTCTCCTCTGCCGGTGCATAGCCCTTGCCCTTGCGGGTGACAACATGGATCAGAGTCGGTCCTTCGAGCCGAGAAACATTTTTCAGGGTTTCGATCAACTCATCTATTTGATGACCATCGATGGGGCCGACATATTCGATGCCAAAGGCCCCAAAAAGCATTCCGGGAGTGACAAATGCCTTAAATGAGTCTTCGGTCCGTTTAGCCAGTTGCACTAAATCTTTGCCAAAGCGTGGGACGCTGTTGAGGAAAATCTCCGTTTCATGTTTAAAACGGACAAATAACCGCGAGGTCATTTTACGACTGAGGAAAGAGGACAGGGCGCCGACATTGGGTGAGATCGACATCTCATTGTCGTTGAGGATGATGATCATGTTGCGGTCGAGGTGGCCGGCATGGTTCAGGGCTTCAAAGGCCATACCCGCTGTTAACGAGCCATCACCGATGACGGCAACAACCTTGTTATTCAGCTTTTTGCTGTCACGGGCGATCGCCATTCCAAGTGCGGCGGAGATTGATGTGCTGGAGTGACCAACACCAAAACAGTCGTGAGGGCTTTCGTTCCGTTTCGGGAAGCCGCTTATGCCGTTAAGTTGGCGCAGGCTGTTGAAGGTGTCGCGACGGCCCGTCAATAATTTATGGGCATAGGCCTGATGGCCAACATCCCAGATGATTTTGTCTTGGGGAGAATTCAGAACATAGTGCAGAGCAATCGTCACTTCGACGACTCCTAGCGAACTGGCAAGATGACCCCCCGTGTCCGAGACCGTATCAATAATTTTCTCACGCAATTCTTTGGCCAGACTTTTCAGTTCATTCAAAGAGAAGTCTTTAAGATCCGCAGGAGTTTCAAGGTTTTTAAGTAAATGACTCATAGAGATGGATCAACTTTTCAGTCAACGCTACGAAGAGCGGTTGATAATATATCCAGAGATTTGCCTTAA
The DNA here is from genome assembly GCA_021162745.1 of Desulfuromonas sp. Taxonomy (GTDB): domain Bacteria; phylum Desulfobacterota; class Desulfuromonadia; order Desulfuromonadales; family Desulfuromonadaceae; genus Desulfuromonas. Next base: position 13,193 of record JAGGYC010000006.1, on the reverse strand, counting down.
TGGTTCAGCAGCATCTCCCAATGGTGAAATGATATCAAGGGCCTGCTGGTGAAGCTCGCTTGCCCGTCGTTTGGATTCATTGAGTCCGAGAACGGCTGGATAGGTTGCCTTGCCGCGCTCTTGATCGCTGCCGATATCCTTGCCGAGTTGTTGCTGGTCACCGACAATATCAAGAATGTCATCAGCGATTTGAAAGGCCAGACCCGCCGATTTGCCAAATGAACTCAATGCGGTAAAGGTTTCTTCATCGGCACCACCCAGTAGGGCCCCAGCTTGAATTGAAGCAAGGATGAGCGCCCCGGTTTTATGGGTATGAATATAATCGACGGTTGCCAGATCCGGTTGTGTTCCCTCGGACTCCATGTCAACGATTTGCCCACCGACCATTCCGGTGGCACCGGCCGCTCGGGCGATAATCTCTATCACCCGGCGTTGGGTTTCTGCACTGATATTCTTATTGTTCTGTTGCGCTGACAAGACAACAAATGCTTCGGTTAATAGAGCATCACCGGCGAGAATTGCTGTCGCATCACCGAATATTTTATGGTTTGTCGGTTGACCACGGCGGAAGTCATCGTCGTCCATAGCGGGGAGATCGTCATGGATCAACGAGTAGGTGTGGATCATCTCCATGGCACACGCTGTCGGGATAACGTCTTCAATGGTGCCGCCAGCGGCCTGGCAGGCAGCCATCATCAGGATAGGCCGGATCCGTTTTCCCCCGGCAAACACAGAATAATGCATCGCCTCATGTAATTGAGTCGGACGCAGTTTTTTGTCAGGCAGCAGATCCTCAAGGGCTTGGTCGATGGTTTGACGATGCTGTTTGAGATACGCTTTCAATTCCATGAATATGTCCCGCTGTCGTCGGCCACATGTGGCCGCTTCAGATTTTATTCTTTGAGATCCAGTGGTTCTGTCGTTAGTGTTTGGTTCTGGTCTCTGGTCAGACGTTCAATTTTGCTTTCGACGTTTTGCAGTGCTTTTTGGCACCGCTGTACATTCTTGATACCGGTTTCAAAGAGTTGCAACGCCTCATCAATGGGGAGATCATCTTGTTCCAGACGGTTGACGCACTCTTCAAGTGTCTTGACGGCTTCTTCAAAAGGGATTGCCTTAGCCATGTTTTACTCCATAGTTAAGTGGTCAATTATGGCGGTTTAGCAGCAATGAGTCAAGATCGATCACGATTCTTGTTGTCGTGATCAATCTGGTCAACGGTGGCAACAGCCTGACCATCATAAAACATGAGGCGAACTTGTTGGCCTTGGTGTAAATCGGCACTGCGGCGAATCAGTGTTTGCCGGTCGTCAGCGGTTGTCACCATAGTGAAACCACGTTTCAGGGTGTCGAGGAGACTCAGGGCATCAAGTCGTCCCGTCAACTGTGTTAGCTGATGTTGACAGCGTTGATGATGGCGGATGATGGCCTGTTGCAGGCGTCGAGAGAGTTCATGGTAATGCTGTTGTTGTAGCCGGAGTCGATGGCGCGGGGAACGCAGGCGGCGGTGAAGGCTTTCCAGTTGCTGCCGACAATGCTGTAGATGGTGGCGGATGGAGGTGTTCAGGCGCAGGCTGAGTTGATCGACATGCTGTTCAAGTTCCAGTCGGTTTTTAACCACCAATTCAGCAGCGGCACTGGGGGTTGGCGTACGTAGATCGGCGACAAAATCAGCGATGGTAAAGTCGGTTTCGTGGCCGACGGCTGAAATGACCGGTAGTGACGACGTGAAGATTGCCCTGGCAACCAACTCGCTGTTGAATGCCTGTAAATCCTCTAGCGATCCACCGCCGCGACCGACGATCAGTACCTGTGCCTGGCCGTGTTGATTCAGTTCCTTGATGGCCGTTGCAATCAGCTCTGATGCCTGTTCACCTTGGACCAGAACCGGTCTGAGGATAATACGGATACCGGCTGCTCGCCGTTGCAAAACGTTCATGATGTCGTGGATTGCTGCACCCGTGGCAGAGGTGACGACGCCGATACACTGCGGATGAGCGGGGAGCGTCTGCTTGTGTTGCAAAGAGAATAACCCTTCCGCTTCCAGTTGCTTTTTCAGCTGTTCAAACGCCAATTGCAGGCTGCCGTAGCCCTCTGCTTCCATGCTGTCACATATAAATTGAACATCACCGCGTTGGCTGTATAGCGATACACGTCCCCGGCAGGTCACTTGTTGGCCATGCTCCGGCTGGAAAGGGACGACCCGGTTGGCACTGCGGAACATGACGCAACGTAACTGACTGGAGCTATCCTTGAGTGTCAGATACCAATGCCCTGACGCCGGACGGGACAGATTTGAGATCTCGCCACGTACCCAGACCTGGACAAAATTGTCCTCCAGAGTTTCCTTGATCAGTTCGCTCAGTTCATGAACGCTGAGGATCGGGTGGTTGGGTGATTGTTCGTGATGCATCAATGCCTCAACTTGTTTTGGGTTTTGCTCATTGTGGTGCTGGTTGAACCAGTTGCGCTACGGGAACGATGTCGATCTCTAATGCTTCCAACTGCCCGGAAAACAGCTGTAGCGCTGTTATAGTCTGCGGGTAGGGGTGGCAGATGCCGATGGCGGAGCCGTTGCGGTGGGCGATATCGACCAGGCGTTGCAGTTGTTCAGAAATCTTTTCTACTTCGCGCACATTGTCGAGGAAAACATCACGCACCGCGCTGGGTACTCCGAGTCGCTGCGCTTCAGCGTAGGCGACAGACTTACTGCTGGTCAGGCTGTCGATAAAAAACAGCCCGTTCTTTTTCATCTCCAGCAACACCGGTTCCATTTTGTCGGCATGTTGGGTAAAGGCAGAGCCCATGTGGTTGTTGCCACCCGTGGCATAGGGGAGTTGCTCGATCATGATGCGCATGGTTTTGGCAATCTCTTCAGTGCTGTTGTGGCTGAATAATCCGAGTGGACCGGGGTTGTTGCGCGGGTAACTGATCGGCTCCATCGGGATGTGGATTAAAATTTCACGTTGTTGCTGATGAGCCAGTTGCATGACCAGTTGCGAATAATTCCGGGCAGGGATAATGGACAGGGTAAAGGGAAGATCAATGGCGAGGGCCTGTTGAGCCATGGGCTTGCTGAGGCCCAGGTCGTCCATGATGATGGCGATATGTGGTCTTTTGGGCTGTAGGTGCTCTATTACTAATACTTGTTGTTGCTGTTGTTGTGGACGGGGTGGCAATGGCTGCCGGACGGTGGCGGGTTCTGACTTGATGTCTTGCCTGATAGCCTGCTTGGGCCAGTTTAGCATCATATAGCCACCCGCCACTAATAGTATGAGCAGAAACAGGCTGGCAAGCCAAGGGGTTGTCAGGCTGTTTTTTTCAGGAGATTTTTTTTTGGTACTTCTTTTTGACGTGTGTTTTTTTACTGCCATGATAATTTAGCCTTTGGATTCCGGTTCTGCGGACTGAAGATTTTTCATTTGCTGCCAGCCGCGTAACAGATCCAATGCACGCAGTAGTTGAAAGTCCGACTTCAGAGAGTCGTTGTCTGCTTCTTGCATCACGGTTGATTCTGTCGGCTGCGGTGGCTGTAGGTGATTATCGAGATCCTTTTCCCGTGGAAGCTCGAATGAATCCACTTTTCCCCAAACTGCTTGCTCGACAATCAGGTCTGGGGTAATGCCGCGAGCCTGAATAGAGGTGCCGTTGGGGGTGTAGTAATGGGCTGTTGTCAGGCGCAGTCCAGACTTGTCTGCCAACGGGATAACGGTTTGAACCGATCCTTTACCAAAGCTTTGTGTGCCGAGGATTATCGCCCGCTTGTGATCCTGCAAGGCTCCAGCGACAATTTCAGCGGCACTGGCGCTGCCGCCATTAATCAATACGACGATAGGGTATCGGGTTTCTGTTTCTGCTGCGCTCGCATTGTATGAAAAATTATCACTTTTTTTCCGTCCCTGCGTCGAGACGATTTTTCCAGAATCGAGGAAAAGATCACAGACCCGAATTCCCTGATCAAGCAAGCCACCGGGATTGTTACGTAAATCGAGAACAAGCCCCTTGAGCTCCTGATTCATCTCGCTCCGCAGGCTATCCAGAGCCGCTTTCAGCTCACGGGCAGTGCGTTTTTGAAATTGGCTGATACGGATATAGCCGAGGGCTGGTTCATAGCGCTGTTGTTTAATGCTGTTAACCCGAATCACTTCTCGTTCGAGGGTGAATGATAATGGTGAAGAAGCGTTTTCACGCATAATACCGATGGTTATCTTGCTGCCACGTGGTCCACGCAGCATTTTGACGGCGGCCATGATCGACATCTCTTTGGTGAATCGGCCATCAATTTTAATGATCTTGTCTCCGGTTTTAATCCCTGCGCGATCAGCAGGTGTGTCAGCAATCGGGGCAATGACGGTAATGATGTGATCTTTGACCGTGATTTCGATGCCCAAGCCGTTAAATTCCCCCTGTGTTTCGATCTGCATCTCCTGAAACATTTCGGGTGGCATGAATGCAGAGTGGGGGTCAAGATCCGTCAGCATGCCGTTAATAGCTCCGTAGATCAACTCTTGCATGGCTACCGGCTCAACGTAATTCTTGCGAACCAGAGTTAAAACATCGACAAATTGGTCAAGCTGCTCGTAATCACTTTGCTGCCCGGTTTCAGCGGCCAGGTTCACCGGGGAAGCTGCCCATAAGAGAGCGGGTGCGGAGAGCATGATGATCAATAATGCGATGATCCGGCTGAGTTTTGACAGAGTCATGATAAATCCTAGTACTTTGTCCGACTTAAATTGTCCGGCAGTGCCCCCGTTTGTCCCCGTCGAACGTAATGAGCGTCAACGGGGATGGTTGCCCGGAAATGTTTGAGCGCAGCGAGTTTTTGCGGGCTCCTCGCTGTAAGCGATTGGAGGGAGGGAACCCACAGGGCAAGACATTCGGGGTCATGTTTTGCCTGCTTTTGGATGATTCTAAAAGTGGGGCGGCGTCCGGGGCCGCGTACCCCGGATTACCTTAGCCATCTTATTTGTTTTTGCGAGACCATCAATGTTACCGTTTGGTATCTGATAAATATTGATCAAACCTTTAAAATCCGTAAAGTCAAGTTCGCGGGTTTCGTCCCGCAGCCGACACACTTTTTTCACAAAGCCCCAAAGAAAGTGAGCAAAGAAATGGCGTTAAAAAGCTGCCCTCCGGGGGGGGGGGCAAACCTACCGACGATGAGTCATTTTCCGTCATGCTTCACCTTGGCGGCAAGTCGCCCTTGAGGTCGACTGAGTTTTCTCTTTTTTGAACTACGGCATTGAAAAACTTGTTAGTTTCTCGCTTTCTACTTTTTTCGTAGCACCGTTATGCAGAACCCTGTTGGTGCGACACCATTGTTCTTCTGAACATCTAACGAATCATGATTCAGAAGCGTCTGCATGTGCAAATCTTTGGTAAACAATTCGAACAATACATTGTTCCCAAGACAATGTACTAGTGCTTTCGTGGTTTTAGCCAGTCACGCGGATTGACGGGCGTACCGCGGTGGCGAATTTCGAGGGTGTAGCTGTCACGGCCTTCATAGCCGGAAGTGGAGATCGTCTCCCCTTGCTTAACGATATCACCGACGGCGTGTTTAAGGTGCGCAATCTGCGCGTAAAGACTGTAGTACTGTTTGCCGTGGTCGATAATGATCAGGTTGCCGTAGCCTTTAAACGGTGCCGAAAATACAATTTTCCCCGGCCAGATTGCTTTGATCGGTGTTAACGGTACGGCCACAATTTCCAAGCCATTACTTTTATAGCTGGTGCCAAAATTTCGATCACGGTGGGTGCCGAATTCAGCACGAACGACACCCGATGAGGGCCAGGGGATTGATCCTTTGGCCGTATCAAAGCCTTGGCTGGTCGGAATGTATGCCGCTGTTTTGCGTTCTTTTAGAGTCTTGACCAGGGCCGCCAGATTCTTTGACCGTTCCTCAAGTTTTTTGAGCCGTTTATTCAGGGACGACTTGTCACGTCGAATGCGCCCGACAAGTTGTTTTTTCTGTTGTGTGTCGCGAGCCAGTTGACGTTTTCGATCACGGCGCTGTTGCAGGGTTTGTTTTTGCAGTGTCAATTCGTTATGCAGGTCGAGGCGAGTTTTTTGCAATTGCCGGGTGCGCTGGCGATAGCTGAACAGTAGTTCTTTGTCGTGGGTGGCGATGCGGCTGAGGAAGTCGAGGTTTTCTGCCAGATCAAGCGGGGTATCGGTTGAAAATATCAATCGCAGAGAGCTGATGTCGCCACTGGTGTAGAGGGTGCGTAAACGCTTTTCAACATCACGTTGAGAACGTTTTAAAATAGCTTCGTAGCGATCAATTTTCCCCTCAAGAATTTGAATGTTTTCGCGGGCATTTTTTAATGCCTTTGAAGCGTTTTTAAGTGCGGTATCACTGCTGGAAATTTGTTTTTCGAGGTTCTCTAGTTGTCCTAAAAGTGTATCTTCTGCGGTCTTTTTTTCCTGTAGCTTGTTGGCGGTGTCGGATATCTGTTTTTTGACCCGTTGTAAATTCTGTCTGTTGTCGGCAATTTCATCAGCATGGAGGGGAATGACCGCCAGCGTGCAGAGTAAAACAAATGCAGCGATGATGATCAAGGTGACTGTTGGTTCCCCGTGACGCAGTTGTTTGAGGTATGTCGGGTTAAGTGATGTCATGAATTAAATCCGGACAAATTTTCGCAGAGGTAACAGGCTGCCGATAAAGCCAAGAAGGAGTCCGGTGGCGATGACGGCAATTTGTACTATTAAGGGCAGGAAATGGATGTTTTCTGCTGCTGCCGTTGTCAGTAGGGCCGCCAGCCCCTTCTTGAGGAAAAAGTAGTACAGTATGTGGCAGCCGCCCAGGGCGAGGATGGCACCGATGATCCCCTGAAAGGCCCCTTCAGCCATGAACGGGGCTTTGATGAACATTGGTGTAGCACCGATTAATCCCATAATCTCCAGTTCGTCGCGCCGGGCATAGATGGTAAGTTTGATGGTGTTTGAGACGATGAACAGCGTCGCAAAAACAAGGAATCCTCCCGCCAGTGTTCCGGTGAGTTGTAGCAGGAAGATAAAGGCGTCGTAACGATCAAGCCATTCCTGCCCATAGCGAAAATTGTGGAATTCTTTATTGTTTTTCAACAAAGAGATCAGCCGTTCGGTTCCTTCGCGTGAACGTGCGGTTTCCGTGAGGCTGACTTCAAGTGCGGCAGGGAGAACTTCCGGCATCAGTCCATCCAGCAGATCCTTATTCTGCCCGAGTCGCTCACTAAAACGTTCGAAAGCCTGTTGCTGTGAGATGTAGTTCACTTGCTCAACTTCGGGGTACTGTTCAATCTCTTCAAGCCACTGTTCGAGGACCGTCTGGCTGGGAACTTGATCGAGGTACACCACCACCTGGATGTCGCGGCTCCACTGTTTGGTCAGATTCTGGACGTTGAGAACGATCAGGGTGAAAAAGGAAAGCAACATCAAGGCGATGGCGACGGTGCCGATGGTGGCACTGCACAACAGGGGACTCTGCTTCATGCTGAAGACTGTCCGCTGAAGAAAATAGCGAAAGCGTTCCATATCAGGTGGTTTCCTCGCAGGTGTCGGTGGAATCGGGAGAGTCATCGGAAACGATGTTGCCGCCGTGTAAAACGACGGTACGGTGCGGGAACCGTTCGAGCATCTCCTTGTCATGGGTCGCGATCAAAACGGTGGTGCCGGTCTCGTTGATCCGGGTGAACATCTCCATGATTTCTACAGCCAGTTCGTGATCGAGGTTGCCCGTCGGTTCGTCGGCCAGCAACAAGCGTGGGTTAACAACCATTGCTCGTGCAATCGCGACCCGCTGTTGTTCGCCACCAGAAAGTTCCAACGGTTTGCGTTGGAGTTTGTATTCCAGTCCAACGTATTGCAGCATCTGATAGACTTGGGTGCTGATCTCCTGCTTCGATAACCCTTGGACTTGAAGTGGCAGGGCGACATTTTCAAAAACAGAGCGGTTGTTAAGCAGTTTAAAATCCTGAAAGACAAAACCGATGTCGCGGCGCAGCAAGGCAATGTTGCGTGATTTAAGGCGGGTGGTGTTGCGTTCACCCATCAGGATTTGACCGCGAGAGGGTTTTTCTGCGCAGTATAACAGGCGTAGCAAGGTCGATTTTCCGGCGCCGGAGGAGCCGGTAATGTAGACAAAATCACCGTCAGGTATTTTTAAACTGATATCGTGGAGGGCCGGTGCGCCGTTCTGATACACCTTTCCGACATTAAAGAGCTGGATCATTAAAGAATGTCCCTTTGCAAGCGAGTTTGAAACCTAGGTTTAAATGCGTTCCAACATTTATCATGTTTAAGGATGGAGGTGAAGAGTTGATCTGTTCCTCTGCGGCTAAGTGGATGAAAATAATTTCTGCCAGCGATCAAAGATCTCCCCTTTTTCTGCCCCATATTGACAGACGGATCGGCGAACCTGCTCAATGGAGAACTCCTGATGGAGTGTCTTTGGGTTTTTCGAGAAAAACAGATCTGCGTAGGCAATAATTTGTTCTTCAATAGTGGTTGGGAGCATATCCCGGCGCGGCAGGGGGAGATTGTCTCTCTCGATTTCATCAGCGGTCAAACCAACGCCGATGTGATGTTCGCAGACTTTGGCGTGACGCGGTAATCCTTCGCGAACCAAAATCTTGGCACCTTCGATACCGTGGCAAAGATAGGGTAAGGTTCCGTAGCATCCCAGCGCCGGAGCCTTTGTTGCCAGCATGCCGATGTCGTGTAACATGGCAGCTTGCTCAATAAATTCAACATCGATATCGTGGCTCCCCTTGAGTCGCCTGGCTATGGTCAGAGCCTTATCGGCGACCTGTCGGCTATGCACCAGGAGGATATGATGCGCTCTGGTGGTGGGGAGATAGTATTTGTTGATAATTTCAATTGGTTGAATCATCGATTCCTGAATTTTCTTGAGTCCGACAACCTAGCTAAGGCTGTTTGGTTTTTGCTTGCAACCGGAGGCTGGCTCTGTTTATATGTTTACAAGCAATAGTAACTGATTTTACAGGAAAAATCTTCTTTTTTACGAGGGGAATGTGAACGTTTTTCGAGCAGGTTTATGCGGTTGGATTGTATGAAATAATCTGTTCCTGAATTTTACTCCTTTCAATTCACAGACTGCGTTACCCATTTTTTATGCCATTTTCTGCAATTAAAACGATTCACTTGCTTCGACGTTTTCGCCGTCGCGATTTTTCTGTTGGCGATCTTCTTGATCAGCTCGGCCTCGATCGGGAGCTGCGCCGATCTCTGGTGACGTTCCTCGACGCCTTGGTGGCCGAAGGGCTTCTCAAGCACATGCGACGGGGACGTTATGCTGTGCGTAAGCCGTTGAACCTTGTTCGGGGTGAATTGAAACGTCAGTCGGCCGGTCATGCCTTTGTTGTCGATGAAAGGGCTGACAGGGGGGGGGATGATCTCTATGTCGCCTCGTTTCGGCTGGGTGGCGCCATGGATGGCGACCAAGTTATGGTGCTCGAATTGCCGGGCCGTCGCGGTGCCCGCCCCGAAGGCTGGGTGATTGAGGTTGCCGAACGTCGCCACGAAACGGTTTTGGGCTATTGCCAAAAACACAGTCGTAACGGACAGGTTGTGTTTCGCAGTGAACAGGCCGACCTTGAATTTGAAATCGCGGCTGTGGAGGATGAGCAGGCCCTGATCGGTCAGGTTGCCGTACTGAGAATCGATCGTTATCCAGGGGGGGTGGGGACGGCTCAGCATCTAGGAGCCGGTCATGTTGTCGATGTTTTCGGTGAGATCGGCAGTCCGCAGGTTGATATCCGTATGACGGCCTACCGGCAGGGGATACCGACTTCATTCTCTGCGGCGGCGTTAAAAGAAGCCGGTGAGGTGGCCGTTGCCGTGACGGATGAACAGTGCCGTCAGCGCACGGATTATCGACATCGCCCTTTTGTCACCATTGACGGTGAAGACGCAAAAGACTTTGATGATGCCGTTGCTTTAAGGCGTAGCGACGAGGGGCATTGGTTGTTACAGGTGGCCATTGCTGATGTCAGCTATTATGTGGGTGAGGGTTCCGCCCTGGATCGTGATGCGCGGGAGCGTGGCACCAGTGTTTATTTTCCGGGTAGCTGTATCCCCATGTTGCCCGAGATTCTCAGTAACGGTATTTGCTCGTTGAATCCTGATGAGGATCGGTTGGTTGTTGTGGTTGAGATAGAGTTTGACGATCGCGGACAGCGTCTTTCCATGCATGCCGGACGCGCGGTGATACGCAGTTGTCAGCGGCTGACCTATAATCTGGTTCAACAGCTGGTCGATGGTTTGATCGATGGCGAAGCTCAGGAGCCCCTCGACCCGTCGATTGTTTCAATGCTCAAAGAGATGGATCAACTGGCTCTGGAGTTGAGGCGCAGACGGATGCAGCGTGGCGCCCTGGATTTTGATCTTCCCGAGGCTGACATCAACCTGGATGCACGGGGATTGGCATTGCATATCGGTCGCAGGCGGCGCTTGAATGCTCATCGATTGATCGAAGAATTTATGCTGGCCGCCAATGAAGCGGTAGCCGAAATGGTGCTTGAGCAGTGCTCGCGAGGGATGTTTCGGGTTCATGATGCCCCTGATCCGCTTTCGATGCAGGCGTTTCAACAATTTATCGCTGCCTTTAATCTCGGTATCAATCTGGATGCTGATGGCGTTTCGCCCCGTGAACTCCGCCGTTTGCTTCAGGAGGTAGAAGGAAGCAGTATCGAATATACGGTGAACCGGATTCTATTGCGCAGTATGAAGCAAGCACGGTATGATGCCGAAAACCTTGGTCATTTTGGTTTAGCCAGTGAAGCGTATTGTCATTTCACTTCGCCGATCCGTCGCTATCCGGACTTGGTACAGCATCGATTGTTAATGCACATTCTGTCCGATAATGCGCAATGGAGACCCGATCAGCCGTTTGCCGAACTGGCTGATCAGGCGACAGTTGCCGAGCGGCGGGCGATGCTGGCCGAGCGTGATATCGTTGATTTGCGCAAGTGTCAGTTTATGGCGGATAAGATCGGTATGCGCTACAGTGGGTTTATCACCTCGGTTACGGCGTTCGGGTTCTTTGTTGAACTGGATGAGTACTTTATTGAAGGCCTCGTCCATATCCGTAGCTTAAGTGATGATTATTACAGCTATGAAGAAGAACAGCATCGGTTGATCGGTCAGGCCCGTCGCCGGATTTTTCAGGTCGGCATGGCTGTAACGGTTGAACTCAGGTCCGTTCGACCTGTCCCACGGGAGATTGATTTTGTTCTTCCTGATTTGGTCGATGAGACAGCGGCTGCGCCCCGGCGTAAAGGCGGCCGGTACAAACGCCGACAATGATTAAAAATAACCCTGAAGGTCAAAATCATATCTCGCGCAGAGCACGCCAAGAGCGCAGAGAAGGTCAAAGGCTAAATCCTGTTTTTGGCTTAGATCTTACCCTGGATTTCAGGTTTTGATTTTGTTCTTCTCTGCGTCTTGAGTGAACGAAGTGAACGGGCGCGATAAACAAGGTTTTAAGATTTTGATCTTATCTGCGTTAATCTGCGGATAGTTACGAAATGTTTATAAAAATGGATTGTCTGAGAAACTATGAAAATAATTCGTGATCTTTCTGAGTTAAAAGAACCCTTTCACAACGCCGTTGTGACGCTGGGAAATTTTGATGGTGTTCATTTGGGCCATCGTGAAATCTTTCGCACCGTTGTTCGGACTGCAAAACAAAAGCAGGGGACATCGATCGTCTGTACGTTTAATCCACATCCATTGAAGATGCTTTCCCCTCAGCATGCTCCACGATTGATTAATACTGCTGCCGAACGGGAACGGCTCATTGCGGCGTCCTGTCTTGATGCCTTGTTGATTTTCCCTTTTACGCGTGAGTTGTCGGCGCTGTCACCAGAAGAATTTGTCGATGATATTTTACTTGCACGGGTGGGAATGAAGCATCTGATTGTCGGTTACGATTACGCCTTTGGCCGTGGGCGTAGTGGCTCCATCGAATTTCTCCGTCAACAGGGTAAAGAAAAAGGCTTTACTGTTGATGTGTTCGGCCCGATGCAGAAAAGTGGTCATGTCCTTAGTTCTACCCGGGTGCGTCAGGCTATTTTGTCGGGCGATGTCGAAGGGGCCGTTGGTTTACTGGGTCGTCATTTCAACCTTGAAGGTGATGTTGTGCATGGTGATGGTCGTGGCCACAGTCTCGGTTTTGCCACCGCAAATATCGTCACCGATAAAGAATTGTTGCCCTGTTCGGGCGTTTATGCGGCGATGGTTCGTCATGACGGTCAAGACTATAAGGCGGTGGTGAATATCGGTTGTAAACCGACCTTTGGCGAACATCCCTTGACCATCGAAGTCCATTTGCTCGATTTTGACCATGATCTTTACGGGAAGAAATTGCGGGTTTATTTTGTCAAGCGGCTTCGTGGGGAGAAGACCTTCGCAGATGGCGAGGCACTCATTGCCGCGATTCGGCAGGATGTCGATAGGGCCATACAGTGTCTTGAGTCTGTTCGTATTATTGAATATCGGGAATATCTCGAACAAGGTAGTCGTAGATTATGATTCGTGGCACAACGCAAGTATATGGAATCATTGGTGATCCGATCAAGCATTCACTTTCGCCTGTTATGCAGAATGCGGCTTTTGCTGCGATGGATATGGATGCTGTCTATGTGCCATTTCATGTTGCGCCACAGGCGCTGGGTGATGCGATTCGTGGTCTGCGTGCCTTGGCTGTGCAGGGTGTTAATGTTACGATTCCACATAAGGAAGCCGTCTGCTCATTTCTCGATGAGATAGACTTGGATGCTGAGTTGATCGGTGCCGTCAATACGATTGTCCGTCGGGACGATAAGCTGATTGGTTATAATACCGATGGTATCGGTTTGGTGAATTCTCTCAAGTCAGACCTGGGTGTTGAGCTTGCCGGTTGTCATGTTGTTGTGCTTGGTGCCGGAGGAGCTGCGCGAGCTGCGATTGTCGCCCTGGCTCAACAGGGTGTTCGAGCTGTTGTTGTGGTTAACAGAAATGTCGATCGAGCTGTACATTTGGTCGAGGGTTACCGGGATTATTTTCCTGATGTGAAATTCTCTGCGCTTGCCCTGGATGAGACGTCATTGACGATTGTGGCACCTGCGGCCGAGTTAATTTTAAATTCAACGTCAATAGGGCTTTCTGGTGAATCCTTTAATGTGATACCATGGGAAATTGTAAAAGGC
>JAGGYC010000009.1 GCA_021162745.1 Desulfuromonas sp. | reverse complement strand
TTTTTCACTTTCGCAGGGATTTTCAATACCCGGCGATTTTAACATTTTTGGGGCGAAAAGTCCGACAAACTGCTAGGCAGGGAGATGGTTATGAATATATTAGGTGTTGGATAAACGCTTATCCTGCTGAGCGACCAGCGCCTTTCCTCCCCAGATATAGACATAGTGGCCACCACTGATAAAGCTCATTAAAATTACCAGCCATGTTCCAATCTGGAAAAAGCATAGCGGAAACACCGGGTACAGTTGATGTGTTAACAGCATCAGGGCAAAAGCAATCTGCACGCAGGTGCTGACTTTGCCCCACAGACTCGGTGCCATCTCGTAACGGCCGAACAGCCAATGATAGACGAGGGCACCGCTGACAATTAGCACATCCCGTAGTACGACGATAGCGGCTAGCCACCAAGGCAGTAATCCTACCACCGCAAGACCGATGTATGTACCGACCAGCAACGTCTTATCGGAGAGCGGATCGACGATGGCACCATAGCGACTTTCACAATTCAGCATGCGTGCCAACCAACCATCAATCGCATCACTGAATCCAGCGATAAAGGCAATCCACAACACCGCCTGGTAGTTTTCGGCCAAAATCAGCAGGCAGACCGGTATAGCCAGAACCATACGTAAGGTCGTTATGGCATTTGGAATTTGCTTGATTACACCACTCGTCATAGCGTGCTAATCATCCATAATGGAGTAGGATGGTTCTTTTTATGAGTCGATGTATTTAGTGTAGCTTTTTTTGGATCAACCGCCAGTCGCTGTAATCTCCAAGCGGATTATATCCTGCTTTCATTTCAACGAGGTTGTGGTTTTTAGTCTATCGCACACTGACCTGTTTGAAGAAATGACCAAAAAATCTGTTGAGAAAGTGTTCTCGAGTTGCTGCAATTCGGAAACCACCTGAGGCAGACAGCCAACCTTCAGGCTCTGACGAAACGCCTTGATGGCATGTTGTTTGTGACCGGTGATAAGACAAACCCGGCCCAGGTTGAGGTAGCAAACAGGATCTTGTGGCGCTTGGCGGATCGATTTTTTGCACAGTGCCAACGCATCGCTGAATTGTTGGTGTTCTTTTGCCAGACAGTAACCAACATAAGAGAGGTGGAGGGCATTTTTTTCCTCTTTGGGGACTTGCTTTAAATATATCAGGGCGACCAGACCATTGCCTTTTTCGGCCTCCTGAATCGCCTTGCTAAGTAGGGTTCTGCTGTTCTCATCGTGTGTAGATGTTGTCTTGGTCAGCTGTTCATGCTTGTTGCTATCTGGCGCGGTGGAAACATTGAGCATCTTGCGGACCTCCTATATCGACTGTTGCTGACGTTCGCTATTGGCGGTTAAACGATAACTGAACAAAAAAACGCTCATCCTCTTACCGAAGATGAGCGCTCTTAATATCTAATATCCGACTGGGCTGATGAACGTGGATACCGTTGTAAGATACGCTGATCTCTTCGGTGGCCCGGCTGTCCTGAATTTTAGAACCCGTGGCTTTGCGTCACCAGGTTATCCTGGTTTTGCCTTTATCGGAGATGTGCTGTGTTGTTTTGACGGACTTTATTGATTGTAAAAGAACCAAAAGAACAATCTTTTATGTTAACGGACTTTTTTACTCTTGACCATCGGGGGCCTGATAAGTGTTTGCTGGTCTTTTCATTTCTGTTTTTTTCAATTTAGCAACGTTGAGAAAAGCTGTAATTGTAAAAATGCTAAGATTGTGGCCTCGCAAAAAGTGCACAGGCCATCAACAGTAGGACGTGACGAAGAAGTGATTCGAAATTACATTCAGAGCCAAGAACAAGAAGATCGCAGAGTCGATCAATTGAAACTGCTCAGCTAGCTGCCTTTAGGCAGCCCAAGGTTTGAGCTTACCGCTTTGAGCGGTTCACCTATAAAGCCCCCGGCAAAGCTGGGGGCTTTATACTGATGTTAATATTTAACTTTATGGCGAAATCAAATCAATGAATCGACAGGGCTGAAATCAAAGGTGTAGTTATTATGGCTTGGCCCAGTAAACGTTTTATTGGCAATTGCAGCAGTATCTTCACAAAAAACTCGTGCTTCATCGGTAGGAATGACGTAGAGGGCGATCTGCGAATTATCGTGATTGATTTTTACTTCGCTATTTATACAGTCTGGTGAATTGTTCAGGTTCTCATCGAGTATAATATTGAAGCATTCGAGATTGCTGAGAACACGCTGACGAACTTCGGCTTCGATCTCTCCCTGTCCCGAAGAGAAGACAATCGCATCACAGCGACCGAGAACACACAGATATTCACCAATGAACTTTCTGAGTCGATAACTCTCCACCGTTGCCGCTAGTACCGCACGGGGATCTCCGTCTTGAGCTTTTTTGAGCACATCGAGTCGATTTCTACAATTGTCTGTTATACTAAGTAAACCACTTTTTTCGTTCAACACTTCTTCAATCTGTTGTGAACTCAATTCTTCCCAGTCCATGATAAATCCGGGAATACTGGGATCAATGTTGCCGCAACGATGTTCTTGAGCAGTACCTTCAACGGGTGTCATACCGGTACTTATGTCAACCGAGCGTCCATTTTTAATCGCACACAATGAAATGCCCAGATCAAGATGGATGGTGATGAGATTGCACCGATCGACTGGCTTTCCTAAATGAACTGCCGCACGTCGAGAAAGATAAAGGTGTGAACTGCCGTGAAAACCGTAACGACGGACACGGTGTTTTTCATACCATTCATAGGGGAGGGGGTAAATATATACCTTTGGTGGGATTGTATGATGAAAAGCGGTGTCAAAAATAGCGACATGATCAATACGGGGTAATAACTCCATTGCAGCAAGAATAGCCATGCGGTTCGGTTTGTTATATTTCGGTGCCATCCGCTCGGCTTGCTTAATATCCAGGATGACTTGCTCATCAATTTTGACGGAATGTGCGTAGGTTTCACCACCATGGACAACGCGATGTCCGACGGCTTCAATTGGTTCTGATGGGTCGAGAACACCATAACTAGGGTGGTAAAGTGTTTTAAGGATGTAGTCGAGAGCATCAAAGTGATTTTCAAGTATGATGTGGCTCATATCAAGAAAATCTTGACTGATATGCCTACCAATCCCATCGATATGTCCAGAACGTAGTGGCGTTGGATTTGGGTAACGGTACAGAACGAAATGGATTGATTGACTGCGACAGTTGAGTGTCAGAATGATCATTTTTAACCTCAAAAGCTATAATAAATCAAAATTACTTATAAAATCTCATTTTTACTCCTGCTCGTCAATCGGCTCTTTACTGTATGTGGTGTTTTGTGCGTGATACGGCTCTCGTTTTTCTACTTTCCCCCAGGTTATTATTAACTACTCTCGAAGAAACCAGCTCCTAAGTGTTTGACAAATGATCCGCCTGAATACAGAATTAGCGCTTCTTTTATTGCTGTATTTTTTAAAGAGGCATCGCCATGAATCTCGCCAATCTTCACTGTATCGATCTTGACCAGCCCGAGCTTGAGGGATTTCGACGTTTTATCAGCTCATGGTTACTTCAGGAACATTCATTTACCGCCCTGATCGATCCTGGTCCGCTATCGACAATTCCAACGTTGGTGAATGCGTTACGACAACGGGGGGTTGATCATCTTGACTATATCCTGCTGACCCATATCCATATTGACCATGCCGGTGGCACTGGTGAACTTCTTAAATACTTCCCAACCGCTCGGGTTATTTGCCACCCTGACGGG
The DNA here is from genome assembly GCA_021162745.1 of Desulfuromonas sp. Classification (GTDB taxonomy): domain Bacteria; phylum Desulfobacterota; class Desulfuromonadia; order Desulfuromonadales; family Desulfuromonadaceae; genus Desulfuromonas. The sequence continues at coordinate 12,219 of JAGGYC010000009.1, read as the reverse complement.
ATTCGCCACATGGTTAATCCAGAAAAACTGTGGCAGGGATCATTGCAGGTGTTAGGGGCGATGGCTGAGGTTTATGGCGAGATCATCGCGGTCCCCAGTACATCAATCGCCTTCGAGGAACACCTGCTTCCTGCGAACATCCGCGTGTTTAAAACGCCGGGGCATGCTCCGCATCACCTGTGTTTTCAGTTTGAGGATCTGCTATTTGGCGGTGAGGTGTGTGGTGTCCATAGCCTGGTTGAGCATGGTTTGTATATGAGGCCAGCGACACCGCCGCGTTTTATTTACGATGTCGCTGTCGATTCAATTGACAGGATGATTGCTCTGCAGCCGCGATATATGGTGATTGCTCATCATGGTCTGGTTGAGCCAGCTGTTACCTATTTGCAAACAGGACGTGATCAATTGCAGTTGTGGGTTCGAGCTGTTGCTGAAACAGCTCAAGTCGGTGATGAGGAGCGTGAAGAGGTCGTTTACCAATGGTTGCTGGAGCACGATCCAGTTTTTCGTAATATTGATCAGCTTGACGCGGATATTTATGCCCGTGAACGTTATTTTATGGGCAACTCAATCCGTGGAATGCGCGGTTACTTTGACAGTCTTGATAAAGATCAGCAGCAACAGTGGCTGTCCGGTCAACGATAGTCGGTTAATTCTTCCAGGCGCGTAACAGAACAAATTTTTGATTGCCGGCAATTAATTCACAGTTGCCAAACGTTCGCTTGATCTTAGTGTGATAACCGAGATGCCGATTACCGACAACCCAAAGTTGACCGGATTTTTTTAATACTTTGCGCGCTTGCTGAAACATCTGCCAGGCTGTCTCATCGCCAACAACCTGCTGCTGGTGAAAGGGCGGATTGTTCAGGATCAGATCCACACTGTTTTCTTCCACTCCGTGTAAGCAATCGGTCACCTTGAAGTCTGCCGTTCGCTGCGGAAATTCGGCCTTAAAGTTGATGCGGGCCGATTCGATGGCCATATACGATTCATCCACGAACAGTGATCGAGCCTGAGGATGCTGGCGGGCAGCGATAATTCCCAATACGCCATTGCCGCAACCGAGATCGGCGATGGTTGAAGCGTCCGGCAGTTGCTGACAATGCTCAAGAAAAAACCGACTACCGATATCTAATTTCTGCTGGGAAAAAACATTGGCGTGGTTCGTAATCTGCAAGTCATAATCTGGCAGTAGAAAGCTTAACGGGTAAGGGGAATCCTCTTCACTACCACTGTGTTGTGGCTGACTAAAGATCAGTCGTGCTTTCTTTTTTGCCTTAGAGGTTGTTGTCGCCCCGATAATCGTTTCAAACAATTCCAATGTTGAACGATGGATCGTTTTTACCATGCCGGCAGCGATAACCGTACTATGCTGATGGAGGTGAGGTCGCAACCGATAGAGTTGGTATTCAAGCAGGGCCAAACTCTTGGGGATTTTTATGACGACAACATCGTAGTGTCCAGACGGAAAATTCAGGCTGTCATGAAAATTAACGGATGATTGATCAATATCATTGTCGGCAAGGTTGGCCAACATTGCCTGGTACGAAATAAATGAATCACTGATGACGTCGGGCGTGTTATCTGCCAACGCACAGCTTAGTGCGCCAAACCCATCATTGATAATCACCAGATGGCGATTGAGACGGTGATCGGGAGCAAGAAGCGACTGCTCGTGTAGATTCGTCAGGATATATTCATCGGCAGCATCCCAGGCTCGCAACCGTTCATGCTTACAGGTTGAGCGGCAAAGTTTTAGTTGCCCGTGCGGGCTGCTGAGAAGCTCCATGGATGTATTTCCTGAAAGAGGGCGGTAGCAGAACTGTCGGCAGCTTACTCCTGTTTTCAGCGAAAGAAAAGGGTAGGGCAGTTGTTTAATAAAAAAACGCCTGACACTGAGAAATGTGTCAGGCGTTGACTGCCACACGCGATCTGGTTGGATCAAGCATCAAAGCCTGCGACCCAATTGTCCAATTTTTCCATAACCGCATCTTTGGTCTGATAAGAGATCTCCGGCAGGGTTCCCCCCCAGGCTTCTTCTGCCTGGCTGAAACCGTCTTCAATGCCGGAAAGAATCGCATCAAGACGGCTGGGATCATTGCCAGCGATTGAAACTGCAAAGTCGAAAATTCTTTGCGATGTTTGATCAACGCCAAAATAACCATCGTCTGCAATCAACTCCGTGGCTTGCTCGGGAGTGAGTGTTTCGAGGTTGATCTCCTCATTCCCCGTTGCAATCTTGACGGCGACGCCTTGCTCTTGAAGGGTGGCCGCAAAGAGATCCCTGAGCATGGTAAATGTTGTACCGAGATCGGCATCGGAAACAGCCTTGGTATAGGTAACATCTTCCGGCGGTTGATTGCCGAGCGTCACTTTATCCTGAACGGTACCCGTGGTAACATTCTGTTCCTGCTGACGTTGCTGCACAGCTGCTTCGAGTAACTTGTGTGCTTCGGCCTTGAAACTTTCCAGAGGGCTACTGGTTACTTGATTAATCATGTCATGATCCTTTCATGGGGCTTGTTGTTGCTATCCATGGCAACAAACACCTTTGCCATGGGCGTTGCATGCCCTGCCTTGATGTGTTGAATAAGTATAACAGAGGACTACACTGTTTTTAGGTGTTTTTTTGTCAATTAAGCTTTTGCAGCAATTTAATATAATGATCTGGGCGTTGAAATCGAAATCTAAACAGGTTAACAATACGATATCATGTTTTTTACCCCGAATTCGTTTACTCACAGATTCAGGCCATAGATTCCAGATTACGAAAGGGGATACCTTGCGACGTATTTTACGATCTTTTTTTTTAGTTGTTTTTGTTGGTTTGACGATATCCGGTTGTGCCTGGCTTCATCCAAACTACGAATCTCCGATCGTTCAAGTGACTCGTTTTCGTGCTCTGTCGACAAAGGGGCTGGCTCCCCGCTTTGAAATCGGCCTGCATGTGGTTAATCCAAATCGCACACCACTGTTAGTTTATGGCCTGAGCTATCGGGTTCGGATCGAAGGGCATACTATCCTCAGTGGCGTCAGTAAAAATCTGCCGGTTATTGATAGTTATGGTGAACAGGATCTTGCGGTACAGGTTACGGCCGATTTGCTCAACAGTCTTCGTTTGATCTCTGATCTGAGCCAGCAACCACGGCAGAGCTTTGACTATGAAGTGGTTGCTAAACTCGATGTCGGTTCTTTTTTGCCGAAAATCAAGGTTAAGAAGCAGGGTATAATCTCACTTCGATCATTGATACGTTAAACGGTCTTTACTGTAGGAGAATTATGAAACTTTTTTTCGTTCTTGGTAGTGTCAATGGATTTCTCTCTGTTGCTCTTGGTGCATTCGGTGCTCATGGTTTACGTTATAAAGTCACTCCAGAGATGCTGATCGCTTGGGAAAAAGGGGTCGATTATCAGATGTATCATGCCTTGGCGTTGCTTGTTATTGCGCTATGTATCAAGTTGTGGCCAGAAGTACGGCGTGTACGCACTGCGGGGTTACTATTGTTTCTTGGAGTTTTCCTCTTTTCAGGAAGTCTTTATGCCTTGGTCCTCAGTGGCTATAAACCATTAGGGATGATTACACCTGTCGGTGGATTTTCTTTTCTTTTCGGCTGGTGTCTATTGGCATTCTCGGCCAAGGATTTTGACAGTTTTCGGTAATTGACAATCCATGAGGGCTTACCGGGGAGTTCATCTGAGTCAACACGTGTTGTGTATGGCGCATGGTCAGTAAAATATCGGTTTCTATTGATCAATTTTTACTTCCCCTAATCAACCTGTTTTTATGATTACATCAGATTATCAAAGCGAGATCCCTACCTGTCTTATTTGAAATTAATGGAGGTATGTGATGGCGAGAAAAATTTTTGTTGCAGCAACGGGACAAAATTGCGGCAAGTCCACGGTATCCATGTCTTTACTGCACAGGGCAGCGCAAAAATATCGTCGTGTCGGCTTTATCAAACCTATTGGGCCGAAACTCGTTGAATATCGTGGTTGTCAGGCAGATAAAGATGCGGTGCTTATGGCACAGGTTTTCAGTCTCGAAGATAATATCCGCGATATGTCACCGGTACCATTATATCCAGAAACAACCCGGCAGGTTCTTGATGGTGAAATTTATCGCGGTAGCTTGGGGAAGAAAATGCTTAATGCGTGCCGCCACCTGGAAGAGCAGTGTGATTTCCTGGTGATCGAAGGGGCAGGGCATGCCGGCGTCGGTTCTGTTATCGGTTACAATAATGCTCAGGTGGCCAAATTGCTTGAAGCACCGGTAATGATGGTTTCAGAAGGGGGGATTGGTCGGGCCATTGACGCCATCAGTCTCAATCTCAGTGAGTTTACGCTAGCCAATGTCCCGGTTCGTCTGCTGTTGGCGAATAAGCTTCTCAAGGATAAGCGGCAATCGAATATAAATTATTTACGCAAAGCTTTTGCGGATCGCGATCTATATGTCATGGGTGGTTTTAATTATTCACCAATCCTGGCAAATCCGACCTTAAAACGGATTAGCCGCTTGTTGGACAATCCGCTGCAGGGGAATACCAGCGAGGAGCATCGCATTGTTCACCATGTACAACTTGGTGCCGCTTCAGCACAACGGGTTGCAGATCTGTTGGAAGAATCCAGCTTGTTGATGGTAAACAGTAGTCGCGATGAGTTAATGGTGATGCTGGCTTCTTTATATCATCTTCCAGAGTATCGAGAAAAAATTGCCGGGATGGTGATTCCTGGTCATGCTCCAGTATCACCGATTACCCTTAAGATTATCGATGATAGTCATATCCCTTATATCCGTACCAAATTGACGAATTCAGAAGCATTCAGCCGAATAAAAAATGATGTTTCAAAAATTGCGGCAGACGATAAGGAAAAAATCGATTTAATTCGTCATCTTGCTGATATTGAGCTTGATTTTGACGCAATTGACTCTCTGCTTAATTGAGTTCGAATTAAACAACTAGCACAATGTAAAGCTTAAACCTTCGCATCCTGCTTGTGGTTTGGTGCAATCCTCCAAAACATTATTTGGAGGGCTAAAGCATGGTACCACGCTATCGGGTCACACTGACAAAGGAAGAGCGTAAAGAATTAGAGATTCTTTTCAACAACGGGAAAAAGGGCTGCTCGAACTATATTGTATGCAAGAGCCCTTCTATTGCTAGATGCCGGTGAATATGGTCCTAAGTGGATCGTCATCAAAGTTGCAGAGGCTCTTGGAGCGACACCTCGTAGCCTTGAAGGAGTGAAAAAACGATTTGTAGAAGAAGGTCTTTTTGCTGCAATTGAGCGCAAAAAAATGCGCCATCCCACCGAGAGAGATTCAATTTGGAGGGGAATTCGAGGCTCATTTGCTGGCACTGGCGTGCTCTGATGCTCCCGAGGGCAGAAAACGCTGGACTGTAAGGCTTTTGGCGGGAAAATGGTGGAGCTCAAGATGATAGAAACGGTTTCCGCAATGACAGTTTGCACGACTTTAAAAAAAATGAACTTAAGCCTCATCTGAGTAAATACTGGAAGATTCTACCTGATCAGAATGCATCTTTTGTTGCGGCAATGGAGGATGTTCTTGATGTTTATGGTCGACCGTATAATCCGAAATTTCCGGTTGTTTGTATGGATGAGTCAAGTATTTATCTGATTGGTGAGGTGAGTGAGCCCATTCCAGCAGCTCCTGGACACCCTGAATTGGTTGATGATGAATATGTCCGAAAGGGAGTCGCAAGTATTTTTCTTGAAGTGGAACCGCTTGGCGGAAAGCGTCACGTTAAAATCACCGAACGTTGTACACGCGTAGATTGGGCTTGGTTTGTCAGAGAAATGCTTGAAGAACGCTACCCGAATGCAGAAAAAGTTTTTTTGGTGATGGGCAACTTGAATACCCATAACATTGCTTCACTCTATGCTGCTTTTCCAGTAGAGACAGCTAGGGATTTCGCTGAGCGACTTGAAATTCACTACACTCCAAAGCATGGAAGTTGGTTGAATATTGCCGAGATTGAACTCAGCGTTTTGAAGCGACAATGTCTTGCTGGACGAATTGATTGTATTGAGAAAATGAAGAACAGTGTGGTTGCATGGAATATCGACCGAAACAATCGGCAGTCAAAAGTTGACTGGCAATTTCGTGCCAGCAATGCGCGAGTTAAATTGAAACGGCTATATCCGAAGCTTTAGGTTTTACACTGTACTAGGTTTTTCTCCGACAAATCAGAAGTAGTGTGTCAGGGGAGCTTGCTTCAGCGACCCGAACCAGCACAATTTCATGGTCGCTTCCTATACTCGCTTAACTGATCCATTATCCTTCTGTGATTACGTAATCACGCAATCTCAATACGATTTTTATCAAGATGAATTATTTCGAGTTCGATTTAAACAGCTGGACTTTAGAGTTCTGTTCCACCATTTGGAGGAAAGAAATACAATGAAAAGTTGTTGACAATCAAACAATAGCGTGCGGCCGCTATGGACATCAAGGGATACCGATATATCCCCAGAAGCCTTTTCGAGGCTATCACATTTCTCTGCCAAGCTCTGCCTAAACGTGCGGTTCCTACTTTTTTGGAATTACTTTTTGGAGCAATGCTCACGCAGAACGGTTTTGTTACTGAAGCGTGGCTGGCTATTGCCGCTAAGCGTCATTGGAGTAGTTATTACAAATGGCTGCAAACTGGCATCTGGTCTTGGGTTGATATTGGTTTGCAAACAGCCCGTTTGGCGCTTCAACATGTTCCGCCTGATAAACGTTGTTTTTTGGCTATTGATGATACGGTGATATTTCGTTGTTGGTTCAAGGCTCCAGAGTCTCGTATTCATCATCAGCATGGACAAAAGGCTAATAGACCTGGCTATGTGCGGGGACAAGGCTGGGTCAGTTTGGCATTGTGTATCTCAAAGACTAAACGCTGTGTGGCTATCCCAGTGTTGTCGAGATTGTCTCGTTCTACGGGTAATAGCGGTAAACTTGTTGCGGCTAAAACGTTGCTGCGTGTTGTTCGACCTGTTTTTGCCAACCGTTTGACTACGCTGCTAATTGATAGCTGGTATATGCGTAAAACATTGATCTTGCCTGCCTTGCAAATGGGCTATCAGATCATCGGTCAAGTGCGCAAAAACACTGCTTTGTATCTGCCAGCAGAAGCGCATAACGGTAAAAGAGGTCGGCCTCGCAAATATGGGTTAAAGTTGACCGCTGAGAATGTTTATCAACTGCCAGTTGTTCATCAAGAGATGTTTCTCTATGGTCGCCGACAGAAGGTTCATTATCGCAGTGCTCGGGTTTTAGCCTACTTTCTCGGTGGACTCCCTGTCATTGCTGTCTGGTCTCAATTCGAGCAAAGAGATGGCACTATGGGACGACCACGTTTGATTCTGTCTACCGATCTAAGCTTCTCGGCACCAAGGATTCTTTTAGCGTATGCAAAACGCTGGTCGATTGAGGACATGTTCAATCAACTGAAGAATCGGTGGGGATGGAAAGAGGCTTGGCAACAACGTCGTCAAGTTCTCCATCGCTGGACACAGATTTTATCTACGAGTTACGCGTTGCCATCGCTGTTGTCTCTTGGCAATGGTGAACAAGAACAACAGTTAGCGAATCTATGCCCTTGGCGAATAAATCAACCGATTACGGCTGGTCGTATCCGTAAAGGGTTGGCACATGTTTTACGCCATGTTGACATTCGTAGTATGTGGAACCCAAAGACGGGTAAATTCAGCCCGTTAAATTGCAGTTCACGCGACAAACAACCGCCAGACAGACAAAAAAGAGCTTAGCTCCGACGTTTTCTGACATTTTGTGGGCAATCTGGCATACCGATAATGGTATGCAACGGGATTGTTGTAACTCTAAAGTCCAGATTAAATCAACATGAAGTATTTTATTCTGGCTGATTTGCCGACTTTTCATCAACAACCTCAACCCAGAAGGTCGCACCACCACCTTCAGTTTCAACAACCCAGGATCGACCGCCGTAGTAACGGGCAATTTTCTGGACAGTGGCTAAGCCAATACCGGTGCCCGACTTATCTTTGCCCGTTAAACCTCGGTAAAAAACCTCAAACACCTGACTCTTTTCATCATCTGAGATACCTGGGCCATGATCACGCACATAAAAACGAACCCGTCTATTACGCCGATAGCCACCAACTTCGATAGAGTTATCAGCGTTCAATGCATAGTGAACGGCATTACCAATCAAATTGGCAAATAGCTGAGACAACGCAGAAGAGGGCAAATGAACGTTGGGCAACGCTTTCATTTCAACACGCCCCTGTTTTTCAATCAATTCCGATGTTAAATCCGCAATCACTTCACTGACAATCTCTGCCGTAGCAACAGGAAGCAATGGTCGTTCCACATGACCGACCTTGGCCAAATCCAGTAGATCTTCCATCAACGATAACATCTTGTCACTGTGCCGTTCAATTTCAGTCAGATAATCCATGGCCTGATCGTCCAACTGCTGCTGGTATTGGTCACGAAGTATTTGTGCGTAACCAACAATAGGCGTCAACAATGTCCGCAGGTCATGAGAAACCGTATAAGCGAAGGACTCCAGATCACGGTTGACTTGACGCAAATCGGTTTCTGCTTCGCAAATTGAATGCATCATTTGATCAAGAACAATTCCAAGTTCTCGCGTTTCTGTCGTACCCCCAATAGGCACTTTAACATCAGCTAAACCATCTTTTCCGATTTCTCTGGCAACCAACGTTAATTGAGACAGGGGACTGGTAATCGTTTTCACCAGATATAGAGACAGAAAATATGCAATGATTAAAACGAAAACAGTCAGATAAAGTGTTCGCTGGCGAAGCAATTGTACCGGTTTATCAATTTCATCGACATACATCGTCGAAACGATATACCAATCCAACGGCTCAAAATAACGGACATATGCCCGTTTCAGATAACGGTAATCCCCTTTTTTTTCGGGTTTGTCCCACAGGTATTCAAATGGATGTTGGGGTTTATCTGCTTGCGCAATCAACTCATCAACCAAGGTATCGCCAGTGATTGGGTTTTTCATATCCCTTAATTGATTTTTTAAAGTTGTCGGATGGATCAACATCTCTTTTTTACCGTTGAAGATGAACATGTAGCCCGTATCAGCAACCCGAACATGAGCAAAGGTTTGGCGCAACTCCTCGACAATCGCCCCCAGACGACGTTGCGCTTCCAGCTCGATATCATCGATATACACACCAGTACCAACAATCCAACGCCAAGGTTCAAACAACTTGACATAAGAAATTTTCGGTTGCTGAGCGGTTAATCCTCGAGGAGTCGGCTTAGGCCAGAGATAGTCAATATACCCGGCACCAAATTTTTCTGTGACTCTGACACTGGCACTGAATAGATTTTCATTGTGCCCTGATGCGGTATTGAACATTCGATTGTCGAGGACTTCTCCATCCAACTGAGGCAATGTCGGATGCATCAGCATCCTCGGTACGGGTTTTTTATCATCATTGATCCACAGATAACCAACCCCGTGATCATAACGAAGCAGCCTTACCCGATCCATGGCCGTTTGCTGCGCTTTTTTCAATGTGACACGCTGAGCACGGTAGTCGGCATAAGCTTCATCAATATACGACATGGCCAGATCGACAATATTTGTCAATTCACTCTTACGACGATCAAGGGTCGTCTGTTTGTGGAACTGATAACTTTTATATTCGCTTTCGACATTAAGCATCACAGCATCAAGAAGATCTCGCGCATGTTGGTCAACAACCCCTGCAACGGCCTGTTCAATCCCTTTTTGCGACAAAAAAGAGATTGCAACAGCACTAAGCAAAACAGTGGCAACAATTAAGGTCAAAATTCGAGCTCGTAGGGTGTTAAACATTGCTATCCCCTCCTAACCGACGAGGTAATGTCATCTCAATCATCGTGCCGACACTTAACCAACCAGACATGAACACTATTCATACCAATACTCGGAGCTGAAATGCTACTCCCCAGCAATGACAGAGCAAACCGGACCCAGTTAAGGTCCACTTAATTTGGTCTACAATTACAATTCGTTACAGTATGGCAGTGACTGACAATGTTTCTATTTATCCAATTGAAAGCTTCATCACCCACGTCATGCTCAACTCTAGCTGTTTTGCAGCACAGAAACAAGCAATCAGCATCGGCTATTTCTTACCAGAGCGACTATGGCCAATCCGTGTTGTCACCGCTGTGCTTTCTAAAAACTCAACAAAAGTTATTTGTCGGATAAAGAAGAAACATCGTCGACACTAGCTCCCTCCTCCAACTCAGCGCGTTCCATCACCGATTTTGGCAATGGCTTACGAACCTTCACCCCCAGATCGACAAAACGACTGGCCTGACTGATGAGATTACCACGCCCCTGACAGAGTTTATTCATTGCCGAGCTATAGCTTTGATCCACACCGGCCAACTGAACACCGAGCTTTTCCATATCTTCGACAAAGCCACGCAGCTTGTCATACACGGCTCCGGCCCGCTCAGCAATAGCCTGGGCGTTCTGATTTTGCCGTTCAAAACGCCAGATATTTTCGATGGTTCGTAACGTAGCCAGCAGTGTGGTCGGTGTTACCACAACAATCTTACGCTCAAAGGCATAGTTGAATAACGACTCATCACCCTGAAATGCCGCGACAAAGGCAGATTCAATCGGCATGAACATCAAGACAAAATCGAGGGAACGCAACCCCTGCAATCGGCTGTAGTCCTTATCGCTCAGACTGGAAATGTGCTGACGAACAGCTTGAATATGCTGTTTGAGATAGTCTGCCTGCTGTGATTCATCCTCGCTGTTGCAATAGCGTTCATAGGCCAGCAACGAAACTTTGGAGTCGATGACAACATCTTTATCCTCGGGCAGGCGCACAATGACATCGGGCTTAAACAACCGGCTATCCGCATCACGTAACCCACTTTGCGTTTCGTACTCAACACCTTTACGCAAACCCGACTGTTCAAGTACCCGCTCAAGAACGAGTTCGCCCCAATTGCCCTGGACTTTATGATCCCCCTTAAGAGCCCTACTGAGCTGAACGGCCTCGTCATTGATGCGCTGATTCAATAACCGCAGGTTTTCCAGCTCTTGCTTAAGGGACGCCCGCTCACGGACATCGTTGACATAAATTTCATCAACCTTTTGTCTGAATCCATCCAATTGCTGACGAAACGGTGACAGGATCTGATTGAGCTGTTGGTCATTCTGTTCAGTCAGTCGCTTGCCCCGTTCATCAAAGATTTCCCGTGCCACCATCTTAAATTGTTGCGCCAGTTGATCGCGGGCTTCACCGAGCAGATCGAGTTTCTCCTGCGACTGCCTGCGCTCCTCCTGCAGTCGAACAACAGCGGTCGTCTCTTTATCCCGGCAATCTTGCAGCTCTGTGTATAAGGTGGCCAGCTGATCTCCCCTGTCCTGGAGTTGCTGCTGCAGGGTATCGACAAGCCGATTTTTTCCCTGCTGCCGGGCCAGTTCCAGTTCTGCCACATTACAGCGCTGCTGAAGCGCAGAGAATCGCGTGCAGATACGCAGAAGATAAAACATCAGCAACAGACAAATGGCCATCACGGCAGCCATGGCTATCTTTTCATCAGTCCAGACCATCAGGCCTCCTGTGTCGGCGATTCAAGACAGCGGCGTGACACTTTGAACGTCGCTTTCATCTGCATCACCTGTTGTTGCCAATCATCATAAAGGATCACCTCCGCATGCCACAGCCGCTCACCATCGGCAGTGACGCTGGCAACAGCCGTCACCAGCCCTTGCGTTACCGGACGTTCAAACGTCACCGCCATCGCTGTGGTTCCAAAATGAGTTCCGGGCTGGAGCACACTTTTCATGGCCATAACCGCTGCGGTATCGGCCAGACTGACCAACGCCCCACCATGCAGCATGTTGCCACCGTTGGCAAAGTCACGACGAAACGGCATGGTCAGCGTTGCCTGCCCCTGCCGTGCTTCGGCAATCTCAATCCCCAGTAATCGCTCAAAGGGAGCACATTCGATCCACTGACTGAGCTGTACCTGATGGGGACCAAGATATTCAGATTTTGTTGTCATAGTTCATTCCCGGAAGTCTTTAAAAATTTAACAATCCTGAATTCGTATAGTAAGTGCATAACCTCGCAACCGGTAAATGCGGGCGATTACATTTGAGACAAAAACAAGACTCAGGTGTAACCTACGCAAGCAGTTACCACACTATTTGCGGAGGTTAGCCA
>JAGGYC010000024.1 GCA_021162745.1 Desulfuromonas sp. | reverse complement strand
GTACCTCAAACCGGATTGTGTTCCGGGCGAATAAAGGGGTAGCCTTTAAGGTTCTTGAGGAAACACCGCAATGGTTTCATGTTGAGCATGAAAGGGGCAAGAGTGGCTGGATTGCAAAATCACTGACGTGGGGCAACTAGGCTGCTAGTGCGAACCCTGTTGACGGGAAAAAGAATAATTTTACGGTGAAAAATAAGTCATTTTTTTTGATAAAGACCGACTGCGTCGAATAGCAGTCGGTCTTTTTTTTAACCGAATCCGTGAGAATAAGGCGGAATAAGTGACTTAAAAATTCTAGAAACTTGCGTTTTTCGGAAGTATTAAGATTTTTAGTTCAATACCAATCAGGAAAGTTTTTGCTCATAGGGTCGGTTTGCTGTGATCGGCAAAATTAATGGCTGCTGAACATGGGTCTTTGTCCGCCAGAATCGCGGAGATCAATGCGATCCCCGCTGCACCTGTTTGACACACCGCAGTGACCCGTTGCGGGGTGATCCCGCCTAGGGCAAAAACCGGTATTGCGATCTGTTCACAGACCTGTTGCAGCCTGTCCAGCCCCTGCGGTGCGCCGTATTCGGCTTTGGAGGCGGTGTAATAGACCGGGCTGAAGGTGATAAAATCAGCGCCTTCACGCTCAACCTGCTGTGCCCGCTCCAGACTGTGGGTGGAGGCGGCGATCAGCTTGTCAGGGCCGAGCAGCCGACGGGCTTCATTGACACTGAGGGATTGTTCGGCGAGGTGAACACCGTCGGCATCGACGGCTTGAGCGATATCGATGCGATCATTGATGAGTAGCTTGGCATTGTACTGATGGGTGAGTTGGCGTAACCCGGTGCCGAGTGCAAATAGATCGGCGGCGGGAAGATCTTTCTCCCGCAGTTGCACCGCTTGCACGCCGCCCTGCAAGGCGGCGGCAACGGCACTGAGCAGATCGTGGTGTGGATGAACCTGATGGCGGTCGGTAATCAGGTAGAGTGGGAAATCGATAGTCATCGTTACATGGAAGCGGCGTTCAAAAACGCGCTGTCCCAATCTTTCCATACCGCTTCAAAGCCTTTGGCGCGGATGGTTTCGCTTATCGTTTCGGGGCTACGGTCATCGTCGATGGTAAACTGTTCGGTGTGCTCCCCTTGATTGGCATGTCCGCCGGGAGCGGTGCAGGAACCGGCGCTCATGTGGGTGATCCCCAGGGGCATGAGGTTGTCGCGTAATTCTGCACTTTCACGGGTGGAGATGAACAATCCGGCATCGGGGATCAGCAGGCGCATGGCGCACACCATCTGCACCAGTTGTTTGTCGCTGACCGGATTGATCGGGGCAAAGCCGCCATCGGCGGGGCAGATGCGCGGGAACGATATGCTGACGTGGCTGCGCCAGTAATGGCGGGCCAGATAGTGGGCGTGCAGGCCGGTGTAGAACGCTTCGGTTTCAAAGGGGCCGAGGCCGAGCAGGGCACCGACACCGATGCGGCGCAGCCCCGCTTTCCCGGCACGATCCGGTGCGTTGATACGGTAATCATAACTGCTTTTTTTGCCATAAGGGTGCAGCTCTTTGTAAAGGTCACGGTCATAGGTTTCTTGATACACGGTTAAACCATCGACTCCGGCGGCGACCATCTGCTGGTAGCCTGCGGTATCCATGGGATACACCTCAATGCTGATGGAACTGAACAGCGGCTTGATTCGCCTTACTGCCGCTGCCAGGTAGCTGTTGTCCTCCATCTTTTTATGCTCGCCGGTTAGCAGCAGGATGGCGCGAAAGCCGTAATCGTGGATGATCTGTGCTTCCTGTTCGATCTCATCCAGGTTCAGGGTGGCGCGGGGGATCTTGTTGCTGGCGTTGAAACCACAGTATTTACAGCCGTTACTGCACTCGTTGGACAGGTACATGGGGGTGTAAAGCTGGATAATGTTGCCAAAGCGCTGCTGGGTAATGTGGTGAGCCTTTTGTGCCATGGGCTCAAGGTAAGGCAGCGCTGCCGGAGAGAGCAGGGTGGTCAGATCGCGTATGCTCAGGCGTTCCGCAGCCAGTGCTTGTTCTACCTGCGTGGTGGTGGTGTTGGCCATCTGTTCCAGAATTTGTTCAGCAGGGTATTTCTGTATTTCATCGGCGAAGCTCATGATTATTCGTTCCTCAAAAAACCGGTCAGTGGACTGGAGGCTTCAGCTTGCTTCTGTTCCTTGCCGAGTCCGGCCAGATAGGCCTGACGACCTGCTTCGACGGCTTTGCCGAAGGCTGCGGCCATCAACGGTGGATTGCCGGCAACGGACATGGCGGTGTTGACCATGACGGCATCGGCTCCTAACTCCATAGCCTCAGCAGCATGGGATGGTGCGCCGAGACCGGCATCGACAACGACGGGGACAATCGCTTGTTCAATGATGATGGCGACGCTGTCACGGGTTTTTAACCCCTTATTGGTGCCGATGGGGGCACCGAGTGGCATCACCGTGGCGACGCCCACTTCTTGCAAATGCTTAGCTAGTACCGGATCGGCGTTGATATAAGGGAGAACGATAAAGCCCTCTTTGACCAGCACTTCCGCCGCTTTAAGGGTTTCGATGGGGTCGGGTAGCAGGTAGTAGGGGTCGGGGGTGACCTCCAGCTTGACCCATGGTTCGCAACCGGCAGCGCGAGACAGTCGCGCCAGGCGGATCGCTTCTTCGGCATCGCGGGCACCACTGGTATTGGGCAGCAGCAGATATTTATCGCGGTCGATATGGTTGAGCAGGTCGTCCTGTTGATCGTCAATATTGACGCGGCGCAGGGCGACGGTGACGATTTCGCTGCCGGAGGCTGCGATGGTTTCGGCCATCTTGGTATTGGAGGCAAATTTTCCGGTGCCCACCATCAGGCGGGAGCGGAAGGAGCGACCGGCAATAATCAGTTCATCCATGGTGTAAGCCTTTCTTGACCGGGACTGCTCCCGGTGTTTCTCAATCGTAGCTTCTGAGTACCTTCAAAAATACAAAACAAAGGTTTAAACAGGGATGTGCAGGATCTTCATGATGATAAACAATCACCCAAAGTCTTTAGTATTTAAGGTGTTATCCTGTCTATCCTGCATATCCCTGTAAATAGGTTTATTCGTGGTTAAGTTAGTGCTCTTAACCGCCACCGACAAAGTTGACGATCTCGATTTTGTCGTCAGCCGTGAGAATGGTGTTGGCAAACTGCTCACGGTTCAAGATGTCGCGGTTGTATTCAATGGCAATCCGTTTTTCATCTAGGCCCATTTGTTGGATCAGCTCGGCAAGGGTGCTGCCGTCGCTGACGATTTTGAGCTGGTTGTTGACGATAACGTCCATAACTATTTCTCCTTGATGGGTTCCTCGATGGGGTCGATCCCCAATAGCAAGCGGATAACCGTGTTGGCCTGATGATGAGCGGCGATGCCGACGCGTGGCGCCATCAAGCCGTTGCCGGGTTGAACTGCGCTGGTGCCGTCGCCGCAGATGTAGAGGTTGCCCATTGCCCTGCGGGTGGAAATGCTGTTGCTTGAGCCGTAACCGGCCATGCCTGATGCGGCGACCAGCGGTGTGTCCGGAAATTGCTGTAACCACACCTGGCTGAGCATCGCCTTGGCTTCGGGGCAGTCAAAGGCTTCGACCATGATATCGACACCGGCAAACAGATCGGGGATATTGTCGGCGTTCAGGTAACGATTCTCCGTACGGATAATGGTAAATGGATTGATGCGTTGTAGATTGGCGCGCAGTGCCTCCACCTTGGCCATGCCGATCTGATCAATGTAGTATTGCTGCCGGTTGAGATTGGAGGGTTCGACAACGTCGAAATCGGCAATGATCAATTGGCCGATACCTGTCCGGGCCAGAGCGATGGCGATCGACGAGCCAAGCCCTCCTGCGCCGGCGATGCCGATGGTCGCTTTTTTCAGCGGATCGTGAACCTCCGGGGGGTGGCGGGCAACGAGCAGGGCTTCGAGCTCTTCGGCACTGGGCTGTTCGCCGCGCTGGATCAGGATCACCTGGTCGAAGGGCTGCAGGGGGCGATCATCGCTGACCGGCGTGCCATTGCAGATGATGATGTCAGCTGTCGGTTTATTGCGGTCGCGCAGCTCAAACAGCGACAACTGGTCATCGACTTGACAGTGTTTTTCGTTGAGAACAATATGCATGGCTTGACGAAGAATCGTTTGATCGATCCTTAAAATAGAAAAAGGTCGCGAAAGCGACCTTCGACGGGAGTTCTCCCGTAACGGGTGCCGCTTCCCTACGCCGGTATGATCCGGATCAGGTTCTAAGGGTCGTCCTGGGTAGGACTCTCAGTATAAAACTCCCCTAGGGCTTTAAGTGTAACGATAAAAAACTACAGTCCGTATACTTTAAAGTCAACTTTTTTATCGGTTTGCCGTTGTTTTTACCTGTCGCTTTCCTCTAGTATGTCCGCAATAGTTGCGGACACGGTAAACGGGGCTGAGTTGAATCCGGTTTTTGCCTGAATTTTATAAGAATAAAAAGGAGTCACGCATGAGTATTTCCGAGCGTTATCGCGATCTGGTTCAGGAAACCGAGGTTCTGATGAAGAAAATTAGCACTGATCAGCAGTTGCAGGGAGCGGACCGAGCAATACGGGTGATTGATCAGGGCCTCGCCACATTGCAAGAGCAGCTGGAGCGGGTTGGGGAAATTCCACGCATGCGTTTTGACACCGAGTTGAGTCCTGTACTGCTCAATGCCCACAACTTGTTTGATCGTGGTCGGTTGCTGCTTGAAGAGGGCGGCTGTAATCTGGCGGCCGAAAAGGTCTGGGATGTTCAGAAAAAACTCTATCGGTTACTGAACGATCTATAGATTCATTCAGTAAATAATTGAAAATGGGGGCAACCATGAAAATGGCTGCCCTTTTTTTATGTTGAGCAGGCCGGCGGGTTTGGGACCCCATAACGGCAACGAGGCTTTTCGCTTTTTGCTTAGAGGGTCAGTTCCATACACATCACTTGGTTGCGGCCACCCTCTTTAGCCTGGTACAAAGCGTGGTCGGCGGCCTGCAACAGCTGGTCGATATTATCAATCTCACCGCCGGGGTAGCAGGACACACCGATACTGGCAGTGATTTTCAGATCACGAAGTTCACCACTGAACTGTAATTCTTCTATTGCAATGCGTAGTCGTTCTGCCACGTCTTTGGCTGCTTCCAGCCGGGTGTTGGGTAACACAAGGGCAAACTCTTCGCCACCAAAACGGGTCGCCACATCATAGGGACGCAGATAGTCGCGCAGTAGTTTGGCCAGAGTCACCAGGACAATATCGCCGTTAAGGTGGCCAAAACTATCGTTAATCTGCTTGAAGTGGTCGATATCGAGCATTAACAGTGACAGGGTTTCGCTGCTTCGGGCATTACGCTGAAACTCTTTACTGAGGGTTTTCATCAGTACGCGGCGATTATAGAGGCGGGTGAGTGAGTCGGTACTGGACAGGTTGAGCAACAGCCGATTGCTGCGCTTGAGGTTGTCCTGCATGGTTTTCATTTTTAGCTGAACCTTGATTCGCGCCACCAGTTCGCCATTGTCAAAGGGCTGGACGATGTAATCGCTGGCGCCCTGTTCCAACAGGTCAATCTTGGTCTGGGTGCGATCATCGCGGGTCAGGATCACCACCGGGATGTCGCATAGCTCTTCATCCTGCTGCAATTGGCGCAACAGATCAATACCGGAGAGTTCATCGAGTTGCAGGCTGCATAAAATGACATCAATCACCTCATTTTTTATGATTTTCAATCCTTCGCTGCCACTGCTGGTCTCAAAATAGCGGCCGAATGGCGAGGTTTCTCTGAGGGTGGTAATGATGTTATCACGTGTAGCGCTGGAGAGGTCGACGACCAGGACTCCGGGTCCCATAAGCAAATTCCTGACTAGTACCTTGAATTCAGGTAGTATTAAATGACATTGGAACAGTGGCCAACAGCTGGCCGGGATGAATGTGTCGCGAACACTCATTATATCGGCAATGGGGTCTGTTCTCTTTATAATTTTTTTGCCAAGCTCTGTTCACCTCTGCTATACGAGATATAATGAAGAATAGGATAATGGTTATTATGTAATGAAAGGAGTAGGCGATGGCTCTGATGAAGACGTGGTATGATGTAGAGGCGGCAGCGGACAAGTTTGGTATTAAGAAATCAGTGTTGCTGTTTTGGGCCGCAGAAGGTCTGGTACGCAGCGAACGTGAAGATGGCGATGTGGTGCGGGTTCATATCGATGACGTGCGGTTGCAGGTTACCGATATGCTCAATGAGGCTGAAGAAGGGTAGTCGAATTTATTATGAAATGTGATGTAGTGGTGATCGGTGGGGGGATCGTTGGTGCCGCAACGGCATTGGCATTGACGGAACAGTCTCCGGATTGTTCGATTCTGGTGTTGGAAAAAGAGACCACTCTGGCTCGTCACCAGACGGGAAATAACAGTGGCGTGATCCATTCCGGGCTTTACTATCGACCCGGATCGCTTAAGGCACGCAATTGCGTGGAAGGGCGCGAGGCGCTGTACTGTTTTTGCGCCGAGCAAAACATTCCCCATGAGCGCTGTGGCAAAGTGGTGGTGGCAACCAATGAGCGCGAGGTTGCGGCATTGGATGAGTTGGAGCGGCGCGGACATGCCAATGGCCTACAGGGGCTTGAGCGTCTCGACGAAGCGGGTTTAAAACATTATGAGCCCAATGTTGCCGGTATTGCCGGGTTGTTGGTGCCGGAAACCGGTATTGTCGACTATGTCAAGGTCACTGAAGCCTATGCCCGTTTGGTCGTCGAGCGTGGTGGCCGGATTATGACCGGAGCCGAAGTGCAGCGTATTGAGGCTGTGGATGATGGTTTCAACCTGACGACGGCGGTGGGAACTGTGCAGACCCGGTTTGTGATCAATTGTGCCGGATTGCACTGTGACCGGGTGGCCAGGATGTGTGGCGCCGAACCCGGGGTGCGGATAATCCCGTTTCGTGGCGAATATTACAAGTTGGTCAGAGAGCGCCGTTCGTTGGTGAAAAACTTGATCTATCCGGTGCCCGATCCAGACTTTCCATTTCTGGGGGTACACTATACACGGATGATCCATGGCGACGTGGAGGCGGGGCCGAATGCGGTGCTGGCCTTTAAGCGCGAAGGCTATCAGCGTTCCAGCTTTTCGCTGCGTGACACTCTGGAAACGGTCAGTTATCCCGGTTTTATCAAACTGGCTCGCCGCTTCTGGAAGGTAGGGTTGCAGGAGTACCATCGCTCGTTTTCCAAAAAACGTTTCGTTCACGATTTGCAGCATCTGCTGCCGGGGATCAGTGGCGACGATGTTTATCGCGCCGGTGCCGGAGTGCGTGCGCAGGCGGTGGCCGAAGATGGTACCTTGCTGGATGATTTCCAGATTTTCGAACAAGAGGGGATGGTGCATGTGCTCAACGCGCCGTCACCGGCGGCAACGGCCTCGCTGAGTATCGGTCAAGCTGTCGCAGCCAGAGCGGTTGCTCGTTTTGCTTTGTAGAGTATATCCAGATGAAAGTAATAAAGAGGGCGCAGCATCCAAGTGGATGCTGCGCCCTTTTATCTGTTGTCGGTCTGTTCTGTTTATTCTACCGGACGACCGTCCATCTGCTTAAGACTGGCATGGGTGGTGCGCAGCAGGCGTTCGGTGGTCTCCCAGTCGATACATTTGTCGGTGATTGAGACCCCGTATTTGAGGTGTGCAGGATCCGCCATCGACTGGTTGCCCGCTTCAAGGTTACTTTCGATCATAATGGAACAGATACTGCGATTACCTGCGGCAATCTGTTCGAGAACATCATTAACCACCAGTTCTTGGCGGTTGTGATCTTTGTTCGAGTTAGCATGGCTGCAGTCGACCATAATTGCCTGACCGAGGTTCTGGGCCGCCAATTTCTGCTCGGTGGTGGCAATCGCTTCAGCTTGATAGTTGGGGCCGTTGCTGCCGCCGCGTAAGACGATATGGGCATCGGGATTGCCACAGGTTTTAACGATGGAGATCTTACCTGAGCGGTTAATGCCGAGGAAGCTGTGCTCATGCTGCGCAGCGCTCATGGCGTCCATGGCGATCTGCAGGTTGCCGTCGGTGCTGTTTTTGAAGCCAACGGGGAACGATAGACCACTCGACATCTCACGATGAGGCTGTGACTCGGTGGTACGGGCGCCAATGGCGCCCCAGCTGATCAGGTCAGCAAAATATTGCGGGGTGATGGTGTCGAGCATCTCGGTGGCGATGGGCAAACCGAGGTCGGTGATGGCGCAGAACAACTGCCGGGCCACGCCCAGTCCTTTAGAGATCAGGTGGCTACCGTTGAGGTCAGGATCGTTGATCAGCCCTTTCCAGCCGACGGTGGTGCGTGGTTTTTCAAAATAGACCCGCATGACGATCAGCAACTGGTCTTCGAGTTCGCTGGCTAGTTTGCCCAGGCGGCGGGCATAGTCGAGGGCTGCTTCTGGATCGTGGATGGAACATGGACCAACGACCACCATCATTCGCGGATCGCGATTGTGCAACACATCCTTGATCTGATTGCGCGCCTTGGTGACAAATTCCGCTGAACCCTCTGATAACGGAAAGACCTGCTTGAGTTCAGCGGGTGCGATAACTTCGGTGATGCTTTGAATATTGAGATTGTTAGTCCGGTACATGATTGATTGTTCCCCTTGCTGCTTCATGGTAGTTTAATTGAGCAAATGACGGCAGCGGATTTCGAGCGAGAGTAACCAACGCTCAACCCTCCAGACGGCACTCTATCCTGTTCGTAAACAGATGTCAAAAGCCCTGTCAGAATAGATCATATTGTTGGTCTGGTGAACCTATTTTTGACCGGGTGAAAGCGTTGACAGGGCTGGAGTTGCCCGGTATAAACAGGAATGATCTTAGCGTTCGAAACCATGAATAATGGATCCTTTTTTTGCTCGAAATGAAAGTGAGAAAAAATGATTTTACGTGAGTTGTTTTTAGCCCTGGCCGGCCTGGTGGATCTGGCCTTCACCATCTATATTCTTATCCTTGTTGGGCGGGCGTTGATCTCTTGGGTGAACCCCGATCCCCACAACAGTATTGTCCGCTTTCTCCATTCAGCGACCGACCCGGTACTGTACCGAATCCAGCGACTGATCCCATTGCAGTTTGGCGGCATGGACTTCACTCCGCTGGTGCTGCTCTTGGCACTGTCATTCTGCCAGCGGATGATCACGGCGGTTTTGCATAGCATTGCCTATAGTTTTTAAACGGTGATGTTGGATGATCTCAATGCCTGTGTGGTGGACAAAGGCGGGACGGCGGTGATCGCTGTGCTGGTGCAGCCACGGGCGAGTAAAAATGGCTTGTGTGGCTTGCAGGGCGATGAGTTGAAGGTGCGCCTGACTTCGCCGCCGGTGGATGGTGCGGCCAATAAGTTGTGTTGCGAGTATTTTGCCAAACTGCTCGGCTGTTCAAAGCGCTCGGTGACCCTGCTCAGCGGTCATAAAAGTCGTCACAAGCGGCTTGTGGTCGAAGGACTCAGCTGTGCAGAGGTGCGACAGTGCCTGAACCAGGCGCTGAGCTGACAATTTAATTTCAGGGGGAGGAACGATGCAACCGTTTGTTTTTCATAATCCAACCAAAATTGTTTTTGGTCCGCAGATGGTCAAGAAGGTGGGTAAGAGCACTGCTGGGTACGGCAGCAAAGCGCTGCTGGTGTATGGTCAGAGCAGCATCAAGCGTACGGGTGTTTACGATCAGGTGACGGCGTCGCTGCAACAGGCCGGGGTGAGCTGGGTTGAGCATGGCGGTGTGAAATCGAATCCGGTCCTTGGCCATGTTCGTACCGGGGTGGCGCTGGCCAAGGCGGAGCAGGTGGATGTTATTGTCGCCGTCGGTGGCGGCAGTGTGCTGGACGCATCGAAGTCGATTGCTGCCGGGGCGAAGACCGATGGCGATGTCTGGGACTTCTTTATTGATCAGGCCCAGGTGAGGGAGGCGTTGCCGTTGATCACGGTTTTGACCCTGGCAGCCACCGGTTCGGAGATGAACTCCGGCGGGGTGGTCACCAATGAACAGACGAAGCAGAAATTCAACATCGGCTCGCCGTTGTTGTTTCCCAAGGTGTCGATTCTCGATCCCTGTTTGACCTATTCGGTGCCGGCAGATTACACCGCCTATTCTGCGGTTGATGCCATCTCTCATCTGATTGAGGGTTATTTCACCAGTGCCGACAGTGCGACACCATTGCAGGATCGTTTTGTCGAGGGCCTGATTAAAACGATTATCGAGTGTACCGAACAGATTCTTGATCAGCCTGATCATGCCGATGCCCGGGCGACGATGATGTGGGCGGCGACCTGGGCACTGAATGGCTTGTCAACGGCTGGAATCGGCGTCTATGGCTTCCCCAACCATATGATCGAGCATTCGTTGAGCGCCCTGTACGATGTGGCCCATGGTGCCGGATTGTCGATCGTTATGCCGGGTTGGATGACCTATAAGGCCCAGCAGCACCCCGCCAAGTTTGCCCAATTTGCCAATCGGGTATTTGGTTGCAGTGGCGGCAGTGAACAGGAGCGCGCTCTGTATGCCGCCGAAGCGTTGAAACAATGGTTCCGCAAGATCGGTAGCCCGGTAACGCTGGCCGAGGCGAAAATCCCTGAACAGGATATTCCAGCCATTGCCGATAATGCCACCATGCTGGCGCAGAAGTGGGGACTTAATGAGTATAACGCCGAGGTGATTGCTGCCATCCTCAAGCATTGCTGTTAGGGGTATGAAGATTGTTTCGTTCAACGTCAATGGCCTGCGGGCGCGACTTCATCAGCTAAAAGCGGTTATTGAGAAACATGCCCCCGATATTATTGCCCTGCAGGAAACCAAGGTTCACGATGACCAGTTCCCCCGCCTGGAAGTGGAAGCCTTGGGCTATCATGTCGACTTTTTGGGTCAAAAAGGGCACTACGGCGTCGCCTTGCTGTCAAAACAACCGCCGTTGAGCGTAATGTGTGGTTTTGACAGCGATGACGACGAGGCCCAGCGGCGGTTAATTGTTGGTCGCTATGACGTTGCCGGCCGGATACTGACGGTCATCAACGGTTATTTCCCTCAGGGGGGAAATCGCGAACATCCACTGAAATTTCCAGCGAAGCAGCGCTTTTACGCTGATCTGCATCAGCTGCTGGGCCAGTTTGATGCTGACAATGATCTGTTGGCCGTTGTCGGGGATATGAATGTCGCCCCGGCAGGCGCTGACATTGGTATCGGGGCCGATAACGAGAAACGCTGGCTTAAGCAGGGCAAAAGCTGTTTTCTCCCTGAAGAGCGTGGCTGGTTGCAGCGACTGATGGACTGGGGGCTGTATGATAGTTTCCGGGGCTGTTATCCTCAGGTGACTGAGTTGTTCAGTTGGTTCGACTATCGCAGTCGTGGTTTTGATCGTGAACCAAAGCGCGGGTTGCGTATCGACCTGATTTTGACCAGTGACGCTCTGCAACAGAGCTGTCGGGATTGTGGGATCGATTATACGATTCGTGGGATGGAAAAACCGTCGGATCACTGCCCGGTCTGGGCTGAGTTTGACCTGGACTGAGCTGAGGCTTTTCAGAGAACAAAAGACCATGCAGCGTTGAGAATCATGTCGCTGCATGGTCTTTTGTTCCGTCGTCAAGCATTCTCTTCGTCGCCCGGCGAAGCCGCAATGGGGAGTTTAATGATAAAGGTCGTACCTTGGCCGAGGGTACTTTCGACATCAATCTCACCATGGTGTTGCTGTATGATGTCGTAGCAGATACTCAACCCGAGCCCGGTACCTTTGCCGACATCTTTTGTGGTGAAAAATGGTTCAAAAATTCGCGAAAGGTGTTCCGGGGCAATGCCACTGCCGTTATCGCTGATTTTGATTATTACCCAAGGCTCCTGGGTGATGGTTTGGATGTTGATTTCACCTTGCTCCTGCAATGCCTGAGCTGCATTGACCAGCAGGTTGAGAAACACCTGGTTAAGCTGTTGTGCCGAACAGTAAACATCTGGGATGGGTTGAAAATCCTTGGTAACGGTTGCTTTATATTTAATTTCATTCCAGCCGATATTCAGCGCTGCGTCCAGACATTCGTGCAAATTACTGGTGAAAAAACCGGTATCATCGACGCGGGAAAAGCTTTTTAAATTATTGACGATGATTTTTATCCGTTCGGCCCCTTCCAGTGACTCCTCAATCAAATCTTTGATGTCTTCTTGTATAAAAGATAGCTTAAGTTTTTGGCGATGTTGTTGCATTGACGTTAATAATTCAGTGTTGCCTATTTGTTGAAGCGATTGTTCGAGAAAGGCGATGTGTTCATTGAGCTTTGTCGTGTACTTACCCAAGCTGACCAGATTGCTGGTGATAAACCCCGTCGGATTGTTGATCTCGTGAGCTACTCCAGCGGCCAGTTGACCAATGGATGCCATTTTTTCCTGATGGACTAGTTGGCTTTGAGTTGCTTTCTGGTGTTCATAGGCACTGGCGAGTTCATTGGTGATGCGCTGTGATTCGGTGATGTCGTGCAGGGTAATTACTTGACTCACCTGGGTGCTCAGAGATTCACTATTAAACGGGAACGTCTTATAACGTAACCATTTGTCCCGTATCTGATCGTAATATTCACCATCGACGGGTAGATCAATTTGATTTTTCAATTCGTCAGGCAGTAAAGAACGCCAGTCTTGGCCGAGGATGTCTGCAATATTGATATTAAGCAGTTGTGTAATGGCACTATTGACCCGCTTGATGATGCCGTTATGATCAGTCAAGATCACCGCATTGTTAATGCAGTCCAGTGAGTGTTCCCACTCCTGTTTTCCTGCTTCCACTACTTTGAACAGGTGTTGTAATTTGCGGTGTTGTTCAAGGGCATGTTGTTTGTCTTGCATGTTCTGGGTGATATCAATTATAAACGCCAGATAATTGATGATCTGGCCTTGTTCATCTAGAACAGCGGAGATTTTGATCGTTTGCCAATGATCTGCCCCTTGATAGTTCGGGATGCGTATGTTTTCGCTCCATTGCTGTTTCTTCAGAACCGTTTCTTTGATCTCCTGTGCTTTTGGCGTTCCCGGAGCTAATAACGCCCATGTATCTCCCGGTTGAATTTTCAGGGTTTCATGGTGCATATCGTTAAAGGCGGGGTTGGCATATTCGACGGCGCCGTGTTGATCTGTAATGGCCATACCTGAAGCATGCTGTTCCGCTGCTATGGCAAGCTTTTGAGCTGAGGTTTGGGCTTTTTTGAGGTCTGTGATATCGACAAAATTGCCGATATATCCGTTCACTTCAGAGTTTTCCTCAATAAGGGGACTGCAGTTGTGTTCAAACCAGGCGATCTCACCATTTCGTTTAATCAAGCGAATCTGGATCGATTCATGTGTGCTTGTCTGGTGGCTTTCATACCACAAGGGGATGTCGTTTGGAGAAATAAGCTTTTCAAGCAGTTCATTGTCGTCAAGGAATTCACGCACTGAATAGCCTGTGAGGGCGAAACAGGATTCTGAGACAAACTTATTGTTGTGGGACTGATCTCGCCAGATTCTAAATTCGTGACTGTGCTGGTTGTAGTTTTTTATCAGCGCATTTTTCTCCCGTTCTGATATCTCCGTTGGAAATTTACCAAATAACACTTCAAAAAGATTGTTTTGTTGTTGCATAGTCACATCATCACCTTTCATCCTGAGTGAAGGGGACTCTATGCCCCTCCATTAAGCAATGAGACCGTTGTTCTAGCGATCGCTGAATGCCGTCGCGATATGATCAAATTGGTCGTGGATACGCTCAAAGCAGCGCAGTATCTGTGGGTCAAAATGTTCCGGTCTGGTAAAAGCATCACCTTCGAGAATTATTTTTACCGTTTCCGCATGACTGAGAGCAGGTTTATAAGGACGTATGCTGATAAGGGCATCATAAACATCGGCAATGGTCATCAATCGGGCAGACAAGGGGATATTGTCGCCCTCAAGGCCGTGCGGATAACCGCTGCCATCCCATTTTTCGTGATGGTATTCGGCAATTTCCATTGCCAGATGCAGCAACTGGTTACTGCCAACAATCTCTTCTGTACGACGAATAGTATCAGCGCCACAGCTGGTATGGGTTTGCATAATGGTCGCCTCTTCAGCCGTTAAGCGGCCAGGTTTCAGTAGTATTTCATCTGGAATCGCTACTTTGCCGATATCATGCAGGGGCGCGGCCCGGTAAAGCATATCAATAGTCTGTTCAGTTAAAATATCCGGCATCTGCGCTGCCATGGCCTGTGCCAACACCCGAACATATGATTTGGTCCTCTGGATATGAGCCCCAGTTTCAGGATCACGATGTTCGGCCATTATCGCCATACTGGCAATAATGGCCTCTTGGGCATGCAGTAATTGCTCTGTTTTTTTTGTCACCAGATCTTCGAGATGATCGCGATATTGTTTAAGCTTCAACTGGGTACGTACCCGCGCCCTGACAATCGCCGGATTAAATGGCTTGGTGATATAATCTTCAGCCCCCAGGCTAAGTCCCTTTTCCTGATCAGCAATGTCAGTTAACGCTGTCAGAAATATGATTCGGATCCCCCGTGTTCTTTCACACTCTTTTATACGGCGGCATACCTCATAACCATCCATCTCAGGCATCATCACATCTAGCAGAATAAGATCCGGCAGATCATCATGCGCAAGTAATTTCAAGGTCATATCGCCATCGATGGCGACGCGCAGCTCATATTCATCACCCAGAGTTGCAATGAGTGTATCGATGTTGAACTCATTATCATCAACAATGAGTATCTGCTTTTTCGGAGTATAGTCCATTTTCAACGATTCCTTCCAACGTCAACCATGTATTCATGAATGCCGGCATGTTTTGACACAGCTAAAACATCAATCTCTCAACTTCGTCACTAAGTCCAATGCTTCTTTGTAACGATATCGATATATCAAATCCTGCAAGTGTGTAATTTTAATAGATAATTCGGTCGGCCAGTTTGTTTCCCGTAGCTGGGTTGCCAATTTCTTGCACACCTGAGCCTGGAGATTCTCTAACGCAGGGACAAGGTACGTCAAGATTTCCTGCAATTGTTCCGCGCTTCCCACAATTTCACCCGCAGCATCACTAACAATTTTGTCATTTAACATTGGCAGGGCGGCACACGCCAACAATAAGGGATTAAACAGTTGCAGCATCATGTTCATCGCTTCAGGTTTCGTATTCTCCCGCAACTGCGATTCCAGCTGAGCAGCAGCAGCCTGTAATTCAATCGCTCCGAGGGTTCCTGCCGCCCCCTTCAGGCTATGAATGCGCAGAGCAGCCTGTTGCTGTTGTCCGGCAGCTAATTCCTGGCGTAACAAGGTTTCTGTTTCAGCAAAGTGGGCAACAAAGCTGCGCAATAAACGGTAATATCGCTGGTGATCACCATCAGCGTAACGTAAACCAAGGGTCATATCGACTCCCGGCAAGGTTGTTGGCAACGATACCTTCGCCGACCGCGATTCGTCGGTTAATGTCACTTGTTTATGTTGTGGCAACCAACGTTTAAGTTCGCCATAAAGCTCTGCCGGAGCAACAGGTTTGTTAATATGGGCGTTCATGCCGGAAATGATACTTTTTTGACGATCTTGTTCAAAAGCATTGCCTGTCATGGCGATAATGGGCAGCTGTTGCATATCAGCATTCCCCAGTTTTCGGATAGCTCTAGCCGCCGCATGACCATCCATCACCGGCATCTGAATATCCATTAACACTAAATCGTAAACGTTGTTTTTTACCATCTCCACAGCTACGGCACCGTTAATCGCTTCCGCAACGGTTATACCCACTTTTTCCAATAATTCCCTGGCGACCTGGCGATTAAGTGCATGATCTTCGACCAGCAACACGGTAATGTTTTCCCAACCCATAGACTGGTTAGTAGTAGTAGTAGTAGTAGTAGTAGTAGTAGTAAAGACTTGCATAATGGTATCAAAAAGGGCTGAAGGGTGGATGGGCTTAGTCACAATAGCGCCTATCCCGGCATCAAGAGCCCGAACTTTCAACTGTTGTTGTTGACGGACGGTCATCATTAAAATTTTAGGAGCTGATGAGAGATGCTGCTGCGTTAAACGCCGGACAAGTTCCAGTCCCGACATCTCCGGCATAACGGTATCAAGTATAATTAAGCGGAAGGGATCGTTATTTTCCTCTGCTTCAGTTACGGCAATTAACGCTTGCTTGCCGGAGCTTGCCAGATGAATCCTGAAATGCATATGGTTAAGCATCTCTTCAAGAATCCGCCGACCAATGTGGTTGTCGTCAACCACCAGAACACGCATCCCCTGAAGTTCGTTGGTCGTTAGCAGCGCATGGTCACCTTTCTCTTCGGCAGCTAGCACCTCAAAAGGGAGAGCGAAGCGGAATGTACTACCCTCACCGATGGTGCTTTCAACGGTTAGATCGCCTCCCATCAACCGGCAGAGTTGTCGGCTGATGGTTAATCCCAGACCGGTTCCCCCCTGTTGGCGGGTGCTGGAACTGTCGGCCTG
Source organism: Desulfuromonas sp. (assembly GCA_021162745.1). Taxonomy (GTDB): domain Bacteria; phylum Desulfobacterota; class Desulfuromonadia; order Desulfuromonadales; family Desulfuromonadaceae; genus Desulfuromonas. The sequence goes on along the minus strand of JAGGYC010000024.1, from coordinate 25,726 downwards.
AGTAAATGGTTGAAACATCTGTTCCTGCAGCCCAGCGTCAATGCCGATGCCGCTGTCGTTGACGCTGAATTCAAGGGTAACTTCATCTTTATTACTCTGAATCACCTTGACGGCCAGGATGATATCTCCACTCTGGGTAAATTTAATGGCGTTGCCAAGCAAATTGTTTAAAACCTGCTCCAAACGCTGTGAATCACCTATGAGCAACCGGGGAACGACACGATCAATATCGACATGTAATTCAACATGCTGTTCATCAATATTATAGACGTGTAGATTGATTACGTTACGAAATAGTTGTTCCGGTTCAAAGGGGACGAGGTTGATGGTTAACTGGTGACCCGATTCCAGTTTGGAGGAATCCAGTATGTCATTGATAAGGGCAAGCAACTGACGTGAAGAGTTGTCTATCTTTTGCAGATAATCCTGCTGGGTTCCGTTCAGTTCTGTATCCAGCAGCAGGTTGCTCATGCCAATCACCACATTCATCGGGGTGCGCAGTTCATGACTCATGTTGGCTAAAAATTGCCCCTTGATCTGCGACGATTCTTCAGCGATAACGCGGGCACGTTCCCGTTTGTCAGCGTTTATAACCAGAGCGGCAGCAGAGGAAAATCCTGCAACCATTTCTTTATCTTTGTTACTGAAACCACCTGGCTTGTTGGCTAACGTGATTAAACCATAAATTTGTTCCCCTTTGATTACCGGCATGATCAGCAACGCGGTGACAGCAGGTTTACCATCGACCCGTGGCATGTTCTTGATTGAGCGGCACAGTTCTTCATCCAGAATAAGAACCTGTCTTTGCTGTAAAACCTTTGCCATCAATGCGTCATATTCAGCGGCCAACATCATCAATGCGTCATTTATTGATGCTGCCAGCGTATGATCAACGGCGTATTTATCGTCTGTGGGAGCAAATATTGTTTTGGTCATGGGGGTCAACTGTATTGCCCCGCCAGCGTCGATTTCACAGCTTCTATAGCGGCCAGCCTTGGCTCCGGTGAAACCTAATAGTTGTTGAATCAGTAATTCGAGGGTGGGTTGTAGTGTGCCGTTACGCAGGTAAAAATCACTTATTTCGCCAATAGAACTGCGCTGACGTTCCGTTTGTTGCAAAGCTTTATAGGCTTGATCCAACTCTGCGGTTTTAATGGCCACCTCGGCACCCAGCGCCTGCTGCCAATCGGCTAACCGCTCCACCATGCTATTGAATACATCGGCCAAATTACTCTCTTCGATAGAACCATAAGTCACCGCCCGAGCGGTAAAATCGCCTTCTCGAATACGGTCAGCGGTGTTACTTAACTGTTTAAACGGTTGCGTCAGTTGTCTGGCAATAATAAATACCCCCAGCAATACCAATATAAGGCTGATTAAGCCGACCACAATTGTTCCGTATACATGATCCATCAATAACTGCAGGGCTTCGGAGCGATCCTGCTTAACAACCAGCCCCCACTGGTATTCACTGTTTATTTTTATACTGCGACTGGCAGCAATTACGCTTTCACCACGATAATCGACACTCTCAGGTGTCAGCATATCGCTACCGGCGGCTGCCATAAGTGCCGGTTGAGCCGTAATTTTTGTTTGGTGAATTATTCCCTGTACACCGCTTTTGAGAGGGAATTTAAGGTGGGACAATAGAACGCTCTGCTGGTCTACCAATACGAGCTCGCCTGTTTGACCCAACCCCGGAACACTATGAAGCAGTGGTTGTAAAAAATCTGTGATCTTATATGTAGCGATCATCACCCCAACAGGCCTGTCTGTTTTAGGGGCTGCCACGGCCAAGGTGAAAACAACAGTACAATTATCATGGTCCGGGGTGTGTCTTATATCAACGGCGACAACTCGCGGTTTAGCCAATGCAGTCGATAAAGTCTTTTCTTCAATGATATCGCTATCAGTGATAGGGCCTGATGCCGCGACAATTCTTCCCGTTGCAGCGTCCGCAAAAACAATATTATTCACATGGCTACTGTTGGCTACAAAAAACTGTAGTTGCTGAGACAACTCGATAAAATCTTCTTTGCACCAGTTGTCAGTATTGGCGACAGGTGTTGATGTCGTAGCGGTTTCTTGACCATACAGGCACCGTTGCAGTATCGTTTGCATATTTTTGTTTTGTGATAGACGTTTAAGTTCGAGTTGACGTTCCGTAAGCCAGTTTTCTAATATCGTTTGTTTGTAATCCGCCACCACCTCTATCTGCTTTAGGGCTTGCATACGGATACGCCTGATGGCGCCATCATCCTTCATCAAGGGTACGCCAAACATCCTGATCAGCATTAGGGTTATTACAATCAAGCTGCACATTCCGCCAAATAATATAAATATTTTGCTGCGTAAGCTGACCTGCTTTTTAGCCATTCTTTTTAAAGTATTCATGTCAACAATTCCTTTGGTCAATCCGCTGGTAATGTTCACCTATTACAGCATTTCCTTTATTCTGGATACAACCTCGCGTGCCTCAACAAAGCGGTATTTGCTGATTAAACTCGTTAGTTTTTCTATCTCTTCTGCCATATGATATGGCCATTGCTTGTTGGTTAATGTTTGGGCAATCTCTTGACAGAGGTTCGGCTGTAATTTGGCTAACGGATCTTCCAATTGCTGTAACAGTTGAGCAATTTCGCTTAACGATCCCAGGGGCAGGACACTTGCCGTCTCGACTTTAAACGCGGTATTGGCATCCTGCATGACTGACGCGGATAAGTTCTCTGTGGCGGGGACTGCTCTCTGGAGTTTTAACTGAAAAGTGAAGCAGCTCCCCTGACCTATGACACTTTCAACGGCTATATCGCCACCGAGCTGGGTACAGGTTTTTTTGGCAATGGTTAAGCCCAATCCGCTACCTTCGTATTGGCGTGTTTTTGCACCATCAATTTGATAAAATGGTTGAAAAATCAGTTGCTGTTGTTGCTCGGCAATGCCAATCCCCTGATCGCAAATAGAAAACTTCAGCGTTGCCATATCGTCATCCATTTCCGACAATGCCAGAGCCAATGTTACCTCACCGCCATGGCTGAATTTGATTGCATTGCCCATTAATAGATTTAGTATTTGCTCCACCTGGGCCGGATAACTATTCACCCATATTGGCAGTTGATCTGAAAATTCAGTTTTAATCTTTACTCCCCGTTCTTTAGCTTTGATGGCAAAGTTATCGCTAATCCGGTTTAGCAACTGCGTTGGGCTGAACACTTTGATGGTAAGCTCTTCTTTGGGCTGATCATCAAGTTTTGTTACTGACAATATGTCATTAATTAAATTCAACATCGTTTTGGACGAGAGGTTGATATTATTGACAAACCTTTGTTGTCGATCATCCAACTGACTATCAGCGAGAACCTGACCAAACCCCATGATCGCATTCATCGGTGTGCGTAACTCATGGCTTATATTGTCCAAAAACTCAGTTTTTAAGCGGGATGATTCTTCGGCCGCCAGTCGGGCCACCTCACGCAGGTCAGCATGCATAATCAATGAAGCCGCAGCAGCGTAAGCCTTGGCAGTGATCTGCTCATCCATGCCAAAGCCACCTTTACGATTTGCCAAAACAAGCAGGCCTGACCCGTACTTTTCGGTAGTCACCGGAACCAACAATAGATTATTGATTGCCGGATGTCCCGGCGGCAAAATGTTGCCAACAAATCCCTTGCAATCGTTGTGGGTTAGAATTATTGGCTGCGCACTTTGCAATACCGTTATTAACTGGTTGTCGGTCATTTTTATCGGAAAATATCCCTGTTGCTGCATAGTGTTGCGTGCTTGGTCAAACCGTTCCACACCGGCAATGTTTGACCAGATCATGTTGGAGACAGCCAGTACCCGATACTCATCATCCTTTTCTGTTGAACTTAAAAATAAACCAAAACCGGCATCTACCGCCTTGACGGCATCATCCACCTGCTCCTGGATCAGTTGCTGCAATTGCAGCTGTGGCTGATCGATCGACTCGTCAATATGACGAATAACCTGGGCTGCTTTATCGCTAACGGCTTCAAGCTTACGGGTGCGTTCCAACTCTTTTTGTAACCGCTGAGTCATCAATCGCAGGCCGTAAAACATCAGAATTTCGATGACTGCAAACAACAGGAATCCATAGATGATTAAATTGCGGACATTGTGGTGATGGATGGCAATCTCTGAACTGACATCCTGCCAAATAATGATCCGACCGGCATCGGGTTGCTGTGGATCGGTCTTTCCACGGAAGTCACGCAGGGGAAAGGACGTAAAATTGTACAGTAGCTCTCCGTCGCGCAAGATGTGGAGATCAGAGGATGTTGAAATTTTCGCAAAGTCATTGCGGGTTAAAAATTTATCAATCAGGGGGGACGTGGTGCCTTCGACACGAAAACCGCTGATAAACGGCTGCTCTCGCAACAGCTTGTCCAGAAATTCGGGCCAGATGTTGGCCTGAAGGTGTTTTTTGTGGAGCAGTACCGCTGCGTTCAACCATGGATAGTTCTTATGAAACAGGGTAAGACTGGTGGTAAAGGAGGTGCCGGCTTCCAGAGCGCCGACATGGATCTTTTTATTGGTTTTACTGTCTATCGCGAATACTGGGGTTACGCCGCGGACGCCCGAAACCAATCTTCCTGTTTCAAAGCCGGTAGTGGGCTTAAGTGTGGTATTCGCCGTAACAATGGTGTAACGCATCTTGTCCATGCGGTCGCCGAATTTTTCCGGCTTATGGGCACGTAAAAAACTGAGTGAACCGGGGGCTAAATGGAAATGGAGTTGCCTGAACTTAAACTGCTGCGCCAACACCTCCTGGCTGTGGCGTACGTGTTCATACAGCGATTTTCTGATCCGGGCAGATAGTTTGCCACCACCGCCACCCCCTTCCGACTCGACAGCCTGTTTTCCCTGTAAAAATAACTGCCGGGTGTGGGGGTCGTTGGCAACGAAAGTGGCAATTTGCAGCATGCGCATTTCGGTGGAATCCTGTTCGGCTCTAAAGGCATGCTCTGCCTGTTTGCTCATTTGGTTAAGCCGTGTCATTAAGCGATGGTGATCCATCCGGGCGTAGACCCAGACGTAGAGCATTATCGAAGAGAGTAAAATGATGCTGAGGAGCAGGAATATTTTATGTCGCACATTCATAAAGCGCTCGCTTCCTGTTTTTGCGCTATTTATTGTTTTTTTGGGGGGGGGCTGTTTTGATGCTGGAACACACAGAAAAATTGTATAGGCAGTCTCTATCCTTCACGCCTTTCCACCAATGGCAACTTGATGGTAAAGCAGGTTCCTTCACCAACAGTACTGTCTACGGTGATCGTTCCCTGATGTTTCTGGATGATGTCGGCGCAGATACTCAAGCCTAACCCGGTTCCCCGACCAACCTCCTTGGTGGTAAAAAAAGGTTCGAACAGTCGTTGCAGATGCTCGGGGGTGATGCCGCTGCCGGTGTCACAGATCTTCACCACCGCCCACTCGTTTTCATGAGTGGTGCGAACGGTAATGGTTCCCTGCTGTTCAATCGCCTGAGCGGCATTGACCAGCAGGTTGACAAACACCTGCCCCAGTTGTTGCGGCAGGACATGAATCGGCGGTAGCTCCGCGTACTCTCTTTTGACGGTGGCTTTATATTTGATCTCGTTATGGGCGATGCTCAGGGCGCTGTCGAGACAGTCATGCACGTTGAGCGATTTGAAGGTATCACCTTCGGCGCGACAAAAGCTTTTCATGTTGCGCACAATCGCCGCAATTCGCTCAATGCCATCCTTTGATTCGCTGATTAAATCTTTAACGTCTTCCAAAATGTAATCGAGTTTCAGTGTGCGTTTTTTTTCCTGCAGTAGGGAAACAATTTCCGGATTATCCACCGATGGCAAAATCTGTTCTACAAACAGCGCCCATTCACTCAAGCGACCAACATATTTTTCCAATGAAACAATGTTGCTACTGACAAACCCGGCAGGGTTGTTGATCTCATGAGCAACACCAGCAGCCAACTGACCGAGCGATGCCATTTTTTCCTGCTGGACCATCTGGTCATGGACTTTTTTTAAATCATTGTAGGCCGTGGTCAACTGATCCGTTTTATCCACCACCAGATTCTGCAACTTATCGCGATGATGTTTCAGTTCCAAGTGAGTGTTGATCCTCTGACAGACAATCGCAGGAAAAAAAGGTTTGGTTATATAATCGACGGCACCAAGTTCCAATCCCTTGGCTTCATCATTATTGCTGTCCAAGGCACTGAGAAAGATGACGGGAATATCACAGGTTTCTTTTTTTGCTTTCAGGTGGCGACAAACCTCATAGCCATCCATTTCCGGCATCATTACGTCGAGTAAAATCAGGTCGGGGAGATAACCATCGTCAATGAGGTTAATGGCGGTTTTACCATCAACCGCGACACGTAAATCGTAACGATCACCCAGCGTAGCCAACAGAGTATCCAGATTCGTAGCGTTATCATCAACTAATAGTAGTTGATCCCGCATGGAATCATTTTTTAATGCAGATAACAAAATTTTCTCCCTTTGTCGGTAGTGACCGGTTGATTTTCAGCATTGCAGTGAGTTTACAAAATAGTTTAAATAACAGCAAGGCTCTTGACTGGTAGCTGAAAATGGGAATTTCATATGACTTGCTGATTTGTGTTTTTTTTGTCAAATCGTGCAGCGTCGAATTGAATCAGTGAAAATATTGAGCCGATGATTCCTTTCTATGCAAACAGGGTCTCATCTGCTAGGGTTTACAATAGTTGAAAATCCATACATTAGAATGGAGGGGCTGTAGTGAATGTTTATCCGGAAGGGTCGTCGATGAAAATTTTATTTGTCGATGATGAACCGAATGTATTGCGGGCGTTGCGGCGCTTGTTTATGGATGAAGATAACTATGAGTTGCTGATGGCCGAGTCAGGTGCTGATGGGTTGCAGGTTCTGGAGCAGGAACAGGGTGTCTGTGTGGTCGTTTCTGATTATCGGATGCCGGGGATGAATGGGGTGGAATTTCTTAGTCAGGTTCATGACCAATGGCCTAAGACTGTTCGCATTGTCCTTTCGGGTTATGCTGATACTGCTTCTGTTGTGGAGGCGATTAATATTGGCCATATTTATAAGTTTATTCCAAAACCATGGAACGATGATGAGCTCCGCGTCGACATCGCGAATGCTGTTGATACCTATTTTTTGAGTCAGAACAATGAAATCCTGTCATACGAAGTTGCGCAGCGTAACCTGGAGTTGAAGGAGATCAACACGAATCTGGAAAGGATGGTTCAAGAACGTACCTCGGCTTTAGAGATGCGTAGCCAGGTATTGCAGTTGGCCCAAGATGTTCTTGACAGTATTCCGGTGGTGGTGATTGGTGTCGATGCTGATGACCTGATTGCTCAGGCAAATGATTGTGCTAATAAGCTTTTTACTCAACAGGGTACATTGCTTGGAGAACGGGTATCTAAGGTGTTCCCTGCCGGAGTGCTGGCATTTCTGGAACAGGTTAAGCTGGTGGGGGAATCGACGGACATCGTGCACTATAATGACCGGGTGTTTGCAGCAACGGGGAAATATTTAAATAATAACCTTAGTCGGGGAATGGTGATTACTCTGATTCAAAAAACAGGGGATTAATACGGATGGCGGAGATTTTTTGTGAAAAGATACCGTTGGATAGCCGGTCGATTCTGGCATCGGTGACCTGTGAGATCGGCATCACCGTTGTGGCTAACGATGTATTGCAATTGATGAATAGCGGCAGTGCCGATGCTCGACGTCTTGCCGATATTATTACCAGTGATCAATCTCTCACCTTGAGGGTGTTGAAACTGGCGAATTCTTCTTTCTATGGATTTCCCAGAAAAATTAATACCATACACAATGCGGTGGTGGTGTTGGGTGATAAAACCCTGCGCAATATGGTTTTGGCCATGGCGGTTAAAGGGATGCATGTTCGTCAGGGAGCGGTCGAGCGAAGTTTGTGGGAAGAGTCAGCTGCTTTTGCCATCGCAGCTCGATTTATTGCGAAGAAAATTGATGCTGTACATCCTGAAGAAGCTTTTATGGCTGGATTGATGAGTAATATCGGTGAAACCATCTGCAACATGGATACTCCAGAGTTGTATGGTCGTATTCTGGAGGAAACTGAAAACAGTGAGTTGAGGCAGCAGCGCTCAGAAGCCTTGTTGCCGTATCCTTTTAATCATTTGGGCGCGGCCATTTTGTTTGACTGGAATTTTTCGCCGATGCTCGTTGCCAGCACCTTTTACGCTGAAACAGCAGAATTAACTGGAGATCGCGAGGACGAACCATTTCTGCTGTGTTGTGTTGTGCGTCTCGCCCGTCAGCTCTGTAAAAGTATGGGGTTAGGCAGTTATCCCATACAGCCTGAGCTGCTCTCTGCAGAAGCATCAGCGGTTGTGCTTGGATTCGATGCTGAGACGGTTAGTGCCTTGGGCAGCGAGTTCGCCATTGTCTTTGCAGAAACGTCTGGTGGCTTGATGAACTCTTGACCTGTCCCCATCATCCCCTTCTTACTGCTTTTGGGGGCTGTTTTATCGATTTTACATCAGACTATTCCGAAAATTAGCTTGCTGCTAATATGGCTGTCCGACAGTTTGGGCAGTGATTCCACTCTGCTTCGAGTGGAGTCTGACATTGAGGGCAGGTCTGTTTCTTGCTCCTACCACAATGGGGACAGAACCGGTACTTGGCCGCTATGGTGCGATGGCAGTGTGTGCAGCTGCGTTCGTAGCGTAGTTGTAGGTCATGTACTTGCAGTAACTCTTCAACTGTGGTGTCACCGGCCACAACTTTCGCAATACCATCTTTTGCCAGCGTTTTCATGCCCCCTTCCAGGCTTTGGGCGATCAGGACTTCGGCATCTTCACGAATGAAATCGATTTTCAGCTGTTTTTTCAGCTCGTGGACAGGCTTGAGAGTTGCCGCAGGAAGAAGGCTGGTCGTCTGTTCCAGCATGGTTGCCATTTGCAGCAGTCGATTCAGATACTTTTTCAGTGAGCTGAGGTTGCTGGTGATAAAATCCATGGGAGTATTGATCTTGTGGGCCACTCCAGCGGCCAGTTGTCCGACTCAGGCCATTTTTTCATTCTGTACCAGTTGTAGATAGGTTCGTTCCAGCTCGGCGGTGCATTGCTGTACCGTGGTTTCCAGGTTGGTGGTTTTACCGGACAGGGCCGGGCCGTAGCAGACAATTTTCAGGACCAGGCGCTGTTGTTATTCGTCATATTCAATCATGTTTTTTAAGCACCAGCACCGGCTGTTTAGGGGTGTCGGTGTCATAGTAGCGCTTGAGTGATTTGATCGATTCTTCGTTGAGAACCGAACCTTGCTTGAGTAACAGCAGGCCGGTACCACTGTAAACGTCACGTAATACCACCATACCGGTGCTGAGATCTTTGGGGAAAAGCTCTTGTCTGCTGTCGGGGAGTCCAGCTTGCTCTGTCTCTGAATAATAGGCGCGCGCCGCTTTGGCCACAATAGGAAGCAGCCTTAGGTCGAAACGTTTGCTGAACTGAGTCTTGCAGCCATCGATAATCTGTTCCAGTGTGCCGCAATCGCCGGCATTCAGGTGGCGATCGATATGTTCCGCAAGAGCAATAATGCGCGAACCAATAGGGATGTTGTCGCCTGTGAGCTGGTCGGGACCGCCCTTTCCATCATAACGCTCCATGAGGTGACGTAAGATAATACCTGCCTCACGTAAATCGTCGATAGGGCCAATGGCTGTTTGTCCGCGCACGGTAAATGTGTTGTAGATGATTTTTTCGCTGGCGGTTAGATCTTCTTCTCGTTTACAGAGAATGTTGTCAGGAATTCCCAGCTTGCCAATCCCGTGTAGAAGAGCTGCTGCCCGGATGTTTTTTTGCTGCTTTGGAAGTAGTTTAAGATTCTGTGCAACCTGTTCGGAAATTGCCGCCGTGCTATGGGAATGGTTCTTAAGATTTTTGTCGCGAAGTTCTATCAGGCATGAGAACGCATGGAGGGTCTGTTCAAAACTTTCGCGGAGGTGCTTGTTGCCGCGTGCAAGCTCCTCGTGCTTTTCACGGATCCGGTTCGTTTGGGCGAGCACTCGCTGTTTTAAACGATCATTCCACTCTTTGAGTTCTTGATTTTGTTTTTCAATGATCTGCTGGAGTTTTTTGTTTTCGTTCTCAAGGTTGAACTGGCGGATGGCATCACGCACTAATAAAATCAGTTGTTCATCGTCCCAGGGTTTGGTGAGATAACGCCAAATTTCCCCCTTGTTGACGGCATCCATGGTGGCATTAATATCGGCATAACCGGTGAGCATAACCCGGTAGGCGGCAGGACAAACGTCTTTAGCCTGCTGCAGAAAATCGACGCCGGTCATTTCAGGCATGCGCTGATCTGAGATGATCAGGGCTAAATTAGTTACTTCATTGAGAGTCTTAAGGCCTTCGGCACCAGACCCCGCAATAAGGACATCACATTCTTCATCCATCAATACCCGACGCAATGAACGGAGGATCCCTTGTTCATCATCGACGCATAGGATTTGAGGAAGAGGTTGCTCTACAGAGTTTGACATGGGGATCCCAGATGAAGGCTAATAATCCAAATTGTATAACCAATATCACCATATTAGCTCTTTCGCCATCGTTGTCCAACAAAATAAAAGACCGACATTAACGATGCGGATTTTTAATCGTTCGCCAGGCTGATGATCTTTATACCGAGTGGATTTATATAGAATTTAAGGGGGATAAGCTAATTAGTTTTTTCGTTAGGGACCGATTCAGGGAAGTCGCGGGCGATCTTCATCATTGCCGTTTGAAGCTCTGTCTGCATCTTTGTTAATCCTTCGTCGCTCAGTTGGAGGGTGGTTTCGTCCAGACGCTGGATAAACATAGATTTTTCCAGTTGCTTAAGAGCTTTGAGCAGGGCCAGTTTGATCTTGTCTTCTGCAGTTGTATCGCCAACCATTGTGGCGAAACGGCTTGCCAGTTCAACATTTTTGGCATTGATCAGCTGTTTTTGAGCAAACGGCTCGTTGGCCTGTTTAACAAATTTACTCAAAAACAGGAACATGATGGTTTGCCATAATTCATTATTGTGTGAAGCCATGGTAACTCAACCTTTCTCTTTCGAATTCGGCCGGATTGTACAGGGGTGAGTCGAGATTGTCCAGATGTTGTCTACACTATCCTCAGGCGGGGGATTCGGTGTAGTCGTGCTGGTTAATTCGAATACGGCCATGACTGAGTTCCGTGAGATGGCGGCTGAATGTCTGAGCGTGCTCACGCGGCAGTCGCAGGTTGATCTGTACCTGATCGGCGTAACTCTGCTGATCGACTTTGACCTCGTAGTCGTCGAACAGGCGCTGAACCTGTTCTAATAGCGGATAGGCGAGTGTAATCTGCAGTGCTTGGTAGTCGATCTTTTCCACCGTTGGCAGACTGCTTAGGGCGTGGAGAACGGCATCGGTGTAGGCGCGCACCATCCCCCCTTTACCTAACCGGGTACCACCGAAATAGCGGCTGACCACCACCGTAATATCGCCAATGTCGGCATGGAGCAGGGTGGTGAGTATCGGCTTGCCTGCAGCGCCCTGTGGTTCGCCGTCGTCGCTCATGCCAGCCTGCATGGTACAGCCGGGAGCTCCGATCACCCGCGCCCAGCAGTTGTGGTTGGCGTCGGAAAATTCGTGCCGGATATTGTGGATAAACTCGCGGCTGTGTTTACGATCGGCCGTGGCGAGAACGGTGGTGATAAAGCGGCTGCGTTTGACTTCGGTTTCAGTCCGGTGCCGGCCTTCCGGCACCGGATAGCGGTTGGCCGTCATTATTGGTTGAAGGAGACCTCAACGTCGGCGCGATGCTCCGGGTTGATCTCCCATAGTGTTTTCGGGCCAAAGTTGAACTTTCTGGCGATCAGTAGATCGGGGAACTGGGCGATACGGATGTTGTAGAGATTGATGTACTCATTGAACATTTCGCGGCGGTCGGCAATTTGATCTTCGAGTTCAGATATGCGGTTGCCCAGGCTGCGGAATGCGGCATCGGCTTTAAGATCCGGGTAGCTCTCGGTGACGGCAAAAAGCGACTTGAGGGTGTCGGTCAGCAGGTTCTGGGCTTCGAGTTGAGCATTCTCTGAGCGGGCCTCGCCGACCATGGAGCGGGCTTTGATCACCGCTTCGAGGGTGCTTTTTTCGTGGTGCATGTAGCCTTCGCACACCTTGATCAGCTTGGGCAGTTCATCAAAGCGCTGCTTGAGCAACACATCGATATTGCTCCATGATTTATCGGTTTCGTTTTTCAGCCGGATCAGGCCGTTGTAGATCATAATCACGTAGCCAATAGCCATGGCCGCTATCAGAAGCAAAACGCCGAGAACAATCAATGCCGTCATAATAAACTCCTAGGTGTTGAGGTTAAATAAGGTGGAAAAAGGTAGCGGCGCGTGTTAGCGCCCAACTGAAAATGGCAATGCCGGTTACCAGCAGCGGCGGTATATACCAGCTGTAATGGCGGATCAGGTGTGTTTCGGATTCGGTTTCGGCGATGATGAACGGCAGTCCTTTTTGCGGCGGCGCACCGATCACCAGTTGCTGGTTGCTGCGTTGTTGGCCCTGATGCAGTTTGCCGTGCAGCTTGTCATGCAGGGCCTGCTGTTCCATGTCGGCGCGGGCGCTATCCCATTCGGCAGCATCGATGGTGCCGTCGCTGTTGTGGTCGTACTGCATCAGCTGTTGTCGATCCGTCTTCAGGTTGCGCAGTTTGTCAGCGACCCGTTGGCGTAATGTGTCCTGATCATTGTGAGTCATACGGGCGAAACCCATGACGTAGAGGGTGGTTCCCTCGTAGATCACCTCTTCTTTCCATTTTTCATGCGCTGAACTGTTGCCCGTGGCATTATCATACGTGATCTTTGATCTGAGCGTTGCGCCCTGGGGATCAATGGTGATACGTCCGGTCTCATCTTCAAGGATGAAGGGGACGTTATCGCTGGAGGTAACGCTGGTCATTCGCCAGGTGGAATCCTTGCCTGAGCGTCGATATTTTTTCAAACAGTAGTAGATACATGGTGTCTGGGTGGTGGGTGAAACCAGGGCATAGAGGCGGCGCGCCTGGCCGTGGATTTCAACCATGCCCATGGCTGCTGATCGGGCTTTGCTGGTCGGGGTGTTTTCCATGCGCCGCTTGAGTCGCCAGTAGTAGAGGGCGTTCCACAAACACAGGCCGCTGACCAGTAGTGGCAGAAGTCCGCTGGACACGCCATAGCGGTAAAGTCCGGCAGGGAGATTCTGCTGCCCTTCGCTGAGGATTATGATAACGATGCCCCCAAAGGTTGCCGCCAGACGCCAGCTGCTGAAGTGTAGTCGCAGCCCTGATCGGGTTTGTGGCCCGGGGGGGGGCGGTAATGATGGTGGTTTTGGACGCCGAGGTTGTGCCGGCGGTTTCTGGGGGTCGGCAGTGTTATCGAAAACAGGGAGGACCGCCGCCAGACCGCTGGTTTCCAGCAATTGCTGAATCGGTGTTGAGCCTGAGTGTTTTTGTTGACCGTGGTCGTTGCCGGCGATTTCGAGCAGCAGCCAGCCGTAGCGGGTCAGGGTGTCCAGATTCTCCTTATGGTGATAAAAGAGATCCTTGAGCGGCTTGACGCGGTAATCGGGGAGAAAGCCGAGGCCGTAACTATGGTCGATGTGATGCTGGGGACAGTAGTCGCAGATCACTTCGAGTAGTGCGGCGAGGTTTCGGTTGCGACTTAGCTCGGCCTTGTCACCCAGCTGGCGATGGTCAAATTTCCCGGGGATGATCCGCACGGCCTGCTGTGGATCATCAGCGCAGTCGCTCCAGTATAGATCGATCACCGGTGCTTGTTTGAAAATCTCTTTTTGCAGGGCCTGTTGGCTGGGATCTTCGGGGGAGGTGCCGGTATGGGCATTGTGAACCAGTAACCGTTTCAGGTGATTGGCTGAAATTTGGCCGGATAGATCGGCGACAACGATCAGTGGTTGCATGCCGCGTTTCAGTTTGAAGCGCTGGTGCCGGCATTCAAAGACGATCTTATCGGCACGGATGGTCAGGCCGCTGATTGTTGCTGGAGCAAAGGACAACGGGCGCGGTTGAACCAGCCAGGCATCGATCTGATGGTGGCGCAGGAGGTCGGCCAGGGGGCGCAGATCCTTCTCTGCCCCTTTGTGCAATTGACTGATGGCAGGGCCGATCAGGCGTTGGCGCAGGGTATAACCATCAAGACCACTACAGTGTGTCAGCTCTTTGATGACGCTGTCCAGATCACGCTGTGCTGACTGAGCTTTGACCAGTAACAGGGTGTCCTGTTCTGTTTCAGTTGTCATGCGATACCGTTTGTTGCTGCTGATGTTGATATTGAGAAATGTTGCAGCTTTTGACTAGTACGGCAAAAGCCATCAGGGCTAAAATCAGTAGAAAGAAACCAAGGTAGTTTTCCGGCTTCAAATGTTTTTTGTTGTCCATTCGGGGGTATCCTTTAACGTGGCTGGGGGGGGGCGATTGTTTCTCGATTTAGCCGAGAAGGATCGCAATCCAGCGTAACTCTTCCGTTGTTTCCAGAGCAATTTTAACAATCATGGTCAAGGGGACGCAGAGCAGCATGCCGACGGGGCCGAGCACCCATCCCCAGACAATTAACGACAATAGAACCACCAGTGGTGACAGGCCCAGTTGTTTACCCATGTAGCGTGGTTCGATCACATTGCCGACAATGACATTGACGGCGACATAGCCTGCGGCAACCATTAATGCTTCGACGGGGCCGTATTGAATCAGCCCGAGTAGCATGGCGGGTACGGCAGCGATAATAGAGCCGATGTTGGGTACGTAGTTGAGCATGAATGCCAGCAACCCCCACAGGGCCGGATAGTCGATGTCGAGAATGATCAGCCACAGGGTGATGGTTATCCCGGTGATGAGGCTGACGGCAGATTTAATCACCAGGTAGCCCTGAACGCTGTGGGTGATACGGCTGAACTGGGCAAACGACTGTTCCGGGTTGGCCAGCGCCATCTGTATTTTTTTAGGCATGGCGCTGGCTTCAAATAAAATAAAGACCACGGTCAATAAAATCAGAAAACCGTCGGTTAACACCGCACCGAGACTGCTCAACGTGTTGGCGACGATCTTCATCGCCGCACTGGGATCAAAGTAATCGAGCATAATCTGTGGTGAGATGTCGATGCCGTGTTGATTAAGCCATAAGAACAGCATGCGGGTCTCCTCGTGCAGGCGTGCCTGATAGACCGGCAGGGTGCGGGAGAAGTCATGCAGCGATGTACCGATAAAAATTGCCAGTAACAGCCCCGCCAACAAGGTGGCCGAAATGACCAGCAGAATGTTGAATGCAGTTGGCAGGTGCCGTTTTTCCAGCCAGTGGAGGGAAGGCAGGCAGAGGATGGCAATAAATGCGGCCAGAAGAAAAGGGACAATCAGGTCTTGTGCACTCTTCAGTCCTGCAATGATGATCACCAGGCTGGCAAGGGCGGTAAGCAGGTAGCTGAAGCGATGGCTGTGTGTCGTCATGACTCTACCAGGGTTGTGGCGCAAGGGCGCCCGGTTGTCAGCAATAAACCTTCATCATAGACTATGAGTCCCGCATGGTTCAATATTAAACCTGAGATATCGTCATGTTAATAAGTTAGCAGGGGTTTGTTAGCCATTGGTGGTAGTGCCGTGGTTATTTTTCCTCTATAGTGCAGTAGTATTGTTGCCTGTATTGAAGGTTGTCGTGTCGCGGAGGTGCTGTGTGTCGACAAGAATAGTCTGTATAGATCGCTTTAGCCCTGTCAGGTTTGTCCTTCTCCTCACCGTTTTACTGCTGGGTCTGCTTTGCTGCCGACCGGCCTATGCCGTGAATTGGTTTATGTTGCAGGGAACAGAAAAACCGGATGCGCCGGCGCTGCGGTGGGGTGGTTTTTTGTTGCTGGATTATCAGCGTACCGATGGCGGAGACCTGCCCGCCGGCCCCTTCAAGGGTGAGCCGATGATGGCCAGCCTGATATCGCCGAATTTACGCTCATCATCGGAAGCTAATGTGCGTAAATTTCAGCTCGGCATGCGCGGTGCTCTTAGCAATAAGATCGCCTACAGCGTTAAAACCATCAGTGGTAACAATGCCGCATCACGGATTGATGATAATAATCGTATCCGGCTCGTCGAAAGCAGTGTGACCTTCAGCTATATCCCCGGTGCGCGGGTCCGCTTGGGGATGTTTAAGACGCCCAGTGTTGAAGAATCGTTAGGCTTTGTTCCGCCGTGTAACTATATTAATCTGACCAATGCTACCAATATGTTGATGCAGGAGCGTTTTTTTGAGGCCGATGGCACAGATCCCGGTGATGACAATCAATTCCTGATTGCCGGATGTTGTCGTGATATCGGTATTATGCTGTTTGACAGCTTTACGTATAATGCCTGGGAATTGAGTTATGCGGCCATGCTGGGTAATGGACATGGTTTGCAGCTCAGCGATAAAAATGACAATCCCGATCTTTATCTGTATCTGGCTGCAGAGCGGTTGCGCGGTGTCGGCAAAGGTGTGCAGCGTGAGGGATGGAAGATGTTTGGCTGGTATCAGGAGGGGCAACGAACTCTTGAGGTTGGTGTTGCCCACGATGAACGGGTGTTCCGTCGTTGCCGCTATGGGGTGGGGACAACGCTGCTTTGGCAGGATCTGCGCATGGAGTGTGAAATTGTCAAAGCCCATGGGATGATCTTTGCTGGTACCGATGGCGGGGCCGTGCCGGGTACGATGAGTAATAACGGCATGATGGTAGCCAGCTATAATATTCTTCCCGAGGATCAGGCCCTGGGCTGGTACTTTGATATTGGTTGTCGGATCTTTCCCGAATTTTGGCTTAATGCCCGCTACGACCGCCTCGATCTCGGCACTGAAACCCACATGGAGCGGCAGGTTGAAACCGTGACCCTTGGCGTGCTGTATAAATTCTCCCGTCATCTGCGTGGCAAGCTGAGCTACGAAATCCGCAATGGCTCAGCACCGCATCAGGATGATGCATCGGTCGCTAATCAAAACCTCGACGATCTTTCCAACCGCTTTGCGGCTCAGATGCTGTACCTGTTTTAACGGTTATCGGCGGATGTGCCAGTTCAGCAGTAACGCCAGTAGTAGAATCACCGATCCGGTTGTCAGTTGTTGCCAATTGACCGTTTCGCCAAACACCAGTGCTGAGCAGGCGATGGCGAGGGGAATCTTTAGATTGTTGCATACCGCCAACGTACCGGCATTAACTTTTCTCGCCCCATAATTCCACAAGAAAAAACACACTCCCGATGCCAGTATCCCCAGATACAGCAGGGCCGAAAGCTGTTGCAAGCTCAATGAGGGGATCCGCCACTGACCACTGGACCATAATATGGGCAGGGTGCTCAGCACTGCACCGAGATAGAGCAGAGAGAATACCTGGCGATCCGTTGCTTGGCAGTGGCGCATGACGCGGGTATAGGCAATCTGACCAAAGGCAAAGCACAGGTTGGCCAGTTGTAGTAATAGAAAGCCGGTGCGGAATTCATCATGGTGCAGGTCGCGATAGAGGATGATTGCCGTGCCGAAAACCGCCAGGCTTGCCGCATAGAAAAAACGTTTATGGAATGTCCCGCTGAGCAGGTCGTTGATCAGGGTGACATAGATGGGGGTGAATATGGTGAACAATGCCACCTGGTAGGCCTCAAGGTACTGAAACGAGGCTGTGTAGGCCATATACATCACCCCGTACTGGATGGCACCGATCGCTAACAGGCAGATGATGGTGATCAGTCGGCAATGGCGTAATCGGCAGAATGGAAGAAATACCAGCCAAGCTAAAAACAAGCGGATCGCTGCGACGAGGTTGGGATCCAATCCCGTGAGTTGCCCTTTGATCAGCCCGAATGAAAAAGCCCAGATCAGGGAGACAAGAATAAGGTAGAGCATTGCCGGGGGGAGACCTTTATAGAGGGATTGTTGAGGGTATGGATTTGATTTTGAACGGCTGTTGCCCGTTGACCGTTATTTTCCCCTTGCTTGTCGCTTAGAGCGGGAGGCTGACCTGATTTTTACCACCTTTCTTTGAGCGGTAAAGACCGGCATCGGCAATGGCGATAATCTGGTTTTTAGTCAACTTGGCTTCTTGGGGACAGTAATGGGAAACGCCGATGCTGATGGTGATGTCAGCCCCTTTCCAGGGGGTAACCTGGTCGGCGATGTTTCTGCGCAGTCGTTCAGCGATTTCACTGGCCAGTGTTAAATCTGTTTCAGGAAGAAGGGCGGCAAATTCTTCGCCACCGTAGCGGACAACCAGATCCGTATTGCGTAACGTTTCCTTGGCCGTATCGGCAATCGCCTTGAGCACCTGATCGCCGGCCTGATGGCCGTAGGTGTCATTGACCTGTTTAAAGTTGTCGACATCAAACATCAGCAGCGAGAATACGGTGTTGTAGCGGGAAGATCGTTGGAGTTCGCGATCAAAAAAATCGTGGAAGTAACGCAGATTGTATAGGCCGGTCAGACTGTCTTCAAAGGCCAGTCGACTTAATTCGGCGTTCGCCTTCGTCAGATCCTGGCTGTCTTTGAGGGCGGCATCTTTTTCCAGTTGATATTGGGTCATCAGCTGGCTGGTGGTCATGTTGAGGCGTGACAACTCCTCGTTGGCTTCCTGAAGGATCTGGGCCGCTGTTTTAATCTTGCCGGCGGGAATATCAAAAAACGACAGAATTTGAACACTCTGTTCGGAAATGTCCTCAATCAGCTGATTGATGGTCGTGTCATCAAGCTGATAGCGGCTGTGTAAAATGCTGCGGAATGTTTTGAGCTTCTCCGGAACCGGACGACCGTGGAAAATGGCAGAAAGCTTGTCTGCCAGGTTGATAACCTGTGCCGGGCAATTGAATGCTTCAGGAGCCTGGTCTGTTTGGTGGTGGAAACGGATGGGCTGCGAAATTGAGTCCGGAAGCCCCCATCGTGTAAGGATCTCTGCGCCCAGTTGTGAATGAGCAAAGCCGAACTCCTCCTGTTCGACCAGTTTCAGCGTGTGGCGACGTCGTTGTTCGGGACTGAAGATTGAACGATAGTCTTCCAGGCAGGTATAGGCGACAAGAATGCCGATATCCTGCAGCAGCGCCGTGATGAAGATATCATCGTTTCCGCGGCAGATTTTTTTGGCAATCAGGTTGGCGCTGACGGCTGCGGTGATGGCACGTTTCCAAAAATAGGTAAAATTAAATTCGCCTGATTCCTGGCCATGAAAATTGTTAACCAGAATAAACGACAAGGCGATATTGGTAATGGCGGAAATCCCCATCCGGGCCAGCGCCTTTTCGAGGCTGTCGATCCGGTTGAGGGGGGCGTACATGGAGGAGTTGGCAATGCGCAGCACGCGAGAAGTTAGTGCGGGATCCGAGGTGATCAGTTCAGATAGCCGTGTAAATGATGGCTCCTCTTTGCAAACCTCTTCGAGAATGCGGATGGCAATGGCCGGGGGGGTTGGCAGGCGGCAACTCTGGTCATTGGCTAATAGTTGTTCAATGGCTGACATGCGACATTCTCCTTTGCGCAAAACCTTAGCATACCGTTGGTGTTTTTCCCAGTAGATATCTGGCTGGCGGTTCAACTTTGAATCGCTCTTAACGTGTTTATGTACCGTAGTTATCTTGACAAAAAATGGGGAGCTGATTACCTTAGCGGCTGGTTTATTGTTAAAGGAGTGTTGTTATGCCAATGTATGAGTATGAATGTCAGAAATGTGGATTCGTTTTTGAGGCACGTCAGAAGTTTTCTGATGAGCCGTTGTCCGAGTGCCGTGATTGTGGTGGTGCCGTAAAAAAGTTGATATCCCGGAGTGGCTTCGCTCTCAAAGGGGGCGGTTGGTACGATCAGGGTTATTCGGCGGACAAGTCGGCACCGAAATGTCCGGCAAACTCAGGTGGTGGTTGTGGCGGATGTCCGAAGGCATCTTAGGATCTGTACACTGATAACCGGGAACCCGAGTTCCCTGACGCTGTGTAGGAGGATGAAATGGCTCAATTGATTGATGGTAAGGCGCTGGCCGCTCAGATGCGAGAGCAAATGGCTGCCCAGGTTACAGAGCTTTGTGCAAAAGGGGTCACTCCCGGTCTGGCTGTCGTGCTGGTGGGAGATGATCCTGCGAGCCGTGTCTATGTGTCGATGAAGGAGAAAGCATGTGCGGCAACGGGAATTTACTCCGCTGAGCATAAGCTTCCTGCAGAAACCAGCCAGCAGGAGTTGCTGGAGTTGGTGGACCAACTCAACAATGATGAACGGATCGACGGCATTCTGGTGCAGTTGCCACTGCCGGATCACATTGATGAGGATTGCGTTCTCAATGCGATTTCACCGCTTAAAGATGTTGATGGCTTCCATCCTTACAATGTCGGTTGCCTGGTGACGGGCCATCCGACGTTCCGTTCCTGTACTCCGTACGGGGTGATGAAGATGCTGGAGTCGATCCAGTATGATTTGGATGGTAAAGAGGTTGTTGTTGTTGGCCGCTCCAATATTGTCGGTAAGCCGGTCGCTCTGATGTGCCTGGCCGAGAATGCCACGGTGACGATCTGTCACTCGCGGACCAAGGATCTGCCCGCCCATGTCGGTCGTGCTGATGTGGTTATTGCGGCAGTCGGTCGTCCTGAGATGGTGAAGGGGGCGTGGATTAAAGAGGGCGCGGTGGTGATTGATGTCGGTATTAACCGCGTCGGCGATAAAAAACTGGTGGGTGATGTTGAGTTTGACGCTGCGGCGGAAAAGGCCAGCTACATTACACCGGTTCCCGGTGGTGTTGGCCCGATGACCATCACCATGTTGCTGTTTAATACCATACAGAGTGCGACCAGTCGGGTGACGGCAAAGTAAAATATTTCGCCAGAGGGTTTGGCGTTAAACAAACTAATGTTTCAGATAGAAAAGGGGCCTCATGTGGGCCCCTTTTCTATTCTCTGCGGTAAATATTGGGTGTGCTTTGGCCCAGAACGTATTCGAAGTAGGCCATGATGGTCAGTTGATCATCCGGGTAATTTTGGGGGAGCCGACCATAAGGTTGTGCTTTGAAAATCGCCGCAATAGCTTCACGATCAAGGCGTTCATGACCGGATGCCGAGATCAGATCGACATCCTCAACGCTGCCATCGCGATTGATGACGATTTTCAACAGGGCTATCCCCTGCTGGCGTCGTTTAATCGATTCATCAGGGTAGTTCCAGACCGCATAAATACTTTTCTTAAACCGGGCAAAAAATGAAAAC
This sequence comes from Desulfuromonas sp., assembly GCA_021162745.1. Taxonomy (GTDB): domain Bacteria; phylum Desulfobacterota; class Desulfuromonadia; order Desulfuromonadales; family Desulfuromonadaceae; genus Desulfuromonas. Next base: position 4,485 of record JAGGYC010000024.1, on the reverse strand, counting down.
AACTTATCCTGTGTCATGTTCAGGAGTAATTCGTCACCGCTTTCGATATCAGGGCGCTGTTTGGTTTGCGCGGAGCGGGTGATGTCGGCAGCGGCATTATTGCCGGACTCTAATAGTCGCTGAAGACTAGGCAGTGCTTCCGATGGCTCTGCCGCCGTTATCTGACCGGGGTGAACGGTGACTGTCTGTGGTGTTTTCTTTGCTGGCCGCTGGGGTTGTGGCGGTGTTTTTTTGGGTTGAGGCGGTGTGGGCCTGGCAATGACAGGTGAGCTGTCTTCCTGATCAAGGCCTTTGGGGGCTTGTTCCTTGACGACCTGTTGTTCATTTACCCCTTGACGGTCAACCGTTTCAGCTGGTTTCTGCGGCTGCCGTGGGATGACCGTTTCGCGTCGCGGCTGAGAAGGTTTAAGTTCAACGAGTAGTGGTTTGATCTCCTTTGGGGGGGCAGGAATGATCGGTGGTGCGAGGGTTAAGCTGATCAGATGGATGATGAGCGAAACAATCAGGCCGATTAATAGCGGATATCGGGACGTCAAAAAGGTCATGGCCTCGAATGGAATGCAGGGGGATTTCGCCCTTTTGGTAACTAGTGCTAAGACGGTTAACGCTGCTATTATAGCTCATGTTGACTGCCGAACCTATTGTCTTTTTGTTCAATGGTCCCGGTTTGGCCGAATAGGGTTGACGTCAGATTTGTGAATCAGGTATAAAATCTAAACAATCAAACTATGTTCTAAAAAGAGGAGGAGATATGCAACTGGTAGATCAGATTAAAGCCAAGGCTCGTGCAAATATGCAGACGGTTGTTTTGCCTGAAGGGTATGACGACCGGATGGTCGAGGCTGCTGGACAGATTGTTGCTGATGGCTTGGCAAACATTGTCCTGCTTGGCGACCCTGAAGTTTTGCAGGCTAAAGCGAGTGAGCTTAATGTCAGTTTGGATGGAGTCACACTGCTTTGTCCGGCCAAAGCTCCACAACTTGATGATTATGTTGCAGAACTGGTTGAATTGCGGGAAAAGAAGGGGTTGACCGCCGATCAGGCGCGTGAACAGCTGACCGCAGATGACAACCTGTTTTTTGCCTCGATGATGGTTCGTAAGAATGATGCCGGCGGTGCGGTTGCCGGTGCGTTCAATACCACCGGCGATGTTCTGCGTGCTGCATTTCAGGTTGTCGGAACGGCCCCAGGGATGAATACCGTGTCTTCTGTCTTCCTTATGGTGACTAAAAACCCCGATTTTGGTGAAAACGGGATTTTATTATTTGCCGACTGTGCGGTTAATCCCAACCCTAATGCACAGGCGCTGGCCGAAATTGCTGTTTCTACGGCAAGCAGTTGCAAGAGTTTTCTCGGCGTTGATGCCCGCGTTGCCATGCTGTCATTTTCGACCAAGGGCAGCGCAAAGCACGAAGATGCAGATAAAGTGCTCGAAGCGATGGAAATTGCTAAACAGCTCGATCCTGCGTTGCAGATTGATGGTGAGCTGCAGGCCGATGCTGCCTTGCTGCCTAAGGTTGGCGAGAAAAAAGCGCCGGGCTCAGCTGTTGCGGGTAAGGCAAATACCCTTATTTTCCCCGACCTTGATGCCGGCAATATTGGCTATAAATTGGTAGAGCGTGTTGCTGGAGCTGAAGCTGTCGGTCCGATTATTCAGGGTCTGGCCAAGCCGGTAAATGACCTGTCTCGCGGTTGCTCGGTTGATGATATCATCAATGTCTCTGCGATTACGGCAGTTCAGGCACAGGGATAATACGTTTGCGAGTATTGATGTTCCTGTTATAGCAGGAGCGGAAACAACAAGAGGCCATCTTCCTGTGGAAGATGGCCTCTTTATTTGTGGTAGCTATTGAATGCTCAAGCAACGTCATCGATCCTTAACCGGCGTCGATGTGGTTGGCGGTGTTGATTATGCAGAATAGTCCGGCGAGGTAAAGGTGTAAGGGAACTTGGTGTGTTCCGTGTAGGTGTCGTTGAGTATCCCCACGACATCTTCAACAAAAACCAATTCTTCATTGGTTGGGATGACGAAGATTTTTACCGGTGAGTCAGGTGTGGAGATCTCGGTTTCGCCGTTCTTGCTGAAGGTCTTCAGGTTCTTTTCTGTATCGAGGTGGATCCCCATGAACTCCAGACCTTCGACGGCCTTCTGGCGAATGATGCCGGCATTTTCACCGACGCCCGCTGTGAAGACGATGGCGTCAACACCACCGAGAGCAGCGGCATAAGAGCCAATGTATTTCTTCAGACGATAGGCTTCGACATCGAGAGCCAATTGGCAACGCTCATCGCCGTTTTTGGCCTCGGTGATGACATCACGGCGATCGGTGAAGCGGCCCGTAATGCCGAGCAGGCCAGATTTTTTATTGAGAATTGAATCAATCTCGCGGGGAGTACAGCCCTCTTGGTCCATGATGAAAGGGGGTATTGCCGGGTCAATATCACCACAGCGGGTACCCATCATGGCCCCTTCCAGAGGCGTCAGCCCCATGCTGGTATCGATAGACTTTCCGCCACTAATGGCCGTGTGGGAGACCCCATTGCCGATGTGCAGGGTGATGATGTTGCACTGCGCCAACGGCTTGTTGAGTTTGAGCGCGGCACGCTTGGAAACATACAGGTGACTGGTGCCGTGGAAGCCGTAGCGACGGACACCGTACTCCTCATACCACTCGTAGGGCAGGGGATAGGTATACGCGTGAGCAGGCATGGACTGGTGGAATGCCGTATCGAAAATCGCAATATGGGGTACGTTGGGCAGTACTGCCTGAGCCGCTTCAATTCCTGAGATATTGGGCGGGTTGTGTAGCGGTGCCAGGTGTTGAACGGCCCGAATCGCGTCAAGCACTTCTTGGTCGATGGGGACGGAGCAGGTGAATTTTTCACCGCCGTGTACAACACGATGGCCAACCGCAGAGATTTCACTCATCTCTTTAACGACACCGTTAGAGGGATCGGTCAGAGTCTTGATAATCAGGTCGATGGCGACGCGATGATCCGGACATTCCGACTCCTCCTTATAGGTGTCACGACCGGGAACTTCATGAGAGATAAAAGAGTCGCCGATGGTTACGCGTTCAACCACACCTTTAGCGATAACCTCTTTCTTGTCCCAGTTGAAAAGCTGATATTTAACCGACGAGCTGCCGCAGTTTAATGCAAGAATATCCATAACCGGTTCTCCTCCCAGGGGTCATATTTTACTGTATAATTGCAGAATGCCGTTCTATCTTTTGCCGGCACTTTGAACTATTTTTGTTTAACTATCCGTTTTTAAGGCGAAAAAGAGTAGTAAGGCGTTATGGAGGATAGCTAAATATCCTTTGTATTGCAAGAAATTTTGTCCTTTTTAGCGCAGCTAAACAGGGATCGTGTCCAATTGTTTTCGTTTTGATTTGCTCCAGCCATTGAGCTTGAAAGCATTGTCCTGTGTGTTGATTTTAGGATGGTTTTTTGTCTGAGAGGTCTTGTGGTGCATAGTCGGAGCGCTGAGGTGGAAGCAGGGGTTTTATTCTAAATAAAACTATGCCGTAGCCTGAAGCTGCTACGGCATAGCGGTTTTTGTTTATGAAACAGGACGGGTTCGTTTGATTAGCGCGCAGCGGCCTTTGATGTTCCCGGTTCGACACTGAATTCGTTAAGTTCATCAGAGATGTTGTTGAACACGATCGTGAATGGTAGCGATTGCCCCGGTGCAACATTTACATTTGATAGCGCAGCACCAAACGGATTACTCATCTTTTCTGCCAATGCTCCGATTTCGAGACTTTCTAAATCTTCCCTGGTGATTGTATTGCCGCAATAGATGGTTTTTTTCACTAATGGCTGGCCCTTTTTTTTGTAGAGGGTCGCTGTGACGCTTAACTCCGCGCGCGGTTGAGAAAAATCGTTACGCGCCAGACCCTGAACAACAAATAACTGGCCAGACTGTGTGTTGTCGACATAAAAGCTTTCAGTGGTGGTGATATGAAGTGCTCCCTTTGGTTGCTGGGAGGTTGGAACCAGCTGACGTTCGATCTCCTGAATCATCGTGTTGATGTCGGTGGTGCCCAGTGTCATGTAAAAATAGCCATACACACCAACAATTGCCAGGATCATAAGCAGAAGCAGCACCAACAGTTTCGATGTTTTACGTTTTTTAACTTTGGTCGGGGCTGGTTGTTCGCGTTCCGGCTCTGGCTCTTGTTCTGCTGGTATCGTCTCTGTTTGTTCCAGCACGGCTGGGGCAACCGGCGGTTTGCTGGTGTTCTCATCTGCCAGGCTTTCGAACATGAAGTCTGGTTTTTCTGTTTCATCGTCCAACGCTTCGCTGGACGATGGTGCTGGAATATGTTCCTGCTCTTCGTCGGCAGTGCCAAATGAAAATATATCTGAGCTGTCAGAGGTTTCCGGGCTTTGATCGTCAAAACTGAAAGAATCTGACGGCGAGAAGCTGAAGGCATCGCTGTCGGCATCCCATTCCGGCTGTGACTCCGGCTGTGGCTC
>JAGGYC010000154.1 GCA_021162745.1 Desulfuromonas sp. | reverse complement strand
TAACAAGGTTTTTGAAGGCGCGGCCACGCACTATGTCTCAATTGTCAACGAATTTTTTGAAATTATTGTTGGGTTTCTTCCTTTCGCTAAGTGGAACAGAACTCTAAAGTCCAGCTACAGAGATAAAGAAGCCGATTTTTGCTTCCTTTTTGGCGGCTTGCAAAAAGGATGTCGCCTGCCGGGGCGAGTCCCGGACTTCTTCCGACACTGTTGCCATTGGGCACTGAGTTGTGGGAAATCCCTTTAAGAGCAAAGTCAAGTTCGCGGGTTTCGTTCCGCAGCCGACGTACTTTTTGAAGGGCCACAAAAAAGTACGCAAAAAATGGCCTCAAAACCCGCTTCGCGTGAATTTCTGTTTAAACATACGATGAGTCGGTTTCCGTTATACGTGAGTTTGGCGGCCAGTCGGACCTTAAAACCGACTGAGTTGGCTCTTTTTCACTGCATAGGCGTCAGGAATATTTGATTGTGTCGGTGATATTCTCGACGTTCCGGTGGCACCGTTTTGCAACACCTTGTTGGTGGTTATCGTTGTTTCTCTACTATTTCGATGAAGCATAACCCGACAACAATTCTGTAAAACCCATTAAACATCGTCAGCAAAATTGACATTCAGCCGCTGGCTGTTTATGTTGAGAGCACCTTAACAATCTAACCTGATTCGCCTCTAGCGGCGCTCAGCTGGAGTTTTTTATGACATTTCGCATCCGCAAAGCATTTTTATTCCCCCTCGGCATACTGGCCATGGAGATCATCGCTCTGTTTATCAGCTGCATCATCCTCAAGCAGCCGGTCGCCAAAATTGTCATTCTCGGATTTATGATCCTGCCGGTTATCGCCCTGTTTGTCGAGTGTCTGTTCAGGCGCACGACCATCAGTGAAGATCAGATTGAAACCCGCAAGTTTTTACGTAACAAAGTCCTGCGCATGGCCGACATCACCGCCGTTGAGACCATCCAGGTTAAAAAACGAGCTTTTGTCACCCTGTGCGCCGACGACAATTTTCTTATCATCTCCAACGCCTACTCCAAGTTTCCGCTGATGATCAACCGCCTGCTCTCCTTTGTGCCCGAAAACACCATCACCGAGGAAACCTCAGAGATGGCCGAAGCGCCACCGCGCAAGAGTAGCGACATCATCTCCTGCTGGCTGGCCGCGGCCCTGATGGGCTTCATTCTCTATGCCCAGCTGAAGATGCTCCCTTAACAGCATGATCGCCAATGGATAGCATGCGCCGCATCAAAGACTGGCCCGAAGGGGATCGCCCCCGCGAAAAGCTACTGGAACGTGGTGCCGAGGCGCTGAGTGACGCCGAACTGCTGGCGCTGATCCTACGCACCGGCGATGCCGGTTCAAAAACCAGTGCCGTTGACCAAGGCCGTCTGCTATTGCAACAATTTTACAGCCTGCCCAAACTGGCCCGTGCCACCACCGCCGAGTTGTGTACCATCAGCGGCATCGGCCCGGCCAAATCAGCTGAACTACAGGCGGTATTTGAACTGGCTCGCCGTCTCGGCGACCATAGCATGTTACCCGGTTGTTCGTTTACCAGCGCAGCCACCGTGTTTCAGCGTTACCGCAACCGCTTTCTGCACCACAACAAAGAGGTGTTCATGGCCCTGCTGCTGGACGCCAAAAACCGTCTTATTCGTGACGTGCGCATCTCGGAAGGGAGCCTGACAGCAAGCATTGTCCACCCGCGCGAAGTCTTCAGCGCCATAATCAAGGAATCTGCCGCTGCGGTCCTGTTTGTCCACAACCATCCCTCCGGTGACCCTACCCCCAGCCCTGAAGATATTGCCATCACTCTGCGCCTCAAACAAGCCGGTGATATTCTCGGCGTACGGGTGCTCGATCACATCATTATCGGTCGCGACCACTATACCAGTCTGGCCGATCTGGGGCATCTGGAGTCAGCATGAAAAAGCTGGGATTACGCAGCGAAATTGTCGTCACCAGTGGCCTGCTGGTGGGCGCAGCACTGCTGTTTATGACCGTTCTGCTATTACGTCTCACCGAATCGCGGCTGGTTGAACAGAGCATAACCCTCCACACGGCGCAGTCCACCGCTTTGAGTCAAATACTGCAACATCTTCCCGAAACACAATTGTCACAAACCCTCGACTCCTACACCCGCAACCAGAACCTGCTTGGCTGGCAGCTGGTCGATCAACGCCTGCAACCACTGGCATCATCTTCGACGCAACCGTCTGATGATCGCTCACAGCGCAATCTGCGCCAAGCCCTGTTGCGTCAATCACCACTGATCCGCCTCAACTACTCAAGCAGTTTACGACCATGGTCAAAGACCATAGCCACCCATGAGCAGTTTGTCGAGATCACTACCAGCGTGCATCGCACCCCGGCCATGCTGGCATTGCAACTGCGTTACCCGCTAAACGCCATCTATCAGCAGATGCACAATCTGGTCACATTGGCCTTCTGTTTCTGTCTCGGCTACGGCCTGATTCTGGTGATGGCCGCGGTCTTTATCCTCAACCGCAGCGTGATCCGGCCAGTAACAGTGCTGACCCGCAGCAGCCGACAGATTACTGACGGCGAGCTCAATCAGCGTGTGCCCGAGGCTGGACCGTTGGAGATCGAAGAACTCGGAGCAGCGTTCAACACCATGGTCGACAGCCTGCAACAGAGCATTTCTGAGCAACAACAACACTATCAGCAACTGCAACAGGCCCATGATGATCTGAAAGTGACCCGACAACACCTGGCCCATTCTGAGCGAATTGCCTCTGTCGGCAACTTAACCTCCGGCTTAGCTCATGAACTGGGCAATCCCCTCAGCGCGGTGATCGGTTATCTGGAACTGCTTAAGCGCAATGTGGCCGACAACGCCAGCGGTGACTTCATCCAACGGGCACTGGCTGAAACAGCGCGCATGGATCAACTGATTAAAGATCTGCTCGATTTTACTGCCCCCGCTTCAACAAGCGAGAGCGCGAGCTGCAACCCATCCGAAGTGCTCCAGCAGAGCTGCGAGATGTTACGGATGCAAGGGGCTTTAAAAAATCGGCAATTTGAGTGTCAATGGCCACAACAGCTACCGAGGGTTGAAATTTCCGCGCTTAAGTTGCAACAGATCATCGTCAATCTCATTCTCAACGCCCGCGATGCAACGGAAATGAACGGCGAGATCACCCTGAGTGGCCAACAAAAAGAATCTGGAATTTTAATTGAGATAAAGGATAATGGACACGGCATTGAACCCGAGCAACTGCCAACGCTATTTGATCCTTTCTTTACCACCAAGCCCCCCGGCCAAGGTCGCGGGTTAGGACTCTATGTCAGTTATCAACTCGCTGACGATGCCGACGGGACATTGCATGTATCGTCAACTCTCCATCAGGGCAGCTGCTTCAGCTTGACCCTGCCCATTAGCCCCATCACTGAAAGTACTAGCCGATGAGCCCGCCGTGTAAAATACTGATCATCGACGACGAACCGGCCATGCGCCATCTGTTGCGCACCATTCTCGAAACTGAAGGCTACCGGGTTGAAGACGCTGAGAATGGCCAACTGGCGCTGCAACAGGTTGCCCAACAGCTGTTTGATCTGGTTCTGTGTGATATCCGCATGCCGGAACTGGATGGTCTGGGTTTTTTACACCAGGCATTAACACGCCAGCCACAGCTGACCGTGATCATGATGAGCGCCTATGGCTCCCTGGAAACGGCTCTGGAATGCATGAAAAATGGCGCCTACGACTATATTTCCAAACCGTTTCGCCCCGACGAAATCGTCCTCACCCTCAAGAAGGCTCAGGAACGGTTAAAACTCCAGGCCGAAAACAGCAACCTGCGTCAGGAGTTACGCCGTAGTCGGCCGTCATCTGAATTGATCTATACGGGATCGGTCATGGCGTCGGTATTACAAAAAGTTGAAAAACTGGCCCAGGTCAGCTCGCCGGTGTTGATCCACGGCGAAACCGGCACCGGAAAAGAATTGATTGCCCGTGCCCTGCATGAACGCAGCCCGCGACACGACCAACCGTTTATCGCCGTCAACTGCAGTGCCATTGCCGCCAATCTGGTCGAGAGCGAACTGTTCGGCCACCGCAAGGGTGCCTTCACCGGGGCCGATAAGGCCCATCCCGGCCTGTTTACCGCCGCCGATGGCGGCACCCTGTTTCTCGATGAGATCGGCGAATTACCACTGGAGTTTCAACCGAAACTGTTGCGTGCCCTTCAGGAGGGGGAGATCCGCGCCGTAGGTGACACCAATCCGCGCAAAGTGGATGTGCGCATCTTGGCGGCAACAGCCCGCGACCTGAAACAGCAGATTGGCGCAGGTCAGTTTCGTGAGGATCTCTACTACCGCCTGGCGGTGGTGGAACTCAACCTGCCACCATTGCGTTCGCGCATCGAAGACCTGACCGGACTATGTCAGCATTTTTTACAACGGATCGCCCAACGTGAAAAACGCCCAGCTCCCCGCCTCAACGAGACGGCCCTGCATGCGTTACAACACTACCCCTGGCCCGGCAATATCCGCGAACTGGAGAACATGATGGAAAAAATCATGATTTTCAGCACCTCGACCACCATTGAATGCAGCGATCTTCCTGCGGAGATCATCAGCCAGTCAACAGAACCGATCTGCGCAACAGATCAAACCCTCTCCCTGAAACAAGCGATCCCCGCTCTGGAACGTGACTACATCCGTCGGTCACTGCTACAGACCAACGGCAACCGTGCCCAGGCGGCAAAGGTTCTCGAAATCAGCTTGCGGTCGCTACAGTACAAAATAAAAGAGTATAGACTTTAGCGCACAAACCATGCAAGATTTGCACACCCCTGCATTCTTTGCACCCCTGCATGCCGGCAACCAACTGTAATCAGGTGAAAATACCGTTGGTATAAACATTGCGAGATAAAACCATTAAATATATTCCAAGGAGCTTTCCATGCGGAAACTTAACAATCAGGGATTCACGCTTCTCGAAGTGCTCATTGTTGTCGCTATTTTTGCCATTGGTGCAACGATCGCCATCCCCAGCATTATGGATATGGGCAAAAAAAGTCAGGTTAAAAGTGCGGCACGACAGCTTAAAGATCAGATGGCCAGAGCACGTGCTTCAGCGATTGAACTCAATACCCCTATCCTCATTGTATTTGATGCGGGCAACTCTCGTTATCAAATAGGTCAAGATTCCGATGACGACTGGATTCTTACTGCAGCAGAACAAACAGGGCAAACAACACTTACGGGTATTACAATGGCGGTAAACAACTTCACTAATCCCCATGTTCAGTGGGATACACGAGGATATCCGTTAGATAATAATGGTGTTCCAGACGACGGCGTTATCACATTCACCGGTAATGGTGTAACCATTAATGTAAATGTAAGCCTGGCAGGCAACATTCATATCAACCAACCTTAAAGGGGCTAACATGGACAACAAATACGGATTCACCCTTATTGAGGTGCTTATCGCCATGCTGGTATCTTTGTTCATCATGGGCGGCGCGTACACCTTCTTCAATTCACAGCAAAAGCAAACAACTATCCAAACCAATGTCAGTGATGCACAACAAACGTTACGCGCCGCCATGGACTTTATGTCCAGAGATATTCGCATGGCTGGCTACGACCCTGAGAGTACAGGTAAGTTTGGCATCACCGACATCCAGTTTCGTGACTACGATGGCACCACCCTTGATGCAAACGGCAGCAGTTACATCTCTTTTGCCTGGGACCGGGATGAAGATGGGACCCTGGATGCTGGAGAAACCGTCAACTATTCGCTTTTTGACAATTCTGTCGTTGCACCAAACTCCAATACACTAATGTACGGCACACCAGCCCGACAACCTCTCGCAGGATACATCACCGATCTGGGCTTAGCCTACGCCTACGACAACGACGATGACGGTGAACTGGATCAGAACGCCGGTGGTATCATCTGGGCCGTCGATGACGACAATGACGGCGACTGGGACAGCTTGAATGTAACAACGGGAGTAACGGCGGAAACGGGAACCGCCATTGATACTCGCACCATTCGCGCCGTCCGAATCTGGATGCTAGCACGTTCCCAAGCGCCCGACCCCAACTACACCGACACCAAGACCTATGTTGTCGGGCCACACATCAGTAGCCCGGCAACAAGAGCTGACAACCGTTTCCGCCACCGTCTTCTTGAGCGCACGGTACTGTGCCGCAATATGGGATTATAAATCTATGAGAAAACTAACTATTCAAAATCAACAAGGTTTCTCGCTCATCGAAGCCATGATTGCCATGGTTATCCTGAGCATTGGCCTACTGGCCGTCGGCCTGATGCAGATCGGTGCCATGAAGGCAAATACTAACGCCATCAGCCGTAGCGATGGTGTGACTATGGCGCAATCGGTTATGGATACGCTACGTAGCCTGCCTTTAAATGACGATAGACTTAGCGATAATGATAATACCACTATAGATCTGGATGATGGCAGGGCTGTTGGCAATAATGCTCCCATTGCAGCCAATGCCGGGCATGAGGGGGATGAAATATTTGCTACCAACCCAACACTGGGAATGAACGGGAAAAACTATAATATCTTCTGGAATATTGATGATGACACACCCGTAACTGGCACAAAAACCATCCGCTTGTTTGTCTACTGGACAGACCAGAAGTTCGGCCTCAACCGTGTTATTACTACCTCAGTTTTAGGGGGGTTATAT
>JAGGYC010000161.1 GCA_021162745.1 Desulfuromonas sp. | reverse complement strand
TCCCATTGCCCGTTTTCGAACACCAGAGACATTTTTATTATCGTTGCAACTTTCAGGCTGATGCGCTATTCACTGCAGTTATGATGACAAACACTCCAGAGCAACCCAATCCCCACGATTTTGTCGCCCTCTACACCACGCGGATGCCCTATGGCAAATACCGGGGATGTCGCCTTGTCGACCTGCCTGAGCCCTACGTGGTGTGGATGTCGGGGCAGGGCTTTCCCAACGGTAAACTGGGCGAAATGCTGCAGACGGTGCACACCATCAAGGTTAACGGCCTGGAGTACCTGTTTGATCCATTGCGCGACGGACAAGCCTAGAATTGTGCAGCGTCCGGCAAAACCACTGTTGCCGTTGAGTAACGTGTTTGTTTATCACACTCTACTTTTCCCGTGGCACCGTTATGCAGAACCCTGTTGGTGCGACACGATTGTTTGTCCGTTCTTCTAGAACGCAGACTACTCTTCGCGTCCAAGCAGTCGTGTAAATTTCAGCAACAGCTGCTTGGTATTCAAGGCCGTTCGATCCACCAATTCCCCCCAAGTACGACCGTCCTTGAGTACTTCGCTATAGAGCTGTTCCGCCGTCTGTGACTGCTGATCACTCAGGGCAACCAGCAAGATCACCATCTGGTTTGTCGCTGCGGCGTTGCGCAGCCGTTGCAGTTCATCGCCTGAGATCAAGCTGTGGTTGACGAGAATGGCATCGACAATCAACTGATCGGGGTGCAATGTCATCACCGCCGACTCATTCAACGTGACAGCCAGGGCATTGACAAGGGCCTTACCCAGCGGCGACTCATCGAGCGCTAGCTGATCCATGATCGTAGCCCAACTCTCATCGGCCTGTTTCCGACTCAGCAACGCTTCAGGCTGCTGACCGCTCTTTTCTCCCAGCCAGTACGCCAACCACAGATCTTCGCTAGCGACACCCTGCTGCTTTTTCATCACCAGCGACTTTTTGCTGATATTGAAGCGGGCGGCAAAAAATGAATTTTGCGCCGTAGCAAGAAAATAGCCATCAGCAGCCTGCGGCTGTTGCGGATCAAAACTGCGATCACGAAAGCAATGGCAGTTAATCGTCGGCATAGCCACAGCGGCCAGCGGTGTAAGGGATACAAACAGAGTAACAACAACCACTATCAACACGCGCATCATCGACCTCCTGAAAAAATTATCTTCGCAGCATAAACAGCACAATTCTGTCATCAAACAATCGAATCATAGCCCGGTGTCGATAACAAAACCTTGATCCATGTCATTTTTTACCTTCACGGTATAATAAAAAGGCCGGTCGCAAGACCGGCCTTTTCATGAAATACGGGCTAAAAACCCAGACTGTTGATGCGCGGGATCAACTGCATGTAATCGTTGTAGGTCAGGCTGGTATCCCAGTGACCGGTCGCCATCCCCAACGCCACCCCCGCCGTGTACAGCCCCAGCGCCAGAGCCGGAAACACCCAGCGCGGACACTCCACAGCCAGCGGCGGCGCCATGTGCAGAGCACGATGACCGCAGGCCTCGACACAGCTCATACAACCGCTACATTCCGGGCTACGGATCACCTTTTTATCAGCCACCGGCAGCTGTGCCGGACAGGCCTGACTACAACGCTTACAGCCCGTGCATTCAGACACACGGCGGCGGATCTTCAGCGGACTGAAAAAACTGACCAGACCGAGCAGCGCCCCATAGGGGCACAGATAACGGCACCAGGCGTTCTGGAACAGCAACGACAGCAGTACCAGGCTGACCACCACCGCCAGGGTATCAAAGGAGGGTTCGGTGAAAAAGTGCAGCATCTTGACATCGCTCATCGCCCAGTACGGCGAGCGAAAAAAAACCGGCCAAGCCCTGCTGCGGCATGTCGAACAACAGCAACTTGGTAAAGAAAAACAGCAGGGCGTACTTCAGACCGCGCAGCAGAACATCGAGCCAACGCCAGAGATGAAAGTTTTCGCCAAACAGCACCCGGCCCAGCTTCCACAGCAATTCCGACAGTGTTCCCACCGGACACAGCCACGAGCAGAACGACTTCTTGGCCAGCAGACTCATCACCACAAAGCTGACAAACAACACCATCGCTGCCGGATGGAGGGGATTAATCTCCCCCGTCATCAGCCAGTGTTTGGTGCTGGCCAATGCGCCGATGGGCAAAAATCCTTCAACACCCGGTGGGCGCGGATAAAAGGGCGTCGTCCCCCCTGAGGTAAAGTGATGGACAAACAACCCGAACTGGATGCCGATGGCCAGAATCCAGGCAAAAACCCCCACTGCACAGCGAGGCGCCAGAAACGGACCGTGGTCAAATGATCTTTGATTTTCATCACTTTCTTGCTCCGAGCCTGAAATGCTGTGATCACCAACGACCATAGGGGGTCGCGATCAAACTGGAATTAAAATAGCGCGGATCAGACGTCACCTCGTCCCCCAGCCAAGCGGGCCGGGTAAAGCGTTCGTCCTCATCGTCCAGCTCAATTTCAGCGACGATTAAGCCGGCATTGTCACCGAGAAATTCGTCGATCTCCCATAACTTGCCGTCAAGCTCCAGCAGATGGCGCCACTTGTCGATCAACGGCTGTTCACACAGGTTGTGCAACATCTCCAATGCCTCATCCACCGGGATCGGATATTCGTACTCGCTGCGTCGGGCACCATCATTTTTCCCCTTGATGGTCAGCCAGCCCTGCTCAGCCACCACTCGTACCCGCACGGTGCGTTCCGCCACCGTTGACAGATAACCTTGAACAAAACGACTGCGCGATTTGGTCTGCTGGCGCCACTGGTCTGATTTGAGCAGAAATTTGCGTTCGATCTCTATCCCCATGGCTCGATCTCCCTTCTTGTCATCGTGCTGACCATGTGTAACCACCGGAGTGTACTTCATGGCGCAGGGGGATTCCAGTCGGATTATTGTTTGGTAAGTGCCATCACATCTGGAAGAATGGGAATGTCGTATGACAAACTCATACGCTAAAATATATTTTGTATATTTATTTTGTTGCATAGTTGGTAGTGCGAAAATCAAGGAGGAATTAGAACGGTCAGGGAGGAAAAATAAAGATCAGTCTCTGGCAGGCTGCCAAACGGGAGCTTGGCGTGTGATTTGAGCATTTTATGCGCAACAGTGATGAAGCACCATAAAACACCAACAGGGTGTTGCATGACGATGCCACGAAAAAAGTAGAGAGCGATAAGCTACCAAGCTATTCAACGCCGCAGCTAAGAAAAAGAGCCCACTTAAGTCGGCCGAGAGGTCCGACTTGCCGCCAAGGTGAAGCATGACGGAAAACGACTCATCGTAAGTGGGTCTGCGACCCCCGGAGGGCCGGTTTTCAAAAGCCATTTCTTTGCACACTTTCTTTGGGGCTTTGCAAAGAAAGTGTGTCGACTGCGGGACGAAACCCGCGAACTTGATCTTGGTTGTGATCTACATTGGCATGCCGCCAAACACAATCATTGGCTGCGAAAAACCGTGAATCACACAGGAAATTGCAGCCTCAACTTCATCTCAAAAACCTCCCGCAACATCAGCGGAAAACTGCCGTTCAAACGATGATCATCATCCACCTCAATCAACGGCGCACCAAAACGCCGACTGGCCTCAATCGGCACCACATCATCCTGCCGACCATGAATCACCACCGTCGGTGGTAACCCGTCCGTGGTTAAATCCTGCGCTGCCTCAGTGTGCAACGCCGGGGCGCACAACACCAACCCGGCCACACGTGGATCTTCACGCTGCAACAGCAGCGCCATCAAGCCACCGGCGCTGGAACCGACGACCACAAACGGACCGGTTTCATCTTTAAGGGTGTGCTGAATCACCTGCAACCGCTGTTGAGAATCTTTGATCCCCTCGCAGTCCGGGGACAACACCACGCCAAACATCTCTTTCAATGCCTGATATTTGGTGCCATGAGGTCCGGTTTCAAGACCGTGGAGAAAAACTATTTGCATATGTGACTCCTTCTGAAGAATATGGTTCCGCAACTGACCTTAACACGGTGGATTATCAGAAACCCACCATTCAAGCTCTAGAGTAAACTTTCAACCCAGCGAAAACGTTCATCTTTAATTCGCACGTTAACCATCTGATGGATGGTAATCCATTTCGAGATATTTCTGCAATCTCCAAAAAATGCACACCTGTCACATTCTGAAACGCCGACAATTTCGTTTCTCCGCCGCATCAAAAAACAGAAAAATTACGCAACAACAACCTCTTACAACTTTTCCCCACAGCGTAAACACATTTTGGTTCACACCTTGCAACAGCCCTGAACACCAGCTAAGGACATCATTTGTGCTGTTATGAAAAACTAACAACATCAATCCTGATTCTTTTGCTATAGTTCGTAGAATATAAAAAAATAAATTGGACTCGTGGAAGACGGTGCAAATCCGTCACGGACCCGCCACTGTGATCGTCAGCCCCGGACAAACTCCCCGGCTGCCGTAAGTCAGATACACGCCAATTCTATTTGTTCACAGCATCTCCGTGGTACGAGTCGCTGGAACAAATGCGTGGATTAAAAACGGAATCCCCGCAGCCCTGAAAAGAGGCTGCGGGGATTTTTTTATTGGGCCGGGAAATAACGATGCACAGACAACTCACCCTGATTCGCCATGGCGCTTTGGACACCGACCTGGATGGCTGCTATGTCGGCCGTCTGGATGTAGCACTGAGCACAACAGGACAAGATCAGGCGATACAGCTTGCGGATCGACTGACCAACCGGGCTATTGATGCCCTGTGGTGCAGCCCGGCCCTGCGCGCCCAACAGACCGCCGCCCCCATCGCCCAGCGTCTGCAGCAAACCTGCACCATCAAGGCCGAACTGCATGAGGTGAACTTTGGCCGCTGGGAAGGGATGACCTTTGATCAGATCTGCGCCGACGACCCGCAACGGGTGCAGCAGTGGGCCGACTTTAGCGACGATTTCTGTTTTCCCGATGGAGAATCACAACAGCAATTCAACCAGCGCATTCTGCAGCTAGCGAGATTAATCCACCGCAGCGAGGAGTCGCACCTGGCCATCGTCACCCATGGCGGCGTGATCCGCGCCCTGCTCTGTCAGCTGCTGGAATGGCCGCCGCAGGATTACCTGAAATTCACCATCGCCCGTGGCGGCTACGCCACCCTGAACCTGCATGATCAACATGCTGTGCTGACAGGACTTTATAATGATTTC
>JAGGYC010000022.1 GCA_021162745.1 Desulfuromonas sp. | reverse complement strand
CTTTTTTAGAGTATCTGGCCTTACAGTGTAAGGTGGCTGGCAGTACTCAAAATCAAGCGTTGAATGCCTTGGTTTTTCTGTTTGACAAGGTCCTTGAACAACCGCTGGGTGAGCTGGGCGCATACACCCGTGCTAAGCGAGCGCGTCGCTTGCCGGTGGTGTTATCCCGCGATGAGATGTCGCGGTTGCTTGATGCCATGGAGGGGACGTTTGGCCTGATGGCCCAGCTGATGTATGGCACGGGGATGCGTTTGATGGAAGCGGTGCGATTGCGGATGCAGGACATCGATTATGACTATGGACAGATTGTGGTACGCAATGGCAAAGGTGATAAGGATCGCATCGTGCCGCTACCTCAAACGGTTGTCGCACCGCTACAAGCACACCTTGAGCGTGTAAAGTCCATTCATGCTGACGATCTGGAGCAGGGCTTTGGGCGGGTTTATCTGCCGGAAGGGTTGTGTCGTAAGTACCCAAATGCGGAAACCGAATGGGGCTGGCAATATGTGTTTCCAAGCTCGCGTATCTCGACCGATCCATGTAGCGGTGAACGGCGGCGTCATCATTTGCATGAAAATGGCTTACAGAAGATGATCAAACGCTGCGCCGCAAAAGCTGGTATTGCAAAACGGGTCAACAGCCATGCCTTGCGCCATTCTTTTGCCACCCATATGTTGGAAGCAGGCTATGATATCCGCACGGTGCAGGAACTGCTGGGTCATGCTGATGTTTCGACGACGATGATCTATACCCATGTGTTGAATAAGCCGGGTTTGGGTGTGCGCAGTCAGCTTGATTATTAAAATGATAGCCTGAAAATGGAACTGAACGCTATGGTCTGTAGTCGTTGTATTCTTAGCCTTTTCATGTTGTTGATCGTACCCCTTACCGGTTGCGAGAAATCCCCTCAACTCACCCATATCCCCGAACATGCCACCATCGTCGCCTTTGGCGATAGCCTGACCGTTGGCGTCGGTGCCAAACAATCTCAAAACTATCCCTGCATACTGGCCGAACTCAGTGATCGAACGGTAGTTAATGCCGGGGTGTCCGGTGAAGTGACAGAGCAGGGGCGCCAGCGGTTTTCTGCAGTCATGGATGACAACGCGCCGCAGTTGGTTATTCTGATAGAGGGCGGAAATGACATCTTGCGCAACCGCAACATCGCCGAGACCCGACAAAATCTGGCTTGGATGATCGCCACGGCACAGCAGCAGGGTGTTGAGGTGGTGCTTCTCGGCGTGCCGACTAAAAATCTGTTCGCTGATGCGGCACCACTGTATAACCAGTTAGCCGTGGAGTATCAACTGGTCTATGACGACGAACTGCTGGCCGATCTGTTACGCACGCCCAGTTACAAATCGGATGTCATCCATCTGAATGCTAAAGGCTATCGGGCCATGGCTGAAGCGATCCATGCACTGCTGGTTGAGCATGGGGCTTTATAGATTGAATTATCGACGGGAGTTGACAGTGAAGAGGAGTAGTCGTATGAGAAAAACTGTTATTTACCTGCTGGTGCTGGGAATTGTATTGGCCGTTGTTTGTCCTGCGAGTGCAGCAGATCGTTCCCTTGAGTTGGAGCGCTTACATCAACAGATCCGCTCGCGCAGCATGTCGGTACGGGTGTTGGCGGCAAAAAATATCACCACCTCCGGTATTCAAGACCCGCAACTGTTTGCCACCATCAATCAACAGTTGCGGCAGCGGTTTAACAGGCGGCAGACCGAAAAGCACTATGTCGATGAGATGGCGTGGCTGTGCAAGGCGTTGGCTTCATCGGGCAATAGCGACTATGCCGTCACTCTGAAAACCATCGCCCGGTTGAGTGAAAGCTACAAATTACGCAAGTATGCGCGGCAAAGCCTTGAGTTGATCCCGGACTATGCGCAGCAAAATCAGATCATCAATCGTTCTGCTCGGGGCTATCTCTCCCTGAATACCCAGGAAGTGCGCTGGGCCAATATGATCCAGTCCGACAATGTTAAATTGAAACGCGATGGCGCTAAGAAGATTATCCGCGCTGGAACGTTGAATGAAGAGTTGTTCGATATCATCAACGCCGAATTGATGGCGAACTACATCATTAACACCGCTGATGATGAGCACATTGATACCATGGCCTGGTTGTGTAAAGCGTTAGCAGCTTCCGGGTTGACGAAATATCGCACGTCGTTGTCCGAGATTTACCAGACAACAGACAACACCAAGCTTAAAGAACATGCCGAAAAGGCGTTAAATGCGTTATCTGCAGGGTACTGAAGCAGTGGTGGGTTTCATAGAGATGAAAAAGGGGCCGTATTAGCGGCCCCTTTTTTATTACGATAATAATCTGCTAGGAGCCTGTCGGACTTTGAGGGTCGTAACGAGAAATAGGCTGTTCGAGATCAGATTTTCGAAAATTTGAAAGCGAATAGCTCCGCTATTTGTTGAAAATTAACGTAAATATGAGCCGATCAGACTATTTCGTAGTAGATTCTTGCAAAATCCGACAGGCTCCTAGCGATGATAGAGCAAGGCGTCGTTAACCTGGCAGCCGATATGCTCGGCGACAACGGGGCATTTGGCCTTGAGCAAGAAAAAGATGTTGGCATCAACGTCACTGAGTGTTTCGTAATTGCCCTGACCTTTAGCGATGATCAGGTCGGCATTATCAAACTGCTGACGAAACGATTCACTACAGTATTTCAACAAGGTGCCCGGGCTGTTGTCGCCGTTGGAGATGACCGGTACCAGTTCGGTGATCCCGGCCTGTTCGGCATCCTCCATCAGGGCATCGTTGAGGATGGGACCGCCGCGTACGGCAAAGACGGTTTTGTCCAGTGGCAGTTGTTTCAGCAGCAGTTTGTCGAGGACAATCTCTCCGGTATTATCACCCAGATAAAGAATGGATTCGGCCTGTTCGATGGCGATGGTAAACGCGTCGATATCGCCAAGGATCGGGGTATCCATCGCCTGTTCGATGGCTTTCAGGGCGCGATTCTCATCCATGTCGTGATAGACGCCGTGATCGATACTGTTGCCGGCGATGGCGAGCTGAATCGCTGTTTTGAGTGGATTGTCACTCTGGTAGAGATTATGCTCCAGCTGCGGATAGAGATGGATAGCCAGCTGCTGAAAGCGCTGTTTTTCATCATAGTATGGATCCGGCACTCCGGTGAGTTGACGGATCTGTTGATGAATGGTGCGGGCCATTTGCGGTGGCGTCTGGTCGAAGTTGATCTCACTGAGTTGCTGCATCACCTGACGCAGGGTTCGCTCGCTGGTAGCGTCGTCGGCAGCGACCATTTCCAGAACGCTGAGTGTTTGTTTAAGAAAACAGGGCAAGCAATGATAGGTGGTTTGCATGGGAAGTCCTTCAAAAAAGTAACTATTCAGCAAGATTGCTGGATTTTTGTGGCAAAAAGCATATCGCTTCGCGAACACCTCCATCCCAACCTTCCCCCATCAAGCGGGGAAGGAGCTAAAATTCCCTCCCCCCGATTTGTGGGGGAGGGTTAGGGTGGGGGGAAGGTTTTGCTGAATAGTTACCCAAAAAAGCCCGGCGCAGTGGCCGGGCAGAGTTGTATTTAATCAGTCGAGGCTGTTGAGGCGAAATGCCTGTTCCAGCGTCGGTGTCATGGTGCATTCGTAACCCTCCATCCGGGCGATGAGTTGTTGACTGTCTTCATCGATAAAGTCAATGGAGGCCTGGACACTGTGTTCGCTGCTCTTGGTGATCCGGCATTGAATGCGGGTATTCGGGCCGGGAAAGCTGGGGCTGAACTGACGGTAGCTGGCGGCAAGGGAGGGCAATGAACCCTGTTGCTTGTGACCAAAGCACCACAAAATCATCAGCTGGAAACTGCTGTCGAGTATCTGGGGATCGGCCAGCCAGCTGTGGCGCAGGGGATTGGTCATCCACTGATCCGGTGTCGGTGCACTGATGGATAGACCGACAATGCCCTTCTCGTCATGGCCGACCACGCTGGTTAGTCCCTGTAGTTGCGGGCCATGAAACAGCTGGCCGTTGGTGTAGTAGGGTGCAGCTTCGCCGCCTTGACTCTCATCCACGGCCAGCGTTTGTGCCGCAGGTCGTTCGTCGGGCAGTTGCATGACCAGCACAATGTCGGCGCTGGCATGGATGGTTTGTTTGTTGCCATCGCTGTTGCTGTCGACCAGCTGCATCGGCACCGTCACCATGCCGTTGTCGCCCTGCACCTCATTGGAGCGCAACTCCAATGTGAGTTGCTGCCCTTTGTCCAGCAGAATCCCCTGACGAATGCGCAGATTATCGAAACCGTAGAACTGCATCCCCGGTTGGTTGTGCAGGGCACCCTGGGTCAGCCATTCCACCAGCAATGCTGTGGGTATCACCGCCTTACCATTGATTACATGCTGCTGCAATACCGGTACGCTGTCGGTGCTTACGGCCATGGTCAGGGTAACGGTGGGGTAGAGCGCAGCATTGGTGGTGATGGCTGCCGACGAGGTCGGTTCCTCCGGAGCCGTTTGCGGCGGTGTGACGACCGGTGGTTGGCCACCGAGGATCACCAATTCAACATTTTCATCCTGCGCAGCCATCTCCTGCATCAGATAATTGGCCCCGGCTTGGAGATCAATTACGTCGATCCCTTCGGCGGCAAACAGCTTTTTCAGCGCCGGTGTCACCATACCGCCATCCCATGGCCCCCAGTTGATCGACAACACGCGACACTCAGGTTTCTGACGTGCTAAAGCTTGGGCGGTCTTGTTCAACACCTCGTTGGCTACTGCATAATCAACCTGGCCGGTGCGACCGAAACGGGCTGTTGACGATGAGAACAGGGCGATAAATTTCAGCGGATCCTGAGCCGTCGCCTGTAACAGCGCTTGCAGACCGGCTATTTTGGTCGAATAAACCAGCTCGAACTGTTCGGCGGTCTTATCTTCAATCAGGCGATCAGCCAGTACGCCAGCGCCATGAATGATGCCGCTGATGGTGCCCATTTGCCGGGCCTCGTTGACTGCCGATGCCACGGCCTTCTCGTCACGGATATCCAGATTGCGATAAACAACCTTTGATCCCGCTTGCTCCAGGCGGGCAAGATTGGTGGTTAATTCTCGTTGGTTGATCACGTTTTGACAGGCATCGTTGAGCTGGCGTGGTTTGAGAGGCTGGTCGCTATGGGCCATCAACACTTTTTTGATCGCAGCATCACCGTCTGCTGTGGCCAACCAGTCTGGTTCGGCTTCCGGCAGTGGGCTACGACCGAGCAGTAACAGGGTTGGATTGCCACAGTTGGCCAGTGTTTCCGCAACTTCGGCGGTAACGCCGCGGGCGCCACCACTGATCACGACGATATCTGTAGGGTTAAGCTCCAGTGTTGCGCTACCAACCGCTAATGGTTGCTGGACGAGTTGCAATCCCACTGTGCCGTCGCGGCTGATACCCACTTCAAGGGGACCATCCATTAACAACTCGGTGACTATGGCTGCTTGCTGTTCATCGTCATTGAGATCGGCACCAAGATCGATGGCTTTGCACGACACTTCGGGCCATTCGTGACTGGCGGTTTTGCACATGCCGGCCAGACCGCCGGAAAGTGGATCGATAATCGGTGACTGGTGGTTAAATCCGCACTGACCATCGAGGCGTGACACGGTGATAAGAGATGCCGCCGGCTGCTGCCCTGGTGCCTGCCTTAGTGCCTTTAGTGCCGGGGCGCAGCGTTGTATTAGCTGGAACGCGTCACTTAAAAAGCGGCTATCGGTACCGATCTGCGGGCTGAGAATAATTAAACCGGCGAGTAGCTCGGGTGTTTCATTATGGCTTGGGCTGATCACTTGTGCGTTGTAGCCCTGACTTTTTAATTGGCTGGCGATGTTGGCTGCCAACGGTGAACAATCGTCAACGATCCACACTGGTGTCTCTTTGCTCAGAGACCATGCCGGGCGTGATGACGGCAATGGCACCACCCCAATCACTTGGCGTTGAATCGCTGCTGATGTACCCACGGTAGCAGCCGCTGTCTCAGCAGCTACGCCGACGGCTTGAGGCGCGTCAACGCTGCCCAATGCCTCAACGATCTGACGCAGGGTCTGCAAGCTGCCGAGTTGTTCCGGTTGCACCGCCGGTAATCCCGGCACCTTCTCCTGCAACGCAGAAAGGATCTCAACGCGCTTGATGGAGTCGATACCGAGATCGGCATCAAGGCTCATATCCAGTTCCAACATCTCCTGTGGGTAGCCGGTCTTATCGGCCACTACGTCGAGCAGGGCTGCTGATACGTCCGGGCCGGCGCTGGCGGCGGCAGGTGCTGCCGTTGGTGTAGAGGTATCAGAGGTGATAACACTGCCCAGCGCTTCGACGATCTGACGCAGGGTCTGTAGGCTGCCGAGCTGTTCCGGTTGCACCGCCGGTAAGCCGGGCACCTTCTCCTGTAATGCTGAGAGAATCTCAACGCGTTTGATGGAGTCGATACCGAGATCGGCGTCGAGGCTCATATCCAGTTCCAACATCTCCTGTGGGTAGCCGGTCTT